>JAWRKD010000151.1:0-23801 GCA_040307135.1 Desulfovibrionaceae bacterium
GTCCTCTTCCAGGTTGAGCACCATGCCCTTGAGGCCGCCGGGGAACTCCAGCAGCTCCATGGCCATGGCGTTCTCAACGCCGTGGACGCGGGCGATACCGTCACCGACGTAGATCACGGTGCCGGTCTCGCTCATCTCCACCCGGGACTGATAGTTGGAAATCTGTCCCTCGATGATTTTGCTGATTTCTTCGGCTTTGATCTGCATGGCCCTACTCACCCCTCTTGATGGTTTCTTTCAAAATGTCGAGCTGTGCCCGCAGGCTGGCGTCGAGGACCTTGTCCCCGACCTTGAGCACGACCCCGCCCAGGATGCCCGGATCCACGGCGTAGTCGAGCACCAGCTCCTTGCCCGCCTGCTTCTCCAGCTTGCTCTTGATATCGGTCCGCCGGGCCTCGGGCAGCTCCACCGCCGTGACCACGCGGCCACGGACCACGCCCTTGAGGGCGTCCAGGAGCTTGCCGAAGGCGTCGGCGATGTCCGGAAGGAAGGGCAACCTGTTCTTGTCGGCCAACAGGTCGCAGAAGTTCTTCATGGAGGGGCTCACCGCCACGCTCTCCAGGAGCTTGCCCAGCACGGCCTTTTTCTCGTCCGCGCTGAAGACCGGGCTCTTGAAGAAGCGCATGGCGTCCGGGGAGCCCGCCAGGATCCCAGCCAGCTGCGACAGTTCCTTGCCGTACGCCTCAAGTTCCGCAGGGCCCTTCTTCTCGCCGAAAGCGAAGAGGGCCTTGGCGTAGCGGCGCGCTACGACGTTCCCGGTCAATTGAGCACCACCTTTGTTAAGTATTCATCCACGAGCCGCTCGTGGTCCTTGGCCGAGAGCTTTTCCCGCACGATCTTGGTGGCCGCTTCCACGATCATGTCGGCCATCTGGGCGCGCAGGGCGTCCATGGCGGCCTTGGACTCGTTTTCAGCGGACATGCGGGCCTGAGCCTTGATCTGCTCGGCGTCCTTCCTGGCCTTCTCAATGATCGCGGCCTTGAGCGCCTCGCCCTGTGCCCGGGCCTCGTCCATCAGGGACTTGCGCTCGGCCTCCAGGTTGGCGATGCTCTGCTCCACGTCCTTGAGCCGCTTGGAGGCCTCGTTCTGGCGCACCTCCAGGTCGTCCAGATCCTTCTTGATCTGGGAGCGGCGGCCGCCGAAGAAGGCGGCGATCTTCTTGCCGGCCAGGTACCAGATCAGGCCGACGAAGATGCCGAAGTTGATCAGGCGCAGGATGTAGTTGCCCCAGGGCAACGCGTGCTCTTCCCCGCCGTGCTCGGAGGCCAGGGCGATTCCCACCGAGAACGCCAGCAAAGCCACAACCGAGAGTACGAAAGTGAACCGTTTCAAGCCCGTTCCTCCTTCCCTCTACGCCTTGCCCAGGATCTTGTCCGTGGCCTTCAAGGCGTACTTTTCCACGTCCTTCTTGAGCTCGCCCAAGGCCGACTGGGCCTGCGCGCCGATCTCGGCGCGGGCGGCCTTCAGGGTGGAGGCGGCCTCCTGCCCCGCAGCAGAGAGGATGCCCTGCTCCTCCTTGACGCCCTCGGCCTTCAGTCCGTTGCGGATGTCCACGCCGGCCTTGCGCGCATCGGCCAGGGCGGCCTGGTAGTCGCGCAGCTTGCCGTCGGCCTGGGTGGTGAACTGCTCCACCTTGCCGAGCTTCTCGGCCATGAGCTCACCACGCTTCTTGATCACGGCGCGGATGGGACCGAACAGGAGGATGTTCAGGACCAGCAGGGTGATGATGAAGTTGACGAACTGAATGAAAAAAGAAAAGTCCAGATCAATCATACCCGCCCCCAGAGAAATTGTGAATTTTGAGACAAAGTCACAGGCCCTTTAGCTGATTCCGCCCGGTGTGTCAAAGCCTTTTTGCTGGAAAGCCGGGAACTCGAAGGCCGGAAAACCCTGGAGGAGCTTGGCTTGTGCGGGTTATGACAAGCCGGAGGAATCTTCTCCGGCCGCCTGTCCCGCCATGTCCAGGCGGCCCTCCAGGACCGCGCCCTCCTCCACCACCAGCACCGGGGTCCGGATGTTGCCGTGGAGGTCGGCGGTCTTGTGCAGGACCACCTTGTCCCTGGCCTCCACCTCGCCCTGAAGGTTGCCGGAGAGCACGAGCTGGCCTACCCGGATGTTGCCCTGGACCACGGCCTCCTGGCCGATGACCAGGGTCCCGTCGGATTCCACCTCGCCCTGGAAACTCCCGTCGATGCGCACGGCCCCGTGGAAATGGAGCTTGCCGTTGTAGCTGGTGCCGGCGCCCAGGAAGGCGTTGATCTCGTCCTTGGCCATAAGGCTCCTCGCGGGCTGGCTTTCCCGGGGAACGGCCGCGGCCGGGCCGGGTCAGCCCTGCTTGAACAGGAAGCGTCGCATGGAAACGTTCAGCGCGAGTCCGATGAGGCAAAAATTCACAAGGGTGGCGCTGCCCCCATAACTGATGAACGGCAGGGGGATGCCGACCACCGGCATAAGCCCCACGACCATACCCATGTTGATGAGGATTTGCCAGAAGAAATAGAAGAAGATCCCGGCCGCAAGATAGCTGCCGAAGAGGTCCCGCGGGTCGCGGGCGATGATCACTATCTGATAGAGGAAGACGCAGAACAGGGTGAGCAGGGCGATCATGCCTACGAAGCCCCATTCCTCCCCGAACACGGCCACGGCGAAGTCGGTGTGCTTTTCCGGCAGGAAGCGGAGCTGGCTCTGGGTCCCGGCCAGGAAGCCCTTGCCCCAGAACTGGCCCGAACCGATGGCGATCTCGGACTGGATGATGTGGTAGCCCGCGCCCAGGGGGTCGGTGGCCGGGTCCAGAAAGGAGAGGATGCGCCGCTTCTGGTAGTCGTGCAGGCCGAACCAGGCCAGGGGCAGGAGGCTCGGCACGAGCACGAGCATGGTCTTGAAGACCCGCGGGGTGAGCCCCCGGTAGAGGATGAGCCCGCCCAGGAGCAGGAGGATGGAGAGCCCGGAGCCCAGGTCGGGCTGGAGGATGACCAGGCCCGCGGGGATGAGCCCGATGGCCAGGACCATGAAAAGCTTGAGGAAGCCCAGGCGCTCCTTTTCCATGGAGAGGATGCGCGCGCCCAGGATGAGGATGCAGATCTTGGCCATTTCGCTGGGCTGGAAGCTCATGAAGCCCAGGTCCAGCCAGCGCCGCGCCCCGTAGATGGTCTTGCCCGCGAAGGGCACCGCGGCCAGAAGCGCGATGGTCAGCCAGAACAGGGGCCAGGCCGCTGTGCGCAGGTGGCGGTAGTCGAAGAACATCATGCAGATCATGCCCGCTATGCCCATGCAGCCCCAGATGAGCTGCTTCTGGTAGTAGGCGTCCACGCTCATGCCCTCGCCCATGCGGAAGCCGCTGGCCGAATAGAGGTTCATGACCCCGCACAGGAACAGGATCATGGTCAGGCCGCAGAGCGGCCAGTTGATGTGGATGAGCAGGCGTCTGTCGATGGGCGACACGGGGTCCTCCCTATTCGTCGTTGTCCGGGGCTTCCGGTTCGTCCGGGGCCGGGCCCACGCCCTTGCCCAAAAAGACGTAGTCGATGACCGCCTTGACCGAGGGACCCGCGCCCGAGGCGCCGTGCAGGCCGTGCTCGATCATGGCCACCACCACCACGCGGCGGTCGCCCTGTTCGGCGAAGCCGGCCATCCAGGCGTGGTCGCGCATGTGGTAGGGGATCTTGTCCTCGGGCATGGCCTTGAGCTCGTCCGTGAGCCGCACCACCTGGGCCGTGCCGGTCTTGGCCCCGGCCACCACGCCGGGGGTCAGGATGCGGCGGCAGGTGCCGCGGGGGTCCTCCACGGTGTCCACCATGGCCTTCTTGATGATGGCCTGCTGGGTCTCGGAGAGCGGGAGGCGGCCCTGGACCACGGGCGGGTCGCCGTGGATCAGGTTCGGCTTCATGAGCTTGCCGCCGTTGATCACGGCCGAGATGTAACGGGCCACCTGGAGCGGCGAGACCTGGGTGTAGCCCTGGCCGATGGCGAAGTTGAGGTCCTCGCCCTTGGTCCACTTCTCGCCGAAGCGCTTGAGCTTCCAATCCCGGGTGGGGATGGTGCCGCCCTTCTCGTGGGGCAGGTCGATGCCGGTTGGCTTACCGAAGCCCGCGGCGAAGGCGAAAGAGCTGATGCGGTCCACGCTGAGCTTCATGCCGAGCTTGTAGAAGTACACGTCGCAAGACTGGACCAGGGCCTGGTTCAGGTCCACGGAGCCGTGACCGCCCTTGCGCCAGCAGCGGAACACGTGGCTGCCCAGGGCCAGGGAGCCCTGGCAGAAGGCCGTCTCGCGGGGGTCCAGCATGCCCGCGGCGAAGCCCGCCCCGGCCATGACCAGCTTGAACACCGAGCCCGGCGGATAGACGCTCTGGGTGGCCCGGTTCTGGAGCGGATGCAGGGGGTCGTCGCGCAGGCCCTTCCACTGCTCCGGGGTGAGCCCGGCGGTGAAGGCGTTGGAGTCGAAGGACGGGGCGCTGACCAGGGCCAGGAGCTCGCCGGTGTCCGGGTCCATGACCACCACGGAGCCGGATTTGCCCTCCAGCTGGCGGGCGATGGTGGCCTGCAGCCCCAGGTCGATGGAGAGCACGATGTCTTCGCCGCTCTTGGGCTTCTTGAGCATGGTCTCGGACAGGCGGCGGCCGGTGGCGTCCACCTCCAGCTGGCGCACGCCCTTGGCCCCGCGCAGGCGGCGCTCCAGCACCTGCTCCAGGCCGTTCTTGCCCACGTAGTCGCCCAGGGCCAGGCTGGAGTCCTTTTCCAGGTCGTCCTCGCTGGCGTCCCCCACGTAGCCGAGCACGTGGGCCAGGAGCTGGCCGAACTTGTAGTAGCGCCGCGAGCGGATGACGATCTCCAGCCCGGGCCAGCGCAGGTGGTCGGACTCCACCGCGGCCACCTGCTCGAAGGTCAGGTCCGGCACGATGAGCAGGGGCTCGAAGGGCTTCACGCGCTTGCGGGCGCGCTTGTAGGTGTCCAGGAGCTTGTCCGCGGGCGCGCCGGTGATCTCGGCGATGTGGGCCAGGGTGTCTTCCAGGTTCTTCACGTCCTCGCGCACCAGACCCAGGGCGTAGGCCGGCTCGTTCACCGCCACCATGGTCCCGCCGCGGTCCAGGATGAGCCCGCGCGGGGCGAAGACCGGCTCCATGCGCAGCTGGTTCTCCTTGGCCTTCTCGGCGTACTCCTCGCCCTTGTGCACCTGGAGGTACCAGAGCCGCAGGGCGAAGGCGCAGAACAGGGCCAGGATGATGGCCTGGAGCAGGATGAGCCCGGAGCGCGGCGGCTGCTGGCCGCGGGAGTCATACAGGTTGGTCATGGCTCCTCAGCCGGGCCGGGTAGAGGAGGTCCACCAGCAGCCACTCCAGGGGGAAGGCCACGGCCTGGAGCAGGCTCTCCACGAGCACGCGGTCCAGGGGCACGGCCTTCACGGCCAGGGTGGCCATGGCGTAGGTCTGGAGAAAGTGCAGCAGGCCCAGGATCAGGCCCAGGAGGGCGGCGAAGGGCGCGCTGCGCGGCTGGAAGATGTACTGGCCCAGGGACACGAGCAGGAGCAGGAACCAGTACCAGAGCACCGAGGCCCCGAAGGGCTGGCTGCCCATGCCCTCCTGGAGCAGGATGAAGACCAGGGCCAGGAGCAGGGCGCGGCCGCGGCCTTCCTCCTGGAAGCTGAAGACCAGGCCCGCCGCCAGGAAGTCCACCCCGGGCAGCAGGGTCTGGGCCCAGACGCCGGCGGCGCTGAAGCCGATCCACCAGAGGGCCCGGAGCATCTCAGTCCCCTCCGGGCGAGGCCTGGGGCTCGGTTCCTTCGCGGCGCAGGACCAGGACCTCCTCCAGGGCTTCGAAATCCATGAGCGGCTCGGCCGTGATGTCCAGGAACAGGGAGAGGTCCGAGCGCTCCACCCGCAGCACGCGGGCCACGGGCAGGCCCTTGGGGAAGGTCCCGGCCAGGCCCGAGGTCACCAGGAGCTCGCCCGGCTCGATGGGTGCGTTCAGGTTCACGTACTTGAGCTCCAGTTCCCGGTCCGCGCCGCGCCCGGCCAGGACCCCGGCCGAGCGGTACTTCTGGCCCAGGACCGGGATGCGGGAGTTGGCGTCGTCCACCAGGAGCACTGTGGAGGCCGTGAACCCGGCGCGCAGCACCCGGCCCAGCACGCCCTGGGGCGTGACCACGGGCTGGTCCGCGGCCGTGCCGTGGATCGAGCCCTTGTCCAGGACCAGTGTCTCCAGCAGGGCGTTGGGACCCATGCGCCGGGCAATGACGCGGGCGCCCACACGTTGCCAGCCGGCGGGCGGGGTGAAGGCCAGGAGCTTCTCCAGCCGGTCCGTGGACATGGCCCGCTCGCGCAGGGCGTTGCGCTCCATGAGCAGCTCGTCCACGTCCTTGCGCAGGCGGTCGTTCTCCTCCTGCAGGCCCACGAGATGGACGTAACGCCGCCAGAACGCCGAAACCTGGTCCGCCAGCCAGCGCCCGGGTTTGAGCGCAAGCCGCACGGCGTCCAGGCCGGTGTTCTCGGCCAGCGTGTCCAGGTGCCCGGTCCGGAGGTTCCAGGTGTACAGGCTCAGATAGACGAACAGGCCCGCCAGGACGATGACTGCGACACGCTTCAGTTTCACATCAGTCGGAGCAGATGTCCTTATAGAGGTCGATATGCTCCAGCGCCTTGCCCGAGCCCTTGACCACGGCCGTGAGCGGATCGTCCACCACGGTGATGGGCAGCTGGGTCTCGTGCTGCAGCAGGGAGTCCAGGCCGCGCAGAAGCGCGCCGCCGCCGGTGAGCACGATGCCCCGGTCCACGATGTCCGCGGCCAGTTCCGGGGGGGTCTGCTCCAGGGCGATGCGCACGCCCTGGACGATGCCCTCCACCTGCTCGGAGATGGCCTCGCGGACCTCCTCGGCGGTGATGATGCGGTTCTGCGGGATGCCGGTGACCAGGTCGCGGCCCTTGACCTCCATCTCGGAGACCCCGTCCACGGGGTAGGCCGTGCCGATGGTCATCTTGATCTCCTCGGCCGTGCTCTCGCCGATGAGCATGTTGTACTTGCGCTTCACGTGCTGCATGATGGCTTCGTCCATCTTGTCGCCGCCGATGCGAACGCTCTTGGCGTACACGATGCCCGAGAGGGAGATGACCGCGATCTCGGTGGTGCCGCCGCCGATGTCCACCACCATGTTGGAGGTGGGCTCGGTGATCGGCAGATTGGCGCCGATGGCCGCGGCCATGGGCTCCTCGATGAGATAGACCTCGCGCGCGCCCGCGCTCTGGGCGCTTTCCTTGACCGCGCGCTTCTCCACCTGGGTGATGCCCGTGGGCACGCAGATCATGATCCGCGGCCGGACCAGGCGGCGGGAGTTGTGGACCTTGGAGATGAAGTGGCGGAGCATGGCCTCGGTGACCTCGAAGTCGGCGATGACGCCGTCCTTCATGGGCCGGATGGCCACGATGTTTCCGGGGGTGCGGCCCAGCATGCGCTTGGCCTCGGCGCCCACGGCCAGGACGGTCTTGCCGCCGCGGGAGTCCTTCTTCACGGCCACCACCGAAGGTTCGGACAAGAGCACGCCCTTGCCCTTGACATAAACCAGGGTGTTGGCCGTGCCCAGGTCGATGGCCAGGTCCGTGGAAAAGGCCCCGAGGATTTTGTTCAACAGCTTGCCCATACGATTCTTGGCTCCTGAGGGATGGAAGCCTCGGCGTCCCTTGCTTCGGACGCACTTTCGGCTATTGTAGCCATACGGCTGCGCGATTGGTAGCAGAAGAACCACCGTCAAGCAAGCGCGACCGCGGCGGATCGCGCAAAACGGCCTGTTCATGCGGCGATATCGTCCCCTCTCTGCGGCGTTGGCGCAGCGCTTCCCCGGCCGGGCCTGGAAGATCCCCCTGGATGCGGGCTTTTCCTGTCCCAACCGGGACGGGACCCTGTCGCGCGCCGGCTGCTCCTTCTGCAACGGCCGAGGCTCGGGCACGGGCCTGGCCGGCCGGGGCCTGTCCTTGCGCGACCAGTGGGCGTTCTGGCGGGAGCGTCTGTCCCGCACGCGCAAGACCGGGCGCTTCCTGGCCTATCTCCAGTCCTTCTCCAACACCCACGGCCCCGTGGAGCGGCTGGCCGCGGTGCTGGGGGAGCTTGCCGGGCTGCCGGACCTGGCCGGGATCTGCATCGGCACGCGGCCGGACTGCCTGGACCCGGACAAGCTGGCCCTGCTGGCGGGCCTGGATCTGCCCTGGGTCCAGCTGGACCTGGGCCTGCAGTCGGCAAGCGACGCCACCCTGGCCCGGGTGAACCGGGGCCACACGGCCGCGGACTTCGCCCGCGCGGCCCGGGCCGCGGCCGGGGCCGGGCTCCTGGTCTGCGCCCACCTCATGGCCGGGCTGCCCGGAGAGGGCCGGGAGGAATTCCTGGCCAGCGTGGATTTCCTGAACACCTTGCCCGTGACCGGGGTCAAGCTGCACAACACCCTGGTCCTGGAGGGCACGGCCCTGGCCGCGGCCTGGCGGTCCGGGGAATATGCGCCGCCGTCCCTGGAGGACTATGCGGCCTGGGCCGCCGAGGCCCTGGCCAGGTTGCGGCCGGAGACGGCCGTGCACCGGATCTGCGCGGACCCGGCCCCGGGCGAGCTGCTGGCCCCGGCTTGGGCCGGGAACAAGACGGCCGTGCTGCGGGCCGTGGGCGACGAACTGGAGCGCCGGGATATCTGGCAGGGCCGGGACCTGGGCGCGCCGCCACCCGGGGAGGACCTTCCCATGGAGCGAACATGACGAGCGAAACCATCGTGGCCAAGCCCCTGGCCCTGACCCTGGAATGGGACAAGGACAAGATCGCGGCCATCCACCTGGGCTGGTCCACGGGCGTGCGGGCCTCGGCCCGCTTGTCCGGCACGGCCCGGGCCCTGCTCCAGGCCCTGGAACGCTACGTGCGGGGCGAGGCCGGGGCCTGGCCCGAATTGCCCCTGGACTTGGAGCGGGTCAGTCCCTTCACCCGCCAGGTTCTTGAGGTGCTGGCCCGCGAGGTCCCGGCGGGCGCGACCCTGACCTACGGGCAGCTGGCCGCGCGCTGCGGCAGGCCCAAGGCGGCCCGGGCCGTGGGCCGGGCCATGGCCGCCAACCGCTGGCCCCTGGTCCTGCCCTGCCACCGGGTGCTCGGCGCGGGCGGCGCCCTCACCGGCTACAGCAACCCGGCGGGCGTGGACCTCAAACGCTTTCTTCTGGAGCTGGAAGGGGCGCTCTGAGCCGGATCATTCCTCGGCTTCGAAGCAGGAGCGGCCATCGGGCATGATGTCCGCTGGCAGGCGCAGGTCGTAGTACTGGAGGGCCAGGCGGCGCACGCACTGCGCGGCGGCCTCCGGGTCCCGGCAGTAGCGTTGCCGCATCTGTTCCACCAGGGGGGAATCGAGGTTGGCGGCCAAGTCCAGGAAGGGGCAGCCCTTGCACTGGGGGGCGTGGCGACAGGAGTCGCAGTCGCCGCGGGGGCCGGAACGCGGTTCCATGGGGGATTCCTTCAGGCCTGGTCCTTCTCGTCCGGCAGGGGTTCGGGGCTTCCGGTCACGTCGCAGACCGTGCCGCAGACGGTCAGGGGCTCGCCCCGGACGCCGGTCTCCAGGTAGATCCAGCATTGGGCCATGCGCGTCTCCGGGGCCGCGTTCCCGGCGCTGCCGCTGAAATAGCGGAAGCGGAGGCAGAGAGGCCCGTTTCCCGCCAGGAGCCGGGGCTCGTAGCGGCGCACCAGTTCGCGGTCCTCGGGGTGCACCCGGGCCAGGAACTGCTCCATGTCCCAGTTCTCCGTGGCTCCGTTGGAAAGGCCGAACATGCGGTACAGGGCCCGGGACAGGAATATCTTGCCCGTGACCAGGTCCTTCTCCCAGTAGGCCACGCCCAGCGGCTGCCGGTCGCCCTGGACTTCTGCGGGATCCGGCCGGGCCTCCTCCGGCTGGTGCAGGAAGAGGTGCGCAGGCTTGGCGGCCAGGGCCTGACAGAGCTTCTGGATCACGGCGAAGGAGGGAGAGGAGCGGCCCCGTTCAATCATGCCGATGTATTGCTCCGTGACCCCGATGCGTTCGGCCAGCTGGGCCTGGGTCTTGCCGCATTTCTCCCGCAGCAAGCGGACCCGCTGGCCGAAGAGGATGTTGAGGTTGGAACCATCGGGCATGGGGTCAAACTAACAATTCTCAAAAGAATGGGAACAAATTCACAGTTTGTGTCCCTGCGCCGGCTGCTCTAGGGCGGCTGTGGAAAAAGCACAAGGATTATTTGCCGCCGCTATTGCGAGAATGCATATAGGAAAAACGAAGAAAAGGGAAGGAGGGGTCAGCGCGTCATGCGCCGCTGGAGCCGGGCGCGGATGAAGATGGCGATGAGGTTCATGCCGAGCACCAGGGCGATGAGCACCAGCGCGGTGCCGTACTGGAGGTGGCGGGTCTTCTCGATCTCGGTGCCGGCCGTGGCCAGGACGTAGATATGGTAGGGCAGAGCCATGACGTCGTCCAGGATCGAAGTGGGGATGAGCGGGGTGTAGAACACGGCGGCCGTGAACATGATGGCCGCGGTCTCGCCCGCGGCGCGGCTGATGCCCAGGATGGAGCCGGTGAGGATGCCGGGCAGGGCCGCGGGCAGGACCACCTTGGAGATGGTCTGCCACTTGGTGGCGCCCAGGCCCAGGGAGGCCTCGCGGTAGGTCTGGGGCACGGAGCGCAGGGCCTCCTCGGTGGTGCCGATGACCACAGGCAGGGTCAGCGCGCCCAGGGTCAGCGCGCCCGCGGCGATGGATACGCCCAGGTGCAGGACCGTGACGAAGAAGGCCAGGCCGAACAGGCCGAAGACCACCGAGGGCACCCCGGCCAGGTTGGAGATGCCCAGGCGGATGAGCCGCAACAGCCGCCCCGGCCGGGCGTATTCGTGCAGGTAGATGGCCGAGGCCACGCCCAGGGGCAGGGCCACCACCATGGAGCCGAAGCTCAGGAGGAACGTGCCCAGGATGCAGGGGAAGATGCCGCCCTCGGTCATGGAGTTGCGCGGGGCCTCGGTGAGGAACTCCCAGTTGATGGCCGAGAGCCCGTTCATGAGCAGGAAGCCGATGATCACGGTCAGGGCCGCGGCGTTCACCAGCACGGCGCCGCGGAAGAGCCAGAAGACCCCGGCCTGGATGGCCCGGCGGCGGTTGTCGCGGCGGCGGGCGGCCTCTTCGGGCAGGAACGGGGAGGGCCGGACGGCGGTGGCTTCGGACTGCATTCTGGCTCCTAGAGCGTGGCCGCGCCCACCTGCTTGTAACGGTGCGCGATGTGGTCGGCCACGATGTTGAACACGAGCGTGAAGACGAAGAGCACGATGCCGATGGCGAACAGGGCGAAGTAGTGCTCGCTCTGGAACGGGGCCTCGCCCATCTCCGCGGCGATGCTGGCGGGCATGGGCCGCACCGGGGCGAAGATGGACATGGGGATGAGCCCCGCGCCGCCAGCCACCATGAGCACCACCATGGTCTCGCCGATGGAGCGGGACATGCCCAGGATCACGGCGGTGCTGATGCCTGAGAGCGAGGCCGGCACGATGACCCGGCCCAGGGTCTCCAGGTGGGTGGCGCCCAGGGCCAGGGAGGCCTCCTTGAGTTCCGTGGGCACGGCGTAGATGGCGTCCTCGGACACGCTGGTGATGGTCGGCACGGACATGAAGGCCAGCATGAGCGAGGCGTTGAACAGGTTGAGGCCCGTGGCCACGTGAAAGGTCTCCTGGAGGAACGGGGCCACCACGACCATGCCGAAGAAGCCGATGACCACCGAGGGCAGCGAGGCCAGAAGCTCGATGATGGGCTTGAATATCTCGCGTACGGCGGGCCGGGCGATCTCGGCCAGGTAGATGGCCGTCATCACGCCCAGCGGGATGGCGATGAGGGAGGACAGGGCCGTGACCGCGATGCTGCCCGCGATGAGCGGCAGGATGCCCAGAAGCGGCGGGTCCTCGGTGGGATACCAGAGGTGGCCGAAGAGGAAGTTCGTGACCGAAACCACCTTGAACACCGGCAGGCCCTCGGCGAAGAGGAAGAGCATGATGAGCAGGAGGACCAGGATGGAGGTGGAGGCCGTGGCCAAAAAACCGCTCTGGATGAGCCGCTCCCTGGTCTGCCGCCGGAGTCTGAGGGCCTTGAGCGTGAGTCCGGCCAGGGTCAGGACGGCCAGGATTCCTGCGGCCAGGTCGTAGCCGTTGGAGCGGGCCGCGGCCCGGCGTTCCACGATGTCCGCCACCACGCCCAGGGCGGTCTTGCCCTTGGGCAGGGCGCCGGTGGAGGCGTGGTCCTGGCGCACGTACTTGAGCAGCCGCTCCATCTCCTCGGTCTGGTCCTGAAGCCACTTCCCGGCCTGGGCCTCGGGCTGGTCCTTGGCCCGCTGGTCCAGCTCGAACTCCACGCCGCGCTGGACCTCGCGCAGGGCCCGGGCCACTGCGGAGTATTCCTCCCCGGCCTTGGCCAGGGCGGCGGCCTTGTCCAGGGTGATGCGCTCCACCGCGTTGTGCCGGGCGGCGGTCTTGCCGAGGAGGAAGAGGGCCAGGGCCAGGGCCAGCAGGAGCCCGACGAGCAGGTAGAAGCGGTTCACCGGCGGATACCTCGATGGAGCCTGGGGGCGTGGCCCCCGCGGAAAACATATCCCGCCGGAACGGGGCTGTCCATTCCGGCGGGATGGTCCGTGATCGTCTCTACTTCTTCAGCGGCACGAAGCCGGCCTCGTCGGCCAGCTTCTGGCCGGCGGGGGAGAGCATGAAGTCCACGAGGGCCTTGGCGTCGCCCTTGGGCTCGCCGGGGGTGTACAGGTTCAGGCCGCGGGAGATGGGGTAGGTCTTGTTCAGCGCGGTCTCGGCGCTGCCCATGATGTTCTCCACGGAAACCTGCTTGATTTCCTTGTTCAGGTAGCCGAGGCCGATGTAGCCGATGGCCAGCTTGTTCTTGGACACGGCCTGGACCACGGCGCCGTTGGAGGCCTGGAGCAGGGCGCCGGGGAACACGCGCTCCTTCTTGTCGCCCGCGTGCATGACCTTGTTCTCCCAGCAGTCGTAAGTGCCGGAGGAGGTGTCGCGGGAGATGACCACGATCTGGCCCGCGTCGCCGCCCACGTCCTTCCAGTCGGTGATGGTGCCGGCGTAGATGCCCTGGAGCTGGGCCACGGTCAGGTTCTTCACCTTGTTGGAGGGGTGCACGATCGGCACGATGCAGTCGTAGGCCACCAGGAACTGCTTGGGCGGGCGGCCGTTGGCCGTGGCGGCCTCGGCTTCCTTGTCCTTGATGTCGCGGGAGGCCATGGCGATGTCGCAGGTGCCGTCGATGAGGGCCTTGATGCCTTCGCTGGAGCCGCCGCCGGAGATGGAGACGGTCGCGCCCTTGTTCTTGGCCATGAAGGCCTCGGCGGACTTCTGCATCAGGGGCAGCACGGTGGTGGAGCCCTTGACCTCGACGCTGCCGGCAAAGGCCACGCTGCACAGGCACAGGGCCAGGGCGGCGGCCAGGGCCACAATCTTGATCTTCATGGAAACGTCCTCCAAGCTGTTGTGTGTGTTGTGCTGTTCCGGATTGCCGAATTCGGATGACTCTACCTAGCAGGGGCATGTTACACGATTGTGACGGGAAAGAGAAAGGTGGGTGACGGAAAAACGACGGCCGTGCGCGTCCTGCATTTTGGACGATGGATCGCGCAACGGGTTGGCACGAATCTTGATTTTCATTACACCCTGGCGCATACCACCGCAAGGAGCGGAACACATGGATGTGAAACATTGTATCATCGGAGCCGGTCCCACGGGGCTCGGCGCGGCCTGGCGGCTGCGCGAGCTGGGCCAGGAGTCCTTTCTGGTCCTGGAAAAAAATGCCTACCCCGGCGGCCTCTCGGCCAGTTTCCGGGACCCGGCCGGGTTCACCTGGGACGTGGGCGGCCATGTCCTTTTTTCCCACTACCCCTATTTCGACCGCCTCATGGAGGACCTCCTGGCCGGAGACTTCCTGGAGCACCAGCGCGAATCCTGGGTGCGGGCCAGGGGGACCTGGGTGCCCTATCCCTTTCAGAACAACATCCGCCACCTGCCGCCCGAGGCCCGCTGGGAGTGCGTGCAGGGCCTTTTGCCCGGCCGGCGCCCCGAGGCCCGGCCCGTGACCTTCCGGGACTGGATCGAGTGCGTGTTCGGCCGGGGCATCGCGGACATCTTCATGCTTCCTTACAATTTCAAGGTCTGGGCCACTCCGCCGGAGCTCATGGGCTTCACCTGGATCGGCGAGCGGGTGAGCGTGGTGGACCTGGAGGGCGTGCTCAAGAACATCATCCTGGAGCGCGACGATGTGGGCTGGGGCCCCAACAACACCTTCCGCTTTCCCCGGCGCGGGGGCACGGGCGAGATCTTCCGCCGCCTGGCGGAGCGGGTGCAGGACAAGGTCCGCTACGGCGCGGCCGTGGCCCGCGTGGACGCCGCCGCGCGCACGGTGACCACGGCCGACGGCGAGGCGGTGCGCTACGAGACGCTGCTCAACACCGGCCCCCTGGACATCCTGGTGCAGGAGTGGCTGGCTGATCCCGCGGCGGAGATGGTGGAGGCCGCCCGGAACCTCAGACACAACGGGGTGCACGTGTCCGGCCTGGGTTTCGACTCGCGCTGCGAGGACCGCCGCTGCTGGATGTATTTCCCGGGTCCGGAGACGCCCTTCTACCGGCTCACCAACTTCCACAACTATTCCCCCAACAACCCGCCCGCCCCGGGCCTGGCCGCGCTCATGTGCGAGACGAGCTTCTCGGAGCACAAGCCCGAGGATCTCTCCGGCGTCCTGGACCGCACCGAGGACGGCCTGGCCGCCTGCGGCCTGCTCTCAAAGGCGGACCGCGCGGCCATGCGCACGCGCTGGGAGATGCACGTGGACTACGGCTACCCCGTGCCGAGCCTGGGCCGCGATGCGGCGCTTGCGGTCATCCAGCCCCGGCTGGAGGCCCTGGGCGTGTTCTCCCGGGGCCGCTTCGGCGGCTGGAAGTACGAGGTGGGCAACATGGACCATTCGGTGATGCAGGGCGTGGAGTGGGCCGAGCGCATGGTCCAGGACAAGCCGGAACGGACCTATGCGCTGGAGCCCCATGGAAACGTCCGCTGAGGCCTTCGCCCGCCGCCGCCAGGCCCTCAAGGAGCGGCTCCGGCAGGAACGCCTGCCCGGCCTGCTCGTGTCCCACGCGGCCAACCGCTGGTATCTCTCGGGCTTCGAGCTCATGGACTCCCAGTGCAACGAATCCGCGGGCTGGCTGGTCATCACCGCCGACGGCGGCGACCACCTGCTCACGGACCCGCGTTTCGAGGAGGCCGCCCGCCGCGTCTGGCCCGAGAACATCGTCATCTACACCGCGCGCAAGATGGACAAGGTGGGGGCCTTCCTGGAGTCCCTGCGCCTGCCGCGCCTGGGCTTCGAGCCCAGGAGCCTCTGCGTGCGCGACTACGAGCGGCTGCGCGAGAACGTGGCCCTGGCCCCCACCGAAAACCTGGTGGAGGACCTGCGCCTCGTCAAGGACGCCGGCGAGATCGCGCTCCTGGAGGAGTCCTGCGCCCTGAACCACAGGGTCATGGAGGCGCTGCCCGGACGCCTGGTCCCGGGCATGACCGAGGCCGAGGCGGCCTGGGAGGTGGAGCGGCTGTTCCGCGAGGGCGGGGCCTCGGGCCTGGCCTTTCCCACCATCGTGGGCGCGGGCGTCAATGCGGCCCTGCCCCACGCCGAGCCCGGCCCCGCGCGCCTGCCCCGGGAAGGCCTGGTGCTGGTGGACTGCGGCGGGCGGCTGGGCCACTATTGCTCGGACCAGACCCGCACCTTCTGGCTGGGCCAGAACCCCTCGGACCGCTTCCGCTCAACCCTGGACCTGGTGCGCGAGGCCCAGGAGCGGGCCCTGGCCCTGATCCGGCCCGGGGCCGCCCTGGCCGAGACCTATGCCGCGGCCCGGAGCTGCTTTGCGAAGCAGGGCCTGGCCGAACACTTCACCCACAGCCTGGGCCATGGCATCGGCCTGGAGACCCACGAGGCCCCGAGTCTGTCCAGCCTGAGCCAGGACGTGTTCCGGCCGGGCATGGTGGTCACGGTGGAGCCGGGCCTGTACTGGCCGGACTGGGGCGGCGTGCGCTGGGAATACATGGTCCTGGTCACCGAGGACGGCTGCCGCATCCTGTAATCTGAACCCCAACCGCACGGAGCCCCTGGTGAACGAACAGTATTTCAAGGTCCTGGAAGCAGGACTGCCGGGCGAGCTGCGCCTCCTCTCCCTGGAGGAGACCCAGGAGCACCTGGACAACCTCCTGTCCCTGTTCCTCCTGGATAAGGCCGTGGCGGGCTGCTATATCATGGACCTGGCCCGCAAGCCCGACCTGCGCGTCCGGGAAGACGGCGTGCAGACCCTGGTCTGGCTCCTGGAAAAGCACCTCATCCTGGACCCCTTCGATTCCTTCGCCCTGGTCAACCTGGCGCAGATCACCGGCCGCAAGGACTGCGCGGCCCGGGCCGAGCTGCTCAAGAGCCTGGACAAGGAGCCCGACGGCCTGCTCGGCATCCGTTCGCTGCACGCCCAGCAGGACTACCAGGGCACCGGCGAGGTGCTGCGCACCATGCTCAAGGCCTACCCTTCCTACGTGCAGGCGGCGGACCTGCTCCTGCACCTGGATTTCCTCGAGGGCCGGGCCCCGGGCGACTGGCTTGGCCGGTTCCGTTGCCCCCTGCCCCTGGGCGGGTACTGGAACGCCCAGCTTTTCGCCCACCATGCCCTGCTGGGCCTGGACCAGGAGGCCCTCCGGCTTTGGGAGGGCCTGGCCCCGGCCCTGCGCAACGAGCACCTGGAGAACCTGGCCGCGGAGCTTTTCCTGCGCCAGGGCGACGAGGCCGGGTGCCGCGCGCTCTACGCCGCCTCCCTGGCCCGCGACCCGCGCCAGACCCCGGTGCGGCTGCGGCTGAACGAGCTGGACAACCCCAGTCCGCTGCGGCCCGAACTCCTGGACCAGCGCGACATCGCCATCTGCCTCTACTCCTGGAACAAGGCCGAGATGCTGGCCCGCACCCTGGAGAGCCTGGCGGCCACGGACCTGGGCCGGGCCCGCGTCCGCATCCTGCTCAACGGCTGCACCGACGGCAGTCTGGAGCGCGTGCGCGGCCTCCTGCCCCTGTTCGGCGAGCGCGACGTGCAGATCGTGGACCTGCCCATCAACGTGGGCGCGCCCGCGGCTCGCAACTGGCTGGCGGCCCTGCCCGAGTGCCGGGAGGCGGATTATGTGGCCTACATCGACGACGACGTGGAGCTGCCCCGGCACTGGCTGGCCCGGCTGGTGAGCGTGCTGGAGGAGGCTCCCGCTGCGGGCATCGCGGGCTGCAAGGTGCTCAACCCCGGCGTCCCGCCCTACATCCAGTACCTCTTCCGCAACGTGCACCTGACCCGGCCGGACCTCTTCAAGCTGAGCCTGAACTCCCCGGTCCAGACCACGGACAGCGGGGTCTATGACTTCACCCGCCGGACCATGAGCGTCATGGGCTGCTGTCACGTGCTGCGCGGCAGGATGCTGCGCGAGATTCCGGGCTTCGACATCCGCTTCAGCCCCTCCCAGGTGGACGACATCGACCACGATCTCATGGCCTGCCTGGCGGGCTGGCAGGTGCTCTACTGCGGGCTCGTCGCCTGCGTGCACCTCCAGAGCACGGGCCTGTCCGGAGTCGCGGCCAGACCCAAGACCCAGCAGCAGGTCGGCAATGTCATCGGCAACGACGTGAAGCTTTGCGCCAAGCACCTGGGAAACCTGGAGCAACTGCGGGCACTGACCCTGGAGGACCGGCGGCGGGCGGTGTCGGGCGCGGACTGGCGGGGCCGGGCGTGAACAGGGGGCGCGGACGGCCGCGGAAATCCGGGCCGCCGCCCCGGCAGTCGGCGCGGCTCTATGTGCGGCTGGCGCCGGAGCGCATCGCCCTGTTCCGTTTCCTGCTGGAGGCCCACGACAACCTGGCCCTGTTCAGCGTGGCGGACAAGCGCCAGGGCGTGCTCCAGCTGCGCTTCAGCCCGGACCAGGGGGGCGAGGTGCGGGCCTTTTTGCGGCGGGTGCAGGAAGAGACTGGAGTGGAGCTTCTCCTGGACCCAGGGGCGGCCTAGCCGGCCGGTGGAAAAGTTCTTTTCCGCAGGCCGTTCAAAAATCGCGAGGGCAAGGCGCGAAAAAAACGCACGGCCGGCGCGTATCGCCAATACGCGAGGATGTGAGTTTTTTGAGGCAACGCAGCCATCGTGGATTTTTCAACGGCCTGCTAGTCGCCGATCCAGCCCTGGAGAATCTCGATGATCTTGCGGGCCTGGTCCGCGCTGGAAATGGTGAACTTGGACTGCTGGCGGTATTCGCCGTTGCGCTTCTGGTAGCGCCGGATGCCGTACTTCTCGGGCCCGTACTCGCCGGTGCCGCGGGTCATCTCCTGGTAGCGGAACAGGATCGTGGCCCAGGTGCCCTTGGACAGGACGGCCTTGTCCAGCTCCTTGACCACCAGGACCCCGTCCTCCTCGTAATTCACGGTCAATTCTTCCACGGTCGAGGCCATGTGCCCTCCTAGGTTGGCGAAAGGCGGCCGGGGCCGCGCCGGATGTTCCCTAATGCCCCGGAGCCCGGCTGTCAAACGTCCTACAGGTCCACCAGGGTCACGTCCGAGGCGGCCAGGGGGCGGCCCAGGAAGGTTTCGCCCACGCGGGCGAAGCGCTCCGGGTCGTCGGTGGCGAAGAAGCGCTCCGCGCCCGGCGCCTGCCGGGGGTTGAGCAGGCCGCGGGTTTCCAGCTCCCGCGCCACGCACTGGGCCGTGGTCTCGGCCGAGTCGATGAGCCGGACGTTCTCCGGCAGGACCTTGCGGATGGCCTGGGCCAGGAGCGGGAAATGGGTGCAGCCGAGCACCAGGCAGTCCGGGCCGCCCGCCGGGAATTCGGCCATGAGCGGCTCCAGGTAGCGGGCCGCGGCGGCCTCCACGATGGGTCCCTCCACCCAGCCCTCCTCGGCCAGGGAGACGAAGAGCTGGCAGGGCCGGGAGGCGATGGTGGCCTCGGGCCGCAGCTTGAGGATGGCGGCCTGGTAGGCCGCGCCGCGCACGGTCCCGGCCGTGGCGATGACCGCGATGCGGCCGCGCGGGGCGCTCTCGCAGCTGGCCCTGGCCCCGGGCTCCACCACGCCGATGACCGGCAGGCCGGGGTAGGCGGCCTCCAGGTCGGGCAGGGCCACGGAGGAGGCCGTGTTGCAGGCCACCACCAGGAGCTTCACGCCCTGGTCCACCAGGAGCTTCGTGGTCTGCAGGGCGTAGCGGGTGACGGTGGCCCCGCTCTTGGTGCCGTAAGGCAGCCGGGCGGTGTCGCCCAGGTAGAGGAAGTCCTCGCAGGGCAGGGCGCGGCGCAGGGCGCGCAGCACGGTGAGCCCGCCCACGCCGGAATCGAACACGCCGACGGGACGGCTGGAGAGGTCGTTGGTCATGCGGATCGCAGCTCCCGGGCCTGTCTGGGCCCGCCCCTGTGTGGCATCTCGCGCCGCGGGCGTCAAGGCAGGGTCGCGGCCCGCTACTGCTCCACCAGCTCCACGCGCCGGTTCTTGGCCCGGCCCGCCTCGGTGGAGTTGGAGGCCACGGGCGACAGGCTGCCCAGGCCCTCGGGGACCATGCGTTCCGCGGGCACGCCGAAATCCTGGGCCAGGAGCCGGGCCAGGGCCTCGGCCCGGCGCTGGGCCAGGCGCACGTTGTCGTCCGCGCGGCCCTGGTTGTCGGTGTGGACCACCACGAAGACCTTGAGCTTCGGTTCGGCCTTGAGGAGCTTGGCCATTTCCTCCAGCTGGGGCCGGGACTCGGACATGATCTCGGCCGTGTCGAAGGAGAAGTGCACGCCGTAGAGCACGGCCTTGCCCTGGCCGCGGATGCTGCGCAGCATGTCCTCGGCCGGGACCAGGGTCAGGCGCTCCTGGGTCTGGCCCGAGCGCACCTCCTCCACGAACACGGCCACGCGGCGTCCGGCCTTGGCGTCCGCGATATTGTTCTGGCGCGCGGCCAGGATGAAGACCTGGGACTGGCCGCCCGGGGTGTTCAGCCGGGCCGTGAGCACGCGGGGCTCGCCCACCTCGGTGGAGAAGGCCGACTCCGGCACCTGGCGGCCGGTGATCTTGTTGCGCTGGGCCGGGTCGAAATAGGCGTTGCCCACGCCCGCGCCGCACTCGGCCTCGCCCGAGCAGTCGAAGAGCGGGGTGTAGTTCAGGCGCTGGAGCGCGGCCTTGTAGTGGTTCATGACGTCCGCGGAGGTCTGGTCCGGCGGGGCCAGGTAGAGGATGCGCGTGCGGCGTCCCTCGGCCTTCACGGACTTGGCCCAGCCCTTGCCGGTCCACTTGCCCAGGGGCAGCACGGCCTCGGCCGAGGGCTCCAGGGCATAGCCCAGGATCACGGACCCGGGCGAGCGGGACAGGCTCTGCAGATCCTGGGCGGCCGGGATGTCCTGGTCGAAGTTCTCGGCCCGGGCGGCCGGGGCCAGGAGCAGGAGGAAGAGGCAGGCGAGGAGCAGACGGCGGAGCATGGACACCTCCGGGAGCACGGGGTTGCCGATGCTTCCGCCATGCACCCGGAACAGGCAGGAGGTCAAGGCCGGGACGTCATCCCGGCCCCTGCCGGTCCATGCTTCTATAGTTGATGGCCTCGGCCAGGTGCTGCACGGCGAGCTGATCCGCGCCCTCCAGGTCCGCGATGGTGCGCGCGATGCGCAGCACCCGGGTATAGGCCCGGGCCGAGAGCCCGAGCTTCTGCACGGCCTGCTCCAGGAAGGAGTGCTCGGCCTGGGACAGGCGGCAGTGCTCCTCCAGGGCCGAGCCCGTGAGCTCGGAATTGATGTGCACCGGCGTGCCCGCGTAGCGCGCGGCCTGGATGCCCCGGGCCCGGGCGATCCGCTCGCGCATGGTGGCCGAGTCCACGCTGCCCCGCACTTCCTTCAAATCCTTGTAGGGCACGGCAGGCACCTCCACCTGCAGGTCGATGCGGTCCAGGAGCGGGCCGGAGAGCTTGGCGCGGTAGTTCTGCACGGCCCGCGGCGAGCAGGTGCAGGGGTGGCGCTCGTCGGTCAAAAATCCGCAGGGGCAGGGGTTCATGGCCGCCACGAGCATGAAGTCGGCCGGATAGGTCAGGGACATGGCGGCCCGGGCGATGGTCACCACGCCGTCCTCCAGCGGCTGGCGCAGGACCTCCAGCACGTGCTTCTTGAACTCGGGCAGCTCGTCCAGGAAGAGCACGCCGCGATGGGCCAGGGAGACCTCGCCGGGCCGGGGATAGACCCCGCCGCCGATGAGCCCGGCGTCCGAGATGGTGTGGTGCGGCGAGCGGAAGGGCCGCGTCACCACCAGGGCCTTGTCCCGCGAGAGCTGGCCCGCCACGGAATAGATGGTGGTGACCTCCAGGGCCTCCTCGAAGCGCAACGGAGGGAGCACCGTGGGGATGCGCTGGGCCAGCATGGTCTTGCCGCTGCCGGGCGGGCCGATGAAGAGGAGGTTGTGGCCGCCCGCGGCCGCGATCTCGATGGCCCGCTTGGCGTGCTCCTGGCCCTTCACGTCGGCGTAGTCCAGGAGGAAGTCCTGGCGCTCGGCCCAGAGCCCGTCGATGTCCAGCGCCGCGGGCTCGATCTCCAGCTCGCCCAGCAGGAAGCCCACGGCCTCGCCCAGGGAGCGCGGTCCGAACACGGGCAGGCCCTTGACCACCGCGCCTTCCGAGGCGTTGGCCGCCGGGGCCACCAGGCCCCTGCCGCCCTCGTCGCGGGCGCGGATGGCCAGGGGCAGGACCCCCTCCACGGGCTTCAGCTCGCCGGTGAGGGACAGCTCGCCCGCAAAGAACCAGCCCTCCAGCCGCTCCGCCGGGATGATCCCGGCCGCGGCCAGAAGCCCCAGAGCCAGGGGCAGGTCGTAGGCGCTGCCCTCCTTGCGCACGTCGGCCGGGGCCAGGTTCACGGTGATGCGCGAGGGCGGCAGCTTGAAGCCGGTGTTCTTGAGCGCGGCGAAGACCCTTTCCTTGGCCTCGCGCACCGCGCCCTCGGCCAGGCCCACCATGACGAAGGCGGGCATGCCCTGGCGGGCCAGGTCCACTTCCAGGTCCACGCGGAAGGCGTCGATGCCCAGGAGGGCGGCGGTGGCGGCCTTGGCGAGCATGCGTTCTCCGTGGGCAGCGGGTTTGCGGATATCGGCTGGTGTATGCGTTTTGGCGACCCGGGGCAAGGGCGGAACCCCGGTAGCCCCGGGCTTGACCCCCGGCGGGCAGGGCACTAAAGTCCGCCCCTGGCCGCGGGCCGGAAACCCCGCGTCAGCAGCCCCCACGCCATGAACGCCGCAATCTTTCCGCCCTCCGCCTGCAACGCCTTGCAAGGAAACCCACGCCCATGCAGCGCATAGAGCAGCAGTACGTCAACGGACAACTGGTGGAGTCCCGGGGCCGCGAGGTCCTGGAGCTGCTGAACCCCGCCACCGAAGAGCCTCGCGCCCGGGTGGTCCTGGGCGATGAGCGCGACATCCGGGACGCGGTGGCCGCGGCCAGGGCCGCGCTGCCGGCCTGGTCCGCCACCGGCCCGGCGGAGCGCGGCGCGCTCTTCGGCCGCATCCACGACGCCATTCTGGCCCGCGAGGCGGACATGGCCGACGCCGCGGTGGAGGAATACGGCGTGCCCGTGGCGGCGGCCCACGCCCGGGTGCGGGCCGCGGCCCAGGTCTTTCTGCGCACCCGCGATCTGCTGGCCGAGTTTCCCTTCGAGCGCCGCGTGGGCAAGGCCCGGGTGGTGCTCGAGCCTCTGGGCGTGGCCGGCTTCATCACGCCCTGGAACGCCAACTACACCCACCTGGCCAAGGCCGCCGCGGCGCTGGCCGTGGGCTGCACCACGGTCATCAAGCCCAGCGAGCTGTCCGCGCTCCAGACCCGGCTCATGATCGACTGCTTCGAGCAGGCCGGGGTCCCGGCCGGGGCCGTGAACATCGTCAACGGCCTGGGCGAGGTGGCCGGAGCCGAACTGACCCGGCACCCTGACGTGGCGGTTCTGTCCTTCACGGGCTCCAGCCGCGTGGGCCGCATCATCCGGCGCGACTCGGCCGAGACCCTCAAGCGCGTGTGCCTGGAACTGGGCGGCAAGTCGGCCAACATCCTGCTGGAGAGCGCGGATTTCGCCCGGGCCGTGCCCATGGCCGTGGGCATCGCCTTCCACAACAACGGCCAGGCCTGCCACGCGGGCACGCGGCTGCTCGTGCCGGAACGGAGGCTGGACGAGGCGAAGGGCCTGGCGCGCGCGGCCGTGGCCGCGGTGCGCGTGGGCGATCCCCGGGACCCGGCCGTGACCATGGGTCCCCTGGTGAGCCGCGAGCAGTGGGACACGGTGCAGGGCTACATCCGCAGCGGCCTGGACCAGGGCGCGGAGCTGCTTGTGGGCGGGCCGGGACGGCCCGAGGGCCTGGCGCGAGGCTATTTCGTGCGGCCCACGGCCTTTGCCCGGGTGCGGCCGGACATGACCATCGCCCAGGAGGAGATCTTCGGCCCGGTGCTCTCCATCCTCGCCTACCGCGACGAGGACGAGGCCGTGGAGATCGCCAACGGCACCATCTACGGGCTTTCGGCCTACGTGAGCGGCGACCCGGCCCGGGCCGCGGCCATGGCCCGGCGGTTGGTGGCCGGCAGCGTGCTCCTGAACCAGGCGGTCCACGACGAGCCCCTGGCGCCCTTCGGCGGGTTCAAGCAGTCCGGCCTGGGCCGGGAGAAGGGCGTGTACGGCATGCTGGAGTTCACCGAGCCCAAGACCATCCTGGGCGACGCGCGCTAGACGCCGCCCATGAAGAAGGCCGTCCCCGCGTTGTGCG
>JAWRKD010000152.1:0-28860 GCA_040307135.1 Desulfovibrionaceae bacterium
GCGCCGCTTCCCTTTGGCGGCCCGGTATCGTATGAGCGCAGACATGGCGCGCACGAAAATCCTCCGCGACCCCATGAACGGGCTCACCCACTGCATCGGGGCCGGGCTCTCGGTGCTGGGCCTGGTGCTCCTCATCCTCAAGTCCGCGGCCCCGGCCAGGCCCTGGCACCTGGCCACCTTCTCGCTCTTCGGCGCGGGCCTCATCCTGCTCTACACGGCCAGCACCCTGTACCACTGGCTGCCCCTGTCCGAGGCCGGGGTGCGCCGCCTGCGCCGCCTGGACCACGCCATGATCTTCGTGCTCATCGCGGCCACCTACACGCCCATCTGCCTCATCCCCCTGCGCGGCCCCTGGGGCTGGTCCCTGTTCGGGGTCATCTGGGGCCTGGCGCTCTCGGGCATCGGCATGAAGCTCTTCTGGCTGCACGCCCCGCGCTGGCTCTCCACGGGCATCTACCTGGTCATGGGCTGGCTCTGCCTCGTGGCGGTCTGGCCCATGATCCAGACCATGCCGCAGGGCGCCCTGCTCTGGCTGGCCGCGGGCGGGCTGTCCTACTCCCTGGGCGGGGTGGTCTACGCCCTGAAGCGGCCCGACCCCTGGCCCGGCATCCTGGGCTTCCACGAGATCTTCCATCTCCTGGTCCTGGCCGGGAGCGCGGCCCACTTCTGGGTCATGTACGGCTACGTGGCGCACCTGGGCTGACGGATTTTACAAACCCCCCGGGCCGCGCTAGAAATCCCGCACCATGGTCGAGGCCAGACACCTGTCCTGCTCCTTCGGCTCCCAGTGGGCCCTCAAGGACATCTCCTTCTCGCTGGGCAAGGGCGAGTTCCTTTTCCTCACCGGGCATTCCGGCGCGGGCAAGACCACGCTCCTGCGCCTGCTCTACGCGGCCCTGCCCGTGACCCGCGGGCGGCTCTCGGTCTGCGGCTTCGAACTGAGCCGCCTGCCCCGGGCCAAGGTGCCGGACCTGCGGCGCAAGATCGGGGTGGTCTTCCAGGACTTCAAGATCCTGCCCCAGCGCACGGTCTATCAGAACGTGGCCCTGGCCCTGGAGGTCCGCGGCATGGCCCGCCACCTCCTGGACCGCCGGGTGCGGGCCGTAATCCGGGCCCTGGGCCTGGAGTCCAAGGCCTACTCCACCTGCGACAGGCTCTCGGGCGGCGAACAGCAGCGCGTGGCCATCGCCCGCTCCATGGTCACCAACCCGAACCTCATCCTGGCCGACGAGCCCACCGGCAACCTGGACCAGGACCTGACCACGCACCTCATGGGCATCTTCCGCCAGTTCCACTCCTACGGGGCCTCGGTGATCATGGCCACGCACAACCGGGAGATCCTGGACATGGTGCCCGGCGCGCGCATCCTGCACCTGGAGGAGGGCTGCGCCGTGGAGAGCACGGCTGACGAGGCCTGCCCGGCCGAGCCCCCCGCCGCAGAGATCGAGGAGGACCTGTGATCGCCAGCGTCCTGCGCCTCACCCTGCGCGGCCTGCGCGACATGGCCCTGCACCCCTGGGCCCAGGTCTTCACCCTGGCCGCCGTGACCCTGGTCACGCTCCTGGCCGGGCTCTTCCTCATGCTCGTGTACAACGTGAACCAGGAACTCCTGCGCAACCGCGGCCAGGTCCAGTTCCAGGTCTATTGGAAGCCCGGCGCGCCCGCGGCCGCGGTGGAAAAGCAGTGGGAGGACATGAGGCGGCTGGAGGGGCTCAAGACCATGGACACCTACACGCCCAAGCGCGCCCTGGCCGATCTGGCCGGAGCCCTGGGCGAGGCCGGCGACTTCGGCTGGCTCGAAGGCCAGAACCCCCTGCCCTACTCGGCCACCCTGTCCTTCGCCCTGCCCGCGGACAAGCTGGCGGAGGGCTGGAACCTGGCCCTGCTGGCGCGGCTCAAGAACATGGACCACGTGGACAAGGTCCACTTCAATCCCCTGCAGATGGACCTGGCCAAGGGCTGGATCAGCCTGACCCGGGCCGTGGTCTGGCCGGTCATCGGCTTCCTGGCCCTGATCGTGGCCCTGGTGGTCTCCAACACCATCCGCCTGGCCCTGCTCACGCGCATGGACGAGGTGGAGATCCTGTCCCTGGTGGGCGCGCGGCCCTGGTACATCCGCTGGCCGCTTTTGACCGGCGGGGCCGTGCAGGGGCTGCTCGGCAGCCTCCTGGCCCTGGCGGGCCTGAAGCTCGTGCAGGTGACCCTGGCCGACGCCCTGAACTTCCCGCCGCTCTTCCTGCGGATCGACTACCTGCCCGCTTCCCAGGCCGTGCTGCTCTGCTCGGTGGTCACCGTGGTGGGCCTGGTGAGCAGCTTCGTGGCCGTGCGCAAATAACTGGAACGCTGGCCCCTGCGGGCCGTTCAAAAACCGCGGGGGCAAAGCGCGAAAAACCGCAAGCCCGACGCGTATCCCATATGCGCGAGGGCTTGCGGTTTTTGAGCAACGCGGCCGGCGCGGTTTTTTCAACGGCCTCTACAGCTCGGGCGCGAACGGCGGCACCAGGCAGACGATGCGCAGGGGCTCGGCGCCCGTGTTCTCGATGCAATGTTCCTCGTCGGGCGCGATGTAGAGCACGGCGCCCGGGCCGAAATCCACGGGCTGGCCGTCCTTGAGGATGCGGCCCGTGCCGGAGAACACGAACTGCTCGTGCTCCCAGGGGTGGTGGTGGGCCGGGATCACCGCGCCCGGGGCCACCTCGATCATGCGCATGCAGAAGTTGACCGCCCCGTCGGCCTTGCCCAGGAGCACCCTGCCCGTGACCCCTGCCCCGGCCACGGGCAGGACCCGCGGCGGCACCTCGCCATAGCTCTGCAACACCTTCATGTTCATCCTCCAGGGTTGTCGGCCCGGGAAATCCGCCGGGCCTGACCCCGGAATAGCCCGGACGGAGCGCTTTTTGAAGGCCCGCCCGGACCGGGGCTTTCAAAATCCTGGACCCTGGCCGCGAGTTGTATCATGCTGGCGCATGCCGCCGGGCCCCGCTCCGGCGGGACAGCCGCACCACAAGGAGAAGACCATGCGCAGCACAAGAATGACCGGAGGACTGGAAAAGGCCCCCCACCGCTCCCTGCTCCAGGCCATGGGCCTGACCCGCGAGGAAATGGACCGCCCGCTCATCGGCGTATGCAACGCCTTCAACGAGGTCATTCCGGGCCACGTGCACCTGCGCCAACTGACCCAGGCCGTGAAGGACGGGGTGCGCTCCGCGGGCGGCGTGCCCCTGGAGTTCCCGGCCATCGGCGTGTGCGACGGCCTGGCCATGAACCACGAGGGCATGAAGTTCAGCCTGCCCAGCCGCGAGATCATCGCGGACTCCATCGAGATCATGGCCACGGCGCATCCCTTCGACGCCCTGGTCTGCGTGGCCAGCTGCGACAAGATCATCCCGGGCATGCTCATGGCCATGCTGCGGCTCAACATCCCGGCCCTGCTCGTGTCCGGCGGCCCCATGCTGGCCGGGCGCTTCCAGAAGAAGGGCGCGGACCTCATCACGGTCTTCGAGGCCGTGGGCCGGGTCAAGGCCGGAACCCTTGATGAGGAAGGCCTGGCCGAGATGGAGGCCTGCGCCTGCCCCACCTGCGGCTCCTGCTCGGGCATGTTCACAGCCAACACCATGAACTGCCTGGCCGAGGGCATGGGCCTGGCCCTGCCCGGCAACGGCACCATCCCGGCCGTGCTGGCGGCCCGTACCCGGCTGGCCAAGGCCTCGGGCATGCAGATCATGGAGCTGCTCAAGAAGGACCTCAAGCCGCGGGACATCGTCACGGAAAAAAGCGCGAAAAACGCCGTGGCCCTGGACATGGCCCTGGGCGGGTCCACCAACACCGTGCTCCACCTGCCCGCGGTGTTCCGCGAGGCCGGGCTCACCGTGGACCTGACCCTGTTCGACGCCACCAGCAGGAAGACCCCGAACCTCTGCAAGATCTCCCCCGCGGGCCACCACCACATCGAGGACCTGGACGCCGCGGGCGGCATCCAGGCCGTACTCTCCGAGCTGGTGCGCGGCGGGTTCGCGGACGGGTCGGCCATGACCGCCACGGGCAGGACCGTGGCCGAGAACCTTGCGGACCTGAAGGTCCGGGTGCTCGACCCGGACGTGATCCGGCCCCTGGAACAGCCCTATTCGGCCGAGGGCGGCATCGCCATCCTCTTCGGCAACATCGCGCCCCAGGGCTGCGTGGTGAAGCAGGCCGCCGTGGCCCCGGAAATGATGCGGCGCACCGGCACGGCCCGGCCCTTCGACTCCGAGGAGGACGCCGTGGCCGCCATCCTTGGCGGCAGGATCGCCAAGGGCGACGTGGTGGTCATCCGCTACGAAGGCCCCCGGGGCGGTCCGGGCATGCGCGAGATGCTCACGCCCACCTCGGCCATCGCGGGCATGGGCCTGGGCTCGGACGTGGCCCTGATCACGGACGGCCGCTTCTCCGGCGGCACGCGCGGGGCGGCCATCGGCCACGTCTCGCCCGAGGCCGCCTCGGGCGGCCCCATCGGCCTGGTGCAGGACGGCGACCAGATCCGCATCGACATCCCGGCCCGCAGCCTGGAGCTGCTGGTGGACGCGGCCGAGCTGGACAAGCGCCGCGCCGCCTGGAAGCCCAAGGAAAAGCCCATCGCCTCGCCGTTCCTGCGGCGCTATGCGGCGCGGGTCAGCTCCGCGGCCCAGGGAGCCGTGCTGGAGGGCTGATGCGGGACATCGCCAAGTTCATTTACGGGTTCAAACGGTTCCAGAACAGCTACTTCTGCGGCGACGCCGAGGTCTTCGAGCGCCTGCGCTCGGGCCAGAACCCGCGGGCCCTGGTCATCGGGTGCAGCGATTCGCGCGTGGACCCGGCCATTGTCATGGATTGCTCGCCCGGAGACCTCTTCGTGGTGCGCAACGTGGCCAACCTGGTGCCGCCGCACGAGTCCGACTCCAGCCACCACGGCGTGAGCGCGGCCCTGGAATACGCGGTGCGCGTGCTCCTGGTGGAGCACGTCATCGTCATGGGCCACAGCGGCTGCGGCGGCATCCACGCCCTCATGCGGCAGGACTTCGCCCAGGCCGGGGACTACCTGCCGCGCTGGATCGCCATCGGCCGGCGGGCCAGGGAGCAGGTCCTGGCCGAGCTGCCGGACAAGGCCCCGCACCTCCAGGAACGGGCCTGCGAACAGGCCGCCATCCTGGTCTCCCTGGAAAACCTGCTCACCTTCCCCTGGGTGCGCGAGCGCGTGGAGGCGGGCAACCTGCTCCTGCACGGCTGGTACTTCGACCTGGAGCGCGGCGAACTCTTGAGCTACCTGCCCCAGTCCGGCCAGTTCGAGCCCCTGGTGCCCCACTGCGGACGGGACTAGGCCCAGCTTCTGCGGCTCAGGAGATTGTAGGAGCGCAGGCCGTGCACGGCCTGAGCCAGGGGATTCTGGAAAAGCCGCATCAGGCCGGACAGGCCCGGGGGCCCGATCCAGCCCAGGAGCCCGAACAGGGTCCAGCGCAGCCGGTCGGCGGCCCGGAACTCGGGCAGGATGTCCCGGCCCAGGGCCGCGGCATAGGCCGGACCCGCGGCCGCGCCGCCCCGGATCTCCCCCAGCGCGGCCTGGGCCGCCAGACGGCCCGTGCTCGCGGCATAGAAGATCCCCTCGCCCAAGAGCGGCTCCACCATGCCCGCCGCATCCCCGGCCAGAAGTACGCGGCCGCCGAAAGGCCGCTCGATCCAGTTGCCGTAGGGCAGAGGGTGGCCGTGCAACGCGGGGCGGGCGCTTTCCGGCAGGCCCAGAAAGTCTAGAAATTTTCTAAAGAGTGCAGCCGGGTCCTTGTCCACGCGCAGCAGGCCGCAGAGACCCAGCACGTGGCCGTCGGAATTGGGAAAGACCCAGCCGTAGCCGTTGCGCGCGCAGCCCGCGTAGAGCCGGGGGATGCCCGGGGCGTTGGGCAGCGCGCCGGAGGGGACGAAGATCTCCAGGGCCGCGGCCAGGTTGCGCCGCCAGGCCCGGGGGTCCGGGAACAGGGCCTTGCGCAGCACGCTGCCTGCCCCGTCCGCGCCGATCACGACCCGGCCCCGGAACGCCTCGCCTCCGGCCGTGCGCACCTCGCCCGCGGCCGGGTCGCAGCTGGTCACGGCCAGCCCCGGGAAGAACGCGGCCCCGGCGGCCAGGGCCAAGCCCAGCAGCCGGTGGTCCAGGACCCGGCGCTTCACCAGCCGGAAGGGGTGCGGCGCGCTCCCGGCGGCCAGGACGCGCTCCCGGTGCCGGATCTCGAAGCCCGCGGTCTCGAAGTCCACCACCCCGTCCAGCGCGCCGGGGCCGAAGGTGCGGGCCAGCTCGCGGCAGGTCTTCCAGGTGAGCAGGCCGCCGCAGAGCTTGGGCCTGGGAAATTGGCGGCGATCCAAAAGAGCCACGGAGAGCCCGGCCCGGGCCAGGGTCGCGGCCGCGGAGCTCCCGGCCGGACCGGCCCCGGCCACCACCACGTCGAACGTGCGGATCATGGCCCGGGAGCATTACAGACCGGAGCGGCCCGAGGCAAGGCCCGGCCGCGGCCAGGGCCCTTGAATATTTCCGGACAAACGGGCAGAACAGGCCCCTTGCCCGGGAAAACACCATGAACCGCACCCTCACCGCCGACCTCCTGCTCCTGCTCACGGCCCTGATCTGGGGCTGCGCCTTCGTGGCCCAGCGCCTGGGCATGGAGCACATGGGGCCTTTCACCTACAACGGGGTGCGCTTCGCCCTGGGCTCCCTGGCCCTGGCGCCGCTCTTCCTGCGCCTGGAGCGCGGGGAGCGCGGCCGTACGCTGCGCCGTCCCCCCCTGGGCCTGACCCGGGGCGGCCTGCTCCTGGGCCTGGTGCTCTTCGCCGGGGCCACGCTCCAGCAGCAAGGGCTGGTCTCCACCAGCGCGGGCAAGGCCGGGTTCATCACCGGCCTGTACGTGGTCCTGGTGCCCATGCTGGGGCTCTTCCTGGGCCAGAGGGCCGGGCTCTTCACCTGGATCGGCGCGGCCCTGGCCGCCGCGGGCCTCTACTTCCTGTCCGTGACCGCGGACTTCTCCGTGGAGCCCGGCGACCTGCTCGTGTTCATCGGCGCGTTCTTCTGGGCCGGGCATGTGCTCTTCATCGGCTGGCTCACCCCGGGCCTCACCGCGGGCCAGGCCGTGCGGCTCTCCAGCATCCAGTTCGCGGCCTGCGCGGTGTTGAGCCTCGCCGCGGCCTTCGCCCTGGAGGAGGTGTCCCTGGCGGGCATCCTGGAGGGCGCGGGTCCCATCCTCTACGGCGGCCTCATGTCCGTGGGCGTGGCCTACACCCTCCAGGTGGTGGCCCAGCGCGACGCCAACCCGGCCCACGCCGCCATCATCCTGAACATGGAGACGGTCTTCGCCGCCCTGGCCGGGGTGCTCTTCCTGGACGAGGGCATGGGCCTGCGCGCGCTTTTCGGCTGCGGCCTCATGCTGGCGGGCATGCTCCTGTCCCAACTCAAGCCTTGACGCGGACCCGGTTTTCCCCAAGGATGGCCCTTCCGAGGCGCACCATGAGCATACTTTTCGACACCCCCGTCCCCTTCTACAAGATGCAGGGCTGCGGCAACGACTTCGTGGTCATCGACAACCGCGCCCTGAAACTGCCCCAGGAACGCATGGCCGGCTGGGCCGTGAAGGTCTGCCGCCGCGCCTTCGGCGTGGCCGCCGACGGCCTGTTCTTCCTGGAGGACGCCCCGGCCGGGTCCGGCCTGGCCTATCGCTGGCACTTCTACAACTCCGACGGCTCGCGGGCCGAGATGTGCGGCAACGCCGCGCGCTGCGCCGCGCGCCTGGCCCACGCCATCGGCCTGGCCCCGGAAAGCCACAGCTTCGGCACGGACGCCGGGCCCATCGCCGCGCAGGTCTTCCCGGACACAGGCCTGGTCAAGGTCCAGCTCACCCCGCCCCGGGACCTGACCCTGGACATCGACCTGAGCCTGGACGCGGACATCCTGCGCGTGCACTTCGTGGTCATGGGCGTGCCCCACGCCGTGCTCTTCGTGGAGGACATCTCGGTCGCCGACGTGGCCCGGCTGGGCCGCGAGGTCCGCTACCACGGCCAGTTCGCGCCCGCGGGCACCAACGTGAACTTCGTCCAGGTCCTGGACGCCGAGACCATGCTCCTGCGCACCTACGAGCGCGGGGTGGAGGCCGAGACCTACGCCTGCGGCACGGGCGCGGCCGCCTCCCAGATCATCGCCTCGGCCCTGGGCCGCACCGGACCCTCGGCCCGCATCACCACCACCGGCGGCGAGACCCTCGGCGTGAGCCTGGAGGACGGCAAGGTCTTTCTCCAGGGGGCGGCCGAGCTCACCTTCCGGGGCGAATTCTACGCCAAGGCCCTGGGCCTGGAAGGAATCTGACCCATGCCCGTACGCCCCAAGGAGCGCTTCCTGGTCTTCGGCTCCCCGCTCATCGGCGAGGCCGAGATCGAAGAGGTGGTGGGCAGCCTCAAGTCCGGCTGGCTCGGCACCGGCCCCAAGGTCACCCGTTTCCAGCAGGAGTTCGCGGCGTACGTGGGCGCGCCACAAGCCGCGGCCCTGAACTCCTGCACCGCGGCCCTGCACCTGGCCCTGGTGGCCCTGGACCTGAAACCCGGCGACGAGGTCATCACCACGCCGCTCACTTTCTGCGCCACGGTGAACGCCATCCTGCACGCGGGCGGCACGCCCGTGCTGGCCGACGTGGACCCCTCCAGCCAGAACATCGACCCCGAGCGCGTGCGCGAGAAGATCACCCCGCGCACCCGCGCCATCCTGCCCGTGCACTTCGCGGGACGGCCCTGCGACATGGACGCCCTCTGCGCCCTGGCCCGGGAGCACGGCCTGGCCCTGGTGGAGGACTGCGCCCACGCCATCGAGACCACCTGGCGCGGCCGCCACGCCGGGACCTTCGGGGACTTCGGCTGCTTCAGCTTCTACGTGACCAAGAACGTCATCACCGGCGAGGGCGGCATGGTCACGGCCAACGATCCCGAGCGCCTGGCCAGGATCAAGATCCTGGGCCTGCACGGCATGTCGGCCGACGCCTGGAAACGCTTCGGGGACGAGGGCTACAAGCACTATTACGTGGTGGAGGCCGGGTTCAAGTACAACATGATGGACCTCCAGGCCGCCATCGGCATCCACCAGCTGGCCCGGGTGGAGGAGAACCTGGTGCGCCGCCAGGCGATCTGGGCCGCCTACGACCGGGCCTTCGCGGACCTGCCCGTGACCCTGCCCGCGGCCGAGGAGCCGGACACGCGCCACGCCCGGCACCTCTACACCATCCAGGTGGACGAGAAGCGCTGCGGGGTGTCCCGCGACGACTTCCTCACCCGCATGACCCGCGAGGGCATCGGCGTGGGCGTGCACTACCTGTCCCTGCCCGAGCACCCCTACTACCGGGAGCGCTTCGGCTGGCGGCCCGAGGACTGGCCCCAGGCCATGGCCCTGGGCCGCTCCACCGTGAGCCTGCCCCTCTCGGCCAAGCTCACGGACGCCGACGCGGCCGACGTGGCCGAGGCCGTGCGCCTGAGTCTGACGCGGGGCTAGCCGTGTTGCGCGTGCTCATCATCGGGGCCGGGGGCCACGGCCAGGTGGCCGCGGACATCCTCCTGGCCATGCGCGACGCGGGCGAGGAGATCGCGCCCCTGGGCTTCCTGGACGCCAACCCCAATCTCGCCGGGACCAGCGTGCTGGGCCTGCCCGTGCTGGGCCACGACGAGGACCTGGCCGCCACGCCGCACGACGCCGTGCTCGTGGCCCTGGGCGAGAACGACCGGCGGCGGCGGGTTTTCGAGGAACTTTCGCGGGCGGGCGAGCGCTTGGCCCTGGCCGTGCATCCCACGGCCGTCCTGGGCCGGGACGTGCGCCTGGGGCCGGGCTGCATGGTCTGCGCCCGAGCCGTGGTGAACACCGGCGCGCGCGTGGCCGAAAACTGCATCCTGAACACCGGCTGCGTGGTGGAGCACCACTGCGCCGTGGGCGCGCACGCCCACATCGGGCCGGGCGCGGTGCTGGGCGGGGGCTGCGCCGTGGGAGCCGGGGCCCTGGTGGGCCTGGGCGCGGCCGTGCTGCCCCTGGTGCGCATCGGGGAATGGGCCGTGGTGGGGGCCGGAGCGGTGGCGCCCCGGGACGTGCCCGACAAGGCCACGGTCAAGGGACCGGCGGCCCGCTGAACAGGAGAAACGCATGCAAGCCTTGCTCGTGGTGGACATCCAGGCCGACTATTTCCCGGACGGGGCCATGGAGCTTTCCGGGGCCGACCAGGCCGGGGCCAACGCGGCCCGGTTGCTCTTCGCCTTCCGCGCCAGGCAGCTGCCCGTGTTCCACGTGCGCCACGTGTCCGTGCGCCAGGGCTCGACCTTTTTCCTGCCCGGCACCCCGGGCGCGGAAATCCACCCCCTGGTGGCCCCGGCCCGGGACGAGACCGTGGTCACCAAGCACTTCCCCAACAGCTTCCGCGAAACCCCGCTCCTGGGGCTGCTGCGCGAAGCCGGGGTGCGTGAACTGCTCATCTGCGGCATGATGACCCACATGTGCGTGGACGCCACGGTGCGCGCGGCCTTCGACCTGGGCTTCGGCTGCACCGTGGCCCCGGACGCCTGCGCCACCCGCGACCTCTCCTACCAGGGCCGCATCATCCCGGCCGAACACGTGCACGGGGCCTTCCTGGCGGCCCTGGGCGCGGTCTATTGCCGCCTGGCCTGCACCCAGGAATGCCTGAGCCTGCTGGAGGCCGCGGACTAGGCGTTGCGGGGGAGGGGGCCCGGGGCAATCTCCCTTTGGGAAAAGGGGGGCTGCCCCGGAACTCCTGCCCCATGAGCGACATCCTCGAATACGTCCGCGCCCTGCTGGCCTCCCCTCGCCTGGGGGCCCAGGTGGCGCACCACCGCCTGCTGCCCGGCTCCCCGGCGCACACCGCCGATCCCGTGCGGCCCTTCAGCGCCCCGCTGCGCGGCCTGCTGGCCGAACGCGGCATCGAGGCCCTGTACGAACACCAGGCCCGGGCCGCGGACCTGATCCGCGCCGGACGCCACGTGGTGGTCTCCACGCCCACGGCCAGCGGCAAGACCCTGGTCTATAACCTGCCGGTCATCGAAGAGGCCCTGCGCAATCCGGACGCCAAGGCCATCTATCTCTTCCCGCTCAAGGCCCTGGCCCAGGACCAGCTGCGGGCCTTCCGGGAGCTGGCCGGGCCCCTGCCGCGGGAGCGCAGGCCCACGGCCGAGGTCTATGACGGCGACACCAGCCCCTCGCGCCGGGCGCGCATCCGCAAGACCCCGCCCAACGTGCTCCTGACCAACCCCGAGATGGTCCACCTCTCGCTCCTGCCGCACCACGGGACCTGGGCCGGGCTTTTCGCCGGGCTGACCCACGTGGTGGTGGACGAGGTGCACACCTACCGCGGCGTGCTGGGCGCGCACATGGCCTGCCTGTTCCGGCGCTTTTTGCGGGTCTGCGCCCTGTACGGGGCCTCGCCTTCGTTCGTGTTCTGCTCGGCCACGGTGGGCAACCCGGCCGAACTCTGCCGGGCCCTCACCGGCCTGTCCGTGGAGCCGGTGACCGCCTCGGGCGCGCCCCAGGGCGGCCGCCACGTGGTCTTCCTCAACCCGGCCGACGGCGCGGCCCAGGCCGCCATCCAGCTGCTCCAGGCGGCCCTGGCCCGCAACCTGCGCACCATCGTCTATTGCCAGTCGCGCAAATTGACCGAGCTGGTGGCCCTCTGGGCCGCGGAGCGCTCCGGCCCGTACAAGGAGCGCATCAGCGCCTACCGCGCGGGCTTCCTGCCCGAGGAGCGCCGCGACATCGAGGCCCGCATGGCCACGGGCGAGCTGCTGGCCGTGATCTCGACCAGCGCCCTGGAACTGGGCATCGACATCGGCGGCCTGGACCTCTGCATCCTGGTGGGCTACCCGGGCACGGTCATGGCCACGCTCCAGCGCGGCGGCCGCGTGGGCCGCAGCACCCGCGACTCGGCCGTGGTCCTGGTGGCGGGCGAGGACGCCCTGGACCAGTATTTCATGCGCCACCCCGAGGACTTCTTCGCCCGGCCCCCGGAATCGGCCATCGTGAACCCGCACAACCCCGTGATCCTGGACCGCCACCTGGTCTGCGCCGCGGCCGAGCTCTCCCTGCGGCTGAGCGAGCCCTACCTGGCCGAGGCCCCGGTGCGCCGGCGGCTCGACCACCTGCTCGACGCGGGGCGGCTCTTCCTCACGGCCGACGGCAAGGAGGCGGCCCCGGGCCGCAAGCGGCCGCACCGCGACCTGGACCTGCGCGGGGCGGGCAAGAGCCTGCACATCGAGGACCGGAACACGGGCGCGGAGATCGGCACCATCGACCTGTTCCGGGCCTTCCGCGAGACCCACCCGGGCGCGGTCTATCTGCACCGGGGCCAGAGCTGGGTGGTCTCGGACCTGGACCTGGAAACCGGCCGGGTCCTGGCCCGGGCCGAGCGCGTGGCCTACTACACCCGGGTCCGCGGGCACAAGTCCACGGAGATCCTGGAGGTGTACCACCGCGCCGCGGCCTTCGGCTGCCGCGCGTCCTTCGGCAGGCTCAAGGTCACCGAGGAGATCACGGGCTTTGAAAAGCGCTCGGTGCGCGGGGGCAAGCTCCTGGGCGTGACCCCGCTGGAGTTCCCGCCCCTGGTCTTCGAGACCGAGGGCCTCTGGTTCGAGATCCCGGACGCCATCCGCCGGGCCGCGGAGGACGGCTTTCTCCACTTCATGGGCGGCATCCACGCCCTGGAGCACGCGGCCATCGGCATCCTGCCCCTGCTGGTCCTGGCCGACCGCAACGATCTGGGCGGCATCTCCACGCCCTTCCACCCCCAGGTGAACGCGGCCGCGGTCTTCATCTACGACGGCCTGCCCGGCGGCGCGGGGCTCACCCGCGAGGCCTTCCAGCGGGCCGAGGAACTCCTGGCCGCCACCCTGCGGGCCATCGAGGAATGCCCCTGCGAAACGGGCTGCCCGTCCTGCGTGCACTCGCCCAAGTGCGGCTCGGGCAACCGGCCCATTGACAAGGCCGCGGCCCGCTTCGTACTCCAGAGCATCCGCGAGGGCCGTCCTCCGGACATCGAGCCCCTGGAGGAAACGCCCGTGCCCGAACAGCCCCTGCTCCTGACCAAGGCCCTGCCCCGGCGCTTCGCCGTGCTCGACGTGGAGACCCGGCGCGGGGCCGACGAGGTGGGCGGCTGGAACCGCGCCGACCGCATGGGCGTGAGCATCGCCGTGGTCTGGGACTCGGAAGGGGGATGCTTCCGCGACTTTCCCGAGGAGGAGGTGGGCGAGCTGGCCCGCTACCTGCGCGGCTTCGACCTGGTGGTGGGCTTCAACGTGCGGCGCTTCGACTACGCCGTGCTGGAGGGCGTGGCGGGCGCGCCCTTCCGGGACCTGCCCACCCTGGACATGCTGGAAAAGGTGCACGAGCGCCTGGGCTACCGGCTCAAGCTGGACAACCTGGCCCAGGCCACCCTGGGCGCGGGCAAGTCCGCGGACGGGCTCATGGCGCTGGCCTGGTGGAAGGAAGGCCGCCTGGACCTGATCACCGAATACTGCCGCCAGGACGTGGCCGTGACCCGCGACCTCTACCTGCACGGCCGGGAGCACGGCCACGTGCTCTTCATGAACAAGGCCGGGCAGAAGGTCCGCCTGCCCGTGGACTGGTAACACCCCCTGGAGAACCCCATCTTGTCCATCGACGCCATCGTCTTCGACTTCGACGGCACCCTGGCCGAGCTCGTCATCGACTTCAACCGCATGCGCACGGCCATCGCGGCCCTGGCCGAGGCCTTCCTGGGCGAGCGGCCCGAGACCAACGGCCAACCCGTGCTGGAATGGCTGGACGAGCTGGTGGAAGAGGTGGGCGCATTCGACGCGGACCTGGGCCGCCAGCTGCGCTCCCGGGGGCTTCTGACCATCACGGCCATGGAGCTGGACGCCGCGGCCAGGGGGCGGCTCTTCGACTTCACCCGGCCCCTGCTGGCCGAGCTCAAGGCCCGCGGCCTGGCCACGGCCATCGTGACCCGCAACTGCACGGCCGCGGTGCGCCGGGTCTTTCCGGACGTGGCCCAGTGCTGCGACGTGTTCCTGCCCCGCGAGGACGCGCCCCGGGTCAAGCCCGACCCGGCCCACGTGCTCCTGGCTCTGGAACGCCTGGGCGTGGCCCCGGAAAAGGCCCTCATGGTGGGCGACCACCCCCTGGACGTGGAGACCGCGCGCCGCGCCGGGACCCTGGCCGGGGCCGTGGCCAGCGGCCGCGTGGACCTGGAGGCCCTGTCCCTGGCCGCGCCGGACTTCGCGGCCGAGGACTGCCCCGGGCTCCTGCGCGGGCTCGGCCTGCTGGCCTGACCGGCCGCACGGGCGTTGCCAAGCGCCGGAAAAACGGCTAGGCTGTATTATTGCAAGGAATTCGTAACGTTCTGGGTGGCTGGACAGGACGCATGATCCGCAAGATACCGGTGGCCGACCTCAAGGTCGGCATGTACGTGGTGAAGTACGGCGAAGGCACGTACACCAACCCGTTCATCTCGGTCGAGAAGCCCATCCTCTCCGAAGCCAGCGCCGCCCGCTACATTCCGCCCAGCGTCAGCGACGTCTTCATCGACGACGCCATCAACCTCGATCTCAAGTCCCTGGCCCGCCAGGACGCCCTGGCCCAGGAGGCCGAGGAGCCCGCGCCCCCGGTGCCCCTCACCGACGAGATCGTGGTGGTGGAGAAGATCTACAACGAGGCCCTGGGCTACGCCAAAACCTTCATGGACTCCGTGCGCCAGGGCAAGCCCCTGGACTACCGCGAGGCCGTGCCCATGGTGGACGGCGTCATCGCCAGCGTGTTCCGCAACGAGCGGGCCGGGGCCACCCTCTGCAAGCTGCGGCGCTTCGACCAATACACCTACACCCACTGCATCAACGTGAGCGTGCTGGCCGTGATCCTGGGCAAGCACCTGCGGCTGTCCAAGAAGGCCCTGCGCATGCTGGGCATCGCCGGGCTGTTCCACGACGTGGGCAAGGCCCGCATCCCTGAGGAGATCCTGAACAAGCCCGGCCGTCTTTCGGACCGGGAGTTCAAGGTCATGCAGGGCCATACCCTGGAAGGCTACAAGATCATGCAGAGCCAGAAGGGCCTGCATCAGGAGATCCTGAAGGCCGTCCTCCAGCACCACGAGCGCTACGACGGCCGCGGCTACCCCCAGGGGCTCAAGGGGCCGGACATCGGCAGGTTCACGCGCATCGTCTCGGTGGTGGATGTCTATGACGCCCTGACCAGCAAGCGGGTGTACAAGGACGCCCTGGCCCCCACCCGGGCATTGGGCATGATGTACCAGTGGCGGCTCTCGGACTTCTACCCCAACTCCGTGGAGCACTTCATCAAGTGCATGGGCGTCTATCCCGTGGGCAGCTTCGTGAAGCTCTCGGACGGCTCCCACGGCATCATCTGCGACGACAACCCGGCCTACCTGCTCAAGCCCCGGGTCAAGGTCATCCTGGACGCCCAGATGCGCCAGGTGCCCATCCGGGTGGTGGACCTGGCCTCCGCGGACGGGGAGGAGCCCCTGCGCATCGTGGAGTGCCTCAACCCGGCCGACTACCGCATCGACCTGTCGCGCTACTTCTTCGCCTGATCCCGGGTTTTGAGAATTCGCAGGGCCTCTGTTTACAGCAAGCCTTGACCCGGGGTATTCCGGGGCACCATGCTGAAAAGCCTCAAGCCCTCTGAACTCCGGCCCGGCATGTTCGTGGTGAGCTACGGCGCCGGGACCTTCGACGACCCCCTGGTCTCCGTGGGCCGCCTCATCCTGTCCCGGGACGTGGCCCGCTACGTGCCTGTGGAGACGGACACGGTCCTGGTGGACCTCTCGCGCTCCGTGGACGTGGCCGAGCTGGCCCCGGAAGAATGCCCCGTCCCCCAGCCCCTCACCTGCCTGCGCGACGAGCTGCCCGTGGCCGCGCGGCTCTATGGCCGCACCGTGGCCCTGGCCCGCAGCCTCATGGAGGCCGTGCGCGCGGGCCGGCCCCTGGACCTGTTCCAGGCCGCCCCGCTCATGGAGGAAATGGCCGAGAGCCTGGCCCGCAACGAGACCGCCGCCATCACGGTGCGCCTGCGCCGCCTGGACGAATACACCTTTGCCCACTGCGCCAACGTGGCCGTGCTGGCCATGCTTCTGGGCCGCTTCCTGGGCTTCTCCGGGGAGGACCTGTCCCAGCTGGGCCTGGCCGGGCTGCTCCACGACCTGGGCAAGGCCCGCGTGCCGGAATCCATCCTGAACAAGCCGGGCAGGCTCTCGGACGCCGAGATGGAGATCATGCGCCGCCACCCCCTGGAGGGCTACCTGGTGCTCAAGGACCGCGCCGACGTGCCGCCCGAGGTGGCCCGGGTGGTGCTCGAACACCACGAGCGCACCGACGGCGGGGGCTACCCATACCGCCTGGCGGGCCAGGACATCTCGCTCCACTCCCAGGTGGTGGGCGTGGTGGACGTCTATGACGCCCTGGTGAGCGAGACGGTCTATCGCCACGCCGTGCCCCCGGCCATGGCCCTGTCCCAGCTCTACAACCTGCGCAACAAGGGCTTCTGCACCAAGTGCGTGGACATGCTGGTCAAGGCCCTGGGCATCTATCCGGTGGGCAGTTTCGTGCGCCTGTCCAACGGCGACTACGGCGTGGTGGCCGAGGGCAACCCGGAGCAGCCCCTGCACCCCAAGGTGCGCCTCATCTTCGACGCGCGCATGCGGCCCAAGCGGGCCGTGGTCCTGGATCTGGCCCGCCGCGGCCCGGACCCGGACCAGGCCCTGAGCGTGCAGGAGTGCCTCAATCCCGCCCAGTACAAGATCGATGTGAGCCGGTTCCTGTTGTAGCCCGCCTGGAACAGCCGGGCGGCCCGCTAGACCTCGATGAGCTTGTACTTGCGCGAGCCCAGGCCGATCTTCTCGGCATAGGCCAAGCCCATGTCCTGGGGCACGTGCGGGTGCACGGCCAGGAACTTGTTGTCCCCGGGCTTCACGCCCTTGGGCAGGCGGCTGGGCCAGAGCGGGACGGCCGCGTTCACCAGGTCCACGCTGGCCTGGTCGCAGGCCACCGGGTCCTGGGAGGCCAGGACGCCGATGTCCGGGCAGAGCGGCGCGTCGGTGAAGCCGATGCAGTCGCAGTCCGGGCAGACGTTCATGACGAAGTTCAGGTGCAGGCAGGGCTTGGGCTTGGTGGCGATGACGGCCTTGGCGTACTCCATCATGCGCTCCAGGAAGGCCTGGATGTCGGTCTGCCAGTCGATGGAGAGCGCGCCGGTCTTGCAGGCCGAGAAGCACATGCCGCAGCCCACGCACTTCTCCAGGTCCAGGCGGGCCTTGCGCTTGGGTCCCAGGGACAGGGCCCCGGCCGCGCAGACCGCCACGCAGGAGCCGCAGCCCACGCATTTCTCGCCGTCCAGGCGCGGGCCGGTGGTGATGTGCTGGTGCATCTTGCCCTGCTTGGAGGCGCTGCCCATGCCGATGTTCTTGAGCGCGCCGCCGTAGCCCGCCATCTCGTGGCCCTTGAGATGGTTCAGGGAGACCAGGGCGTCGGCCTGGGCGATGTCCGCGGCGATGTAGGCCTTTTTCACGTGCTTGCCGCGGATGCGCACGGCTTCCTGGCACGCGCCCTTGAGCCCGTCGGCGATGAGCACCGGCGCGCCCAGGAGCAGGGGGTCGAAGCCGTGCTCGGCCGCCACCATGGCGTGGGACACGGCCTCGCCGCGCTGGCCCACGTAGAGGGTGCTGGCGTCGGTGAAGAAGGGCCGGGCGCCTTGCTCCTTGAGCCAGGCCACCACGGGCTTGAGCAGAATGGGCCGGACGAAGCCGGTCACCCCGCGCTCGCCGAAGTGGATCTTGAGCGCGGTGAGGTCCCCGGCCGCAAGCCCCAGGCCCTTGCCTGCGGCGGCCAGGAGCTTTTTCATCCGGGATTCGTTGTTGTTCTTGAGCCCGGCCCGCAGATTCCAGAAATACACGCTGCTCGGCATGGTTTCCGACTCCTTTGGCTTGGCGGTCTTGCGGCTTGTTCCCGTATATCCCCGCCGGGCTGCGGGCTCAACGTCAAAAAAAGCGGCCCGTCCGGAAGTCCCGGACGGGCCGCGCTTGGTGCAGGCGTCCCGGCTACATGCTGGGAATGGCGTCCTGGGCCTCGGTGAGCAGGAACTTGCCCTCCTCGATCCAGCGCTTGAGCTCGTCGGCCACCTCCAGACACATGGAGAGGCTGGTCACGGGCACGGTCTGGGTCTTCTTGCCGTTGACCATGATCTCGCCGGACTTGAGCTCCTCGTAGGTCACGTGCCCCAGGACCCGCGGCAGGCCGTTGGGGTAGTCGTAGCCGTAGTCCTTGATAGGCATCTGGATGTCCGCGTCCGAGACCCCGGTGAACCAGGCCATCTCCTCGTTGAGGATGGGGATGGGGATGCCCAGGCCAACGGCCAGGGAGCAGCCGTAGCCCACGATGGAGACCCCGCGCAGGAAACGGGCGCGCATCTGCTTCAGGTCGCCCTTGACCATGAGCGTGCCCGAGGGGCTCAGGGGCAGGCCGCGCTCGTTGCGCGGGGGCTTGGCGTTGTGCTGCGTGCCCGCGCCCAGCACCCAGCCGACGCCGCCGCCCAGGAAGATCTTGGTGCCCAGGCCGATGGTCCTGAAATAGGGGTCGTTGAACAGCGGCGAGAGCTGCCCGCCCGTGGCGAAGTTGGCGTTGCGGCAGTTGGGCTTGAGCGGTCCCATGTAGGTGTAGATGGTCCGGCTCGTGAGGTTCACCGCCACGTTGTAGTTCTGGTAGCAGTTGCGCGGGTTGAGCAGCCAGGCGTTGGGCAGGTCGGCCAGGGTTACGTCCTTGTCCAGCTTGCGCCGGGGATAGCAGTCCGTGCCGTAGGCCTCGGCCCGCAGGTGCACGGCCTTGCCCCGCACCAGGTCCTCGATGACGTGGCCGCCGCCATAGACGAACCGGCCGGGATGGACCTTGTTCAGGGGGTCGTCCTCGGCGGGCTCGGTGCAGCCCAGGTAGCCGTCCACCGCGGCCAGTCCGGCGTAGCACGGCACGTTGTTGATCCAGACCTTGGAGGTCTTCATCACCGGAGGCTCCTGGCCCATGTTGAACAAGAGCCCGGAGGAGCACATGGGCGAGAAGGTGCCCGTGGTGACCACGTCCACTTCCTTGGCCGCCTTGACCTTGCCGAGCTTCTGCACCAGGGCGGTCATCTCCCCGGCGTTGAGCACCACGGCGCGGCCCTTGCGGATGCGCTCATTGATCTCCGCGATGGTCTTGTTCACCTTGAAACTGGACATAGGCGTCTCCTGAAACGTGCGGGTTGCCCCCGGGGTCTCCCGAGGGCTCCCAGATTGGACCAAAACAGGGGGGAAGGCAAATTTTTTTTGTGGCTCCGAAGCCTTTCCGGCCTTGGCTTCAGCCCGGTTTTGGGATAAGAAACCAGAAGTCTTTCGGGGGTCTGGAACAGGCCCTGGGACATGTCGAAATTCTTCTTTTATTCCCAGATGTTCGAGCCATCCTCAAACAGGCCCTCCGAACGTGAAACACGCCCTGCGACAACACCTCCTCCAGACCTGCTCGGAACAGGAGCTCGCCCGCTGGTTCGACCCCCTGGACCTGAACCTGGACGAGGCCGGCCAGACCCTGGAGGTGGCCTTCCCGCACGCCTATTTCGCCCGCTGGTTCGAGGGCGCGGTGCGCGACCGCTTCGAAACCCTGCTGCGGGCCTTCCTGGGCCAGGACGGGGCCGTGCGCTACCGGGAGACCCCCCGCGCCGCAGACGGGCCCGCCCCGGCCCAGGCGGCGCGGACCATCGGTTTTCCGTTCGACGCCCAGTTCACCTTCGACTCCTTCCTGGTGAACAAAAAGAACTACTTCCCCCTGGCCTCGGCCCGGGAAGTGGCCAAGCAGACCGGCACCTTGTTCAATCCCTTCGTGGTCTGCGGCGCGGGCGGGGCCGGCAAGAGCCACCTGCTGCGGGCCATCGCCAACGAAATCAGCAAGCGCTTCGACCCGGCGCGCATCCTGCTCCTCTCCATGCAGGACCTGCAGGAGCTCTACAACGGCCGCTTCGGCGGCGACGCGCCCAGGGCCCGGGCCTATGTCCAGAACCACGACTTCCTCTTTGTGGACGACTTTCACCACATCCGCAACTCGTTGGATTTGCAAGGCGAAATCGTCTCGATCTTCAACCACTTCTACGACAACCGCAAGCAGATGGTCTTTTCCTGCCCGAGCACCGTCGCGGCCTGCGACTATTTGGACCCCATGCTCCGCTCGCGCCTGGAATGGGGCCTCATCGTGACCCTCAAGCAGCCGGACCTGGAGATCCGCCTGGCCTACATCCAGGAGCGCTGCCGCAGCCGCAAGCTGGTTCTGTCCAAGGAACAGATGCTCACCCTGGCCCAGCGGTTCCAGGACTTCCGCTACCTCCAGGGCATCCTGCTCAAGCTCATGGCCTACCGCGAACTGGTGCGCAAGGACCTGGACGGCAAGGATTTCGAGCACATCCTGGAAAACACCGAGGAGCGCTCGGTGGAGGCGCTCACGCCCGGCACGGTCATCGCCGTGGTGGCCGAGCACCTGGGAGTCAACCCCAAGGAGATCACCGGCTCGCGCCGCAACCAGAACATCGCCCAGGCCCGCCAGGTGGCCATGTTCCTCTGCCGGAGCCTGCTGGGCCTGTCCTTTCCCGCCCTGGGCCGGGCCTTTGGCGGCAAGGACCACAGCACCGTGCTGTATTCAGTTAAAAAAATCGAACAAATGCAGGAAGATGATCCAAATTTGAAAAAGGTGTTAAAGGAGCTGAAGAAAAAATGTCTGCTTTCCGGAGAATCGGGCCAAAGGGCCTGAGAACGCACATGGACGCGCCTTGCGCGAACCGCTCCGTGTTCGAAATTTCCTCCGTGATTCCTGCAGATTCAGCGCAGAAGGAACAAACGATCGCCCTCTTCCACGGCAACCAAGGAGAAGGAACATGTTTTTGAAGGCCAAGCGGGACGAAATCATCGAAGGGTTGCAGAAGTCCGCGAACATCATCCCGGCCAAGACGGGCGCGGCCTTCCTGCGCACGATCTGGCTCAAGGCCGAGGCCGGGGCCCTGGCGGTCATGTCCACGGACTCCAACCTGGAGTTCTCCGGCTCCTACCCGGCCGTGATCCAGGAAGAAGGTCTGGCCGGCGTTCAGGGCCGAGCCTTCTACGACCTGGTGCGCAAGCTGCCCGCGGGCGCGGAGATCACCCTCAAGACCGACGCCGAAAAGCAGAACCTCCTGGTGGAGCAGGGCGCGCGCAAGTACAAGCTGCCCCTGAACGATCCGGAATGGTTCCAGAAGTTTTCGGCCTTTCCGGAGAACGGCACCCTGTTCTGGTCCGGCGACCTCCTGAACGAGATCATCGAGAAGATCGCCTTCTGCATCAGCGACGAGGACTCCATGGAGGCCATCGCCTGCATGTACATGCTGCCGGCCCAGGCCGGTCCCATGGACGAAGGCAAGCGCGTGGACGTCTGCGGCCTGAACGGCCACCAGTTCGCCATGTTCAGCTTCATCAACGACGACGTGCACGCCCTGCTTCCTGAAGAAGGCATCCTCATCCAGAAGAAGTACCTGCTGGAGCTGAAGAAATGGCTCTCGGCCGACGAGATCGAGCTGTCCATCAGCAACAAGCGGCTCTTTTTCCGCACCGGCGACCGCAAGGAGACCTTCAGCTTGCCCCTGTCCTACTACCAGTATCCCAACTTCCGGGGCTTCCTGGCCAAGCTGGGCGACCAGAACGCCAGCACCCTGCACGCCAACCGGCTGGAGATGATCGACGCCCTCGAGCGCATCACCATCTTCAACACCGAGACCAACCGCTGCACCTACATCACTTTCCGGCCCGACGAGAGCATCCTCTCCAGCCAGGGCCAGGAAACCGGCACGGCCACCGAAACCCTGGAATCGAGCTTCCAGGGCACGCTGCCGCACATCGCCTTCCCGACCAAGAACCTCATCGAGATCCTGAACCATTTCGGCAGCGAGAAGGTGAAGTTCGTGCTCACCGGCGCCGAGGCCCCCTGCGGCATCACCGGCGAAAGCGACCCCGAGTACCTCGTCATCCTCATGCCCATGATGATCCAGGAAGAGACCTACTACAGCGAGGACAACGCCTAGCATGAGCGACCAGACCCAGCACAAGAACGGCTACACAGCGGACAGCATCACGGTTCTGGAGGGCCTTTCGGCCGTGCGCAAGCGCCCGGCCATGTACATCGGCTCCACGGACATCCGCGGCCTGCACCACCTTGTTTACGAGGTGGTGGACAACTCCATCGACGAGGCCATGGCGGGCTACTGCACGCGCATCCGCGTGATCCTGCACATGGACAACTCCGTGACCGTGTCCGACAACGGCCGCGGCATCCCGGTGGACATGCACCCCAAGGAGAAGCGGCCGGCCGTGGAAGTGGTCATGACCGTGCTCCACGCGGGCGGCAAGTTCGACAACGACTCCTACAAGGTCTCGGGCGGCCTGCACGGCGTGGGCGTGTCCGTGGTGAACGCCCTGTCCGAGTTCCTGGAGGTCACGGTCAAGCGCGACGGCAAGCTCTGGCGCCAGAAATACGAGCGCGGCAAACCGGTCACCGATGTGGAGGTGGTGGGCGAGTCCCAGTCCACGGGCACCATGGTGCGCTTCCGGCCCGACGAGGAGATCTTCGAGGTCAACCAGTTCGAGTACGCGGTGCTGAAAAAGCGCATGCAGGAGCTGGCCTACCTCAACTCCGGCTTGGAGATCGAGTTCACGGACGAGCGCAGCGGCGAGCGCGAGAGCTTCAGGTACGAGGGCGGCATCCGCTCCTTCGTGGCGGACCTGAACCAGGGCCAGGGCGCGATCCACGAGATCATCCACGGCTCGGGCGAGGCCGACGGCGTGATCACCGAAATGGCCGTGCAATACAACCAGGGCTACAAGGAGAACGTCTATACCTTCGCCAACAACATCCGCACGGTGGAGGGAGGCACGCACCTGGCGGGCTTCAAGACCGCGCTCACCCGGGCGCTCAACAACTACATCCAGAAGTCCGACATCTCCAAGAAGCTCAAGGAGAAGCTCACCGGTGACGACGTGCGCGAAGGGCTCACTGCAGTCATCAGCGTGAAGCTGCCCCGGCCGCAGTTCGAGGGCCAGACCAAGACCAAGCTCGGCAACTCCGAGATCGCGGGCGTGGTGGCCGCCCTGGTCTATGAAAAGCTCAACCAGTACTTCGAGGAGAACCCCCGCGAGGCCAAGGCCATCATCGAGAAGGTGGTGGACGCGGCCCGGGCCCGCGAGGCCGCGCGCAAGGCCCGCGACCTGGTGCGCCGCAAGGGCGCGCTCTCGGACAACTCCCTGCCCGGCAAGCTGGCCGACTGCCAGAGCAAGGTCCCCGAGGAGTCCGAAATCTTCATCGTGGAGGGCGATTCGGCCGGCGGCTCGGCCAAGCAGGGCCGCAATCCGCGCATCCAGGCCATCCTGCCCCTGCGCGGCAAGATCCTGAACGTGGAGAAGACCCGCTTCGACAAGATGCTCGGCAACAAGGAGATCCGGGCCCTCATCACCGCCCTCGGCGTGGGCGTGGAGGAGGAGAAGGACCTGGGCAAGCTGCGCTACCACAAGGTCGTCATCATGACCGACGCCGACGTGGACGGCAGCCACATCCGCACCCTGCTCCTGACCTTCTTCTTCCGGCAGTACCAGGAACTCATCGAGAAGGGCTACCTCTACATCGCCCAGCCCCCGCTCTACCGCGCCCACAAGGGCAAGACCGAGCGCTTCATCAAGGACGACGCCGAGCTCCAGAACTTCCTGCTCTTCCAGATGGGCGACGGCGTGCGCATCCAGGCCGGCGGCGGCAAGATATACAAGGGCCAGGCCATGATCCGCATGCTCTCGGACATCCGGCTCATCCGCGACCGCCTGCACGAGGCCCAGACCATGGGCATCGAGGAGGACCTCTTCCTGGCCCTGCTGGGCAGCCCGCACAAGCTCTCCTTCCGCTACTTCGAGAAGAACGAGGGCGCGGAGGCCGCTTTCGTGCAGGACATGCACGAGCGCGGCTACAAGGTGCGGCTGGAGACCGAGCGCGACGAGGAGAACCAGAAGGAGCGCGCCTTCCTGGTCTTCGAGAACCAGGGCGGCCACCGCACCCGGCTGGCCATGGAATTCTTCAATTCCAAGACCTACAAGAAAACCTACGAGATCTACGCCTCGCTCACGGCCGAGGGGAACAGCTTCACCCTGCTCCGGCCCGAGGGCCAGAACGAGGGTCTGGGACTCTTCGCGCTCTACGACCTGGTCATGGCCGAGGCCCACAAGGGCTGGGGCATCCAGCGCTACAAGGGCCTGGGCGAAATGAACCCGGAGCAGCTCTGGGAGACCACCATGGACCCGGACAAGCGCACCATGCTCCAGGTGACCATCAAGGACGCCGTGGAGGCCGACGACATCTTCAAGAACCTCATGGGCGACATGGTGGAGCCCCGGCGGCAGTTCATCGAGCGCAACGCCCTGGCCGTGCAGGAACTGGACATCTAGGGCGTTTCCGCCCCGCGTCTCATATCGGAGGAACGTGTGGACAACTTCGTCACCATTGAACAAGAACTGAAGAAATCGTACCTGGAGTATTCGCTTTCGGTCATCATCGGCCGGGCCATCCCGGACGTGCGCGACGGCTTGAAACCCGTGCACCGGCGCATCCTCTACGCCATGCACGACCTGGGCAACGTCTGGAACCGGCCGTACAAGAAGTCCGCCCGCGTGGTCGGCGACGTCATCGGCAAGTACCACCCCCACGGCGACGCCGCGGTCTATGACGCCATCGTGCGCATGGCGCAGGAATTCTCCATGCGCGACCCCCTGGTGGACGGCCAGGGCAACTTCGGCTCCATCGACGGCGACGCCGCGGCGGCCATGCGCTACACCGAGGTGCGCATGTCCCGGCTCACGGCGGAGTTCCTGGCCGACATCGAGAAGGAGACCGTCAACTTCCGGCCCAACTACGACAACACCCTGCAGGAGCCCGAGGTCCTGCCCACCAAGGTGCCGAACCTGCTGTTGAACGGCACCGCGGGCATCGCCGTGGGCATGGCCACCAACATCCCGCCCCACAACCTGGGCGAGCTGTGCGACGGCGCCGTGTACCTGCTGGACCACCCGGACTGCGAGGTGCGCGAGCTCATGGCCCGCATCCCGGGCCCGGACTTCCCCACCAAGGGCATCATCTACGCGGGCAAGGGCCTGGAGGAGGCCTATCTCACGGGCCGCGGCAGCATCAAGATCCGCGGCCGCGTGCTGGTGGAGGAGCAGAAGAAGGGCGGCAAGGAGGCCGTGGTCATCACGGAGATCCCCTACGCCTTGAACAAGTCCAGCCTGGTGGAGAAGATCGCCCAGCTGGTCAACGAGAAGAAGATCGACGGCGTGGCGGATCTGCGCGACGAGTCCGACCGCCGCGGCATCCGCATCGTGCTCGACCTCAAGCGCGGGGCCCTGGCCGAGATCATCGTCAACCAGCTCTACAAGTTCACGCCGCTGGAGACGAGCTTCGGCATCAACATGATGGCCGTGGCCGGGAACCGGCCCCAGCTCCTGAACCTGAAGCAGGTCCTGGTCCACTTCCTGGAGCACCGGCGCGAGGTCATCATCCGGCGCTCGCGCTTCGACCTGGACAAGAGCGAAAAGCGCGCCCACATCCTGGAGGGCCTGCGCATCGCGCTGGACAACATCGACGAGGTGGTCAAGCTCATCCGCGCGGCCAAGGACGCGGCCGCGGCCAAGGCCGCCCTGGGCGAGCGCTTCGGGCTTTCGGACCTCCAGTCCCAGGCCATCCTGGACATGCGGCTGCAGCGCCTCACCGGCCTGGAGCGCGAGAAGCTCCTGGAGGAGTACAAGGAGCTGCTCAAGCTCATCCAGTACCTCAAGAGCATCCTGGAGAACGAGGAGGTGCTCAAGGGCGTCATCCGCCAGGAGCTTCTGGAGGTGAAGAAGACCTACTCCACCCCGCGCCAGAGCGAACTGGTGCGCGAGGACGTCTCCAGCATCGACGTGGAGGATCTGATCCCGGACGAGGAGGTGGTCATCACCCTGTCCCAGCGCGGCTACGTGAAGCGCACCCCGCTCTCCAACTACCACCAGCAGCGCCGGGGCGGGAAGGGCATCGCCGGGGTCCAGACCACGGACGGCGACTTCGTGCACACCTTCCTCATGACCACCAACCACCAGCACCTGCTGGTCTTCACCAACCAGGGCCGCATGTACCAGATGAAGGCCCACCGCGTGCCCGAGGGCAGCCGCTACGCCAAGGGCGCGCACATGGCCAACCTCCTGCCCCTGGACAAGGACGAGGTCATCACCACGGCCATTGCGGTGCGCGAGTTCGACCCCGAGCGCTATCTGCTCTTCGTCACCCGGCGCGGCATGATCAAGCGCACCAGCCTGGGCCTCTACGCCAACTGCCGCTCCACAGGCATCAAGGCCGTGCTGCTCAAGCCCGGCGACGAGCTGCTGGCCGTGCGCGAGGTCCAGCCCGACGCCGACGTGGTCCTGGCCACCAGCAAGGGCACGGCCATCCGCTTCAACCTGCGCGACGCCAGGCCCATGGGCCGCGCGGCCGCAGGCGTCAAGGGCATCGCCCTGCGCGGAGACGACCGGGTGGTGGCGGCCGTGGGCGCCGGCGACCCGGGCCGCGACCAGCTCCTCACCGTGGCCTCGGGCGGCTACGGCAAGCGCACGCCCCTGGACCAGTACCGGCTCCAGACCCGCGGCGGCAAGGGCGTCATCAACATGCGCGTCACGGCCAAGACCGGCGAGGTCATGGGCGCGGTCATGGTCCAGGAGAGCGACGAGATCGTCATGCTCACCTCCACCAACAAGGTCATCCGCATCGGCGTGAACGAGGTGAGCCTGACCCAGGGCCGGGCCACCCAGGGCGTGCGCCTGGTGCGCATGGACGGCGAGGGCTCGGTGGCGGGCTTCGACCTGGTGGACCGGGGATTGGAGCAGGACGCCTAGGTCCGGCGGCGGGAACAGGGACCGGCATGCGGCGCGTTCTTCTCTGCCTGCTCCTTCTGGCCCTGTTCCTGCCGGCCTGCGGCCGCTCCGAGCCCCCGGCCGGGCCGGACGTGGAGGCCGCGCGCGAGGCCTTTTCCCGCGGCTTCTACCTGGAGGCCGAGACCGGCTACGAGCGCTACCTCCAGAAGGAGCCTAAGGGCCGCCTGCGCCGCGAGGCCTGGAACCGGCTCCTGGAGATCAGCCTGAACGTCAAGGGCGACGTGGACCGCTCCATCATGCTCCTGGAGGCCATGTACCTGGAGTTCGGCAGCGATCCCCAAAGCTCGGCGGACATGCTCGTGCTCCTGGGCGACCTCTACGAACAGCAGAGCAACCGGGCCAAGGCCGTGGAATCCTGGGAAAAGGCCCTGGCTAATCTGGGCGGGGACCAGGACAAGGCCGTGCCCGTGCTCGTGCGCCTGGCCCGGGCCAAGCGCGGCCAGCGCGATTTCGACGGGGCCCAGGAGGCCCTGGAGCACTGCGCCTCCCTGGCCCGCAGCCCGGAGCTCAAGGCCCGCTGCCTCTACGAGACGGCCCAGAACTACACCTTCACCCAGAGCTTCGGCCGGGCCAGGACCTCCCTGGAGGCGCTCCTGGCCCTGCCCGGAGTGCCGGAAGAGACCCGCGCCCTGGCCACCTTCCTCCTGGTGGACATCTGCGAGCACGAGGGCCGCATGGCGGACGCCCGCAAGCTCCTGGAGTCCATTCGCGCCACCTACCCCAACCCCCTGGTCATCGAGGCCCGGCTGGAGAGCCTGGGCAAGAAGTGACCGGCGCGGGGTTCAGACCCTGCTGAAGTAGCGCCCGGGCGTCACGCCCAGCGCCCTGCGGAACATGGCGATGAACGCGCTCTGGCTCTCGTAGCCCAGGTCCAAGGCCACGCCGGACACCGGCTCCCCGGAGGCCAGCTTGCCCAGGGCCAGGAAGAGCCGCGCCTGCTGCCGCCAGGCCCGGAAGGACAGCCCTGTCTCCTTGAGAAAGAGCCGCAGCAGGGTACGGTCCGCGGCTCCGGCCCGGGCCGCCAGCTCCGGCAGGGTGCTCTGGTCCCCGGGGTTTTCCAGGAGGCGGCGGCACAGCCCGGCCAGCCGGGTGTCCCGGGGCATGGGCAGGTACAGGGGAGGGGCGTTCAACGGCTTCAGCTGGTCCAGGATCACGGCCATGAGGCGGCCTTCCGGCCCGGCGGGGTCGTAGTCCATGGGAAAATCGCAGGCCCGGGCCATGAGTTCGCGCAGGAGCGGGGACATGGGCGTCAGGCGGCAGGTTCTGGGCATGTGCGGCGCGGCCCCGGGCAGGATGTAGAGGACCTTCAGGGAGAGGCGGCTGTACGCCCGCACGTGGTGCTCCACCCCGGACGGAATCCAGAGGGCCAGGTGCGAGGGCGCGGCCCAGATGCCGTGCTCCGTGGTGATGGTCATGACCCCGGCCGAGGGGTGCAGGAGCTGGGCCCGCAGGTGGCGGTGGGGCAGGTTGACGTGGCCCGGGGCGATCTCCCGGGCCTGGGCCAGCACGGGCCGGGCCGGATCCGCGTCGTTCCCGGCCTCCAGGTTGGGCGGCATGACGGTCCAGCCGAGGGTGGGGTCTGTCGTTTTCTCGCTATTCTTCGTCATATTGTCGAAATCATCTAGGCGGGCCTTGGCGTACAAGCAAGGGGAAATTTCCGGGGCCCGGCACCCCGCGCGAGGAAGGAACGCATGAACCGCCGCCAAGTCCTGCTGCTGACCCTGGCCCACATGTTCACGGACATCAACCAGGGCGCCCTGCCCGCCCTGCTGCCCCTGCTCATTCCCCGCCACGGCCTGTCCTACGCCACGGCCGCGGCCGTGGG
>JAWRKD010000153.1:0-4562 GCA_040307135.1 Desulfovibrionaceae bacterium
CAACGCCTGGGCCAAGTACCCGACGCACACGAAGGACGCCCTGGTGCCGGACGTGGCGGCCCGGCCCTTGGGCCTGCCCCTGTTTCACGTGAAAAGAAACGGCCGGGCCGTGGTCCTGGAGGGCGGCGCCCTGGAGGGCAACGGCCGGGGCACGCTGCTCACCACCGAGGAATGCCTCCTGGACCAGAAAATCCAGGTCCGCAACCCGGGCTTCACCAAGGCGGACTACGAGGCCGTGTTCCGCGAGGCCCTGGGGGCCTCCAACGTGTTCTGGCTGGGCCGCGGCATCGCGGGCGACGACACCCACGGCCACGTGGACGACCTCTGCCGCTTCGTGAACCCGCGCACCCTGGTGCTCATCCAAGAAAAGAACCCGGCGGACGTGAACTACCGGCCGCTCCAGGAGAACCGCGAACGGCTCCAGGACCTGCGCCTGGAGGACGGGACCAAGCCCGAGATCGTGCATCTGCCCATGCCCGGGCCCCTGTTCTTCCGGGGCAGCAGGCTGCCCGCCAGCTACGCCAATTTCCTCATCGGCCAGGCCTGCGTGCTCGCGCCCACGTTCAACGATCCCCGGGACCGCGAGGCCCTGGGCGTCCTGGCCGAGCTCTGCGACCGCCCCGTCATCGGCATCCACGCCCAGGACCTGGTCCAGGGCCGGGGGGCCATCCACTGCCTCACCATGCAACAGGCCGGAACACAGAAATGACGCCCATTCCCGAGGATTTCCGCCTCGCCTCCTACCGTTACGCCCTGCCCCCGGACCGCATCGCCCAGGAACCCGCGGTCCGGCGCGACGCCGCGAGGCTCCTGGTGCTGGACCGCTCCGGCGGCAACACCGTCCGCGCCTTTGCCGACCTGCCGGACCTGCTGCCCAGGGACGCCCTGCTGGTGGCCAACAACTCCCGCGTGCTGCCCGCCCGGCTCTACGGGGCCAAGGTCTCGGGCGGCCGGGTCCAGTTCCTGCTGCTGACCCCCCTGCCGCTGCTCCGGCCCGAACCCGGCGAAGACGGGCGGCAGGAGGCCGAGGCCCTGGGCCTGGTGCGGGCCTCCAAGGCCCCGCGCACGGGCGAGGTCGTGGCCTTTGACCCGGACCTGCGGCTCACGGTGCTGGAGCGCGGGGAGTACGGCCGCTGCCGGGTGCGGCTCTCCTGGCGCGGCGATCTGGCCGCCCTGTTCCAGCGGCTGGGCCACATGCCCCTGCCGCCCTACATCACCCGGCCCGACACGGCCGAGGACCAGGAGCGCTACCAGACCACCTACGCGGACCCGGCCCGGGCGGGCTCCGTGGCCGCGCCCACGGCGGGCCTGCACTTCACGCCCGAATTGCGCCAGGCCCTGGCCGCGCGCGGCTTCGGCTGGGCCGAGGTCACGCTCTACGTGGGCTACGGCACCTTCTCGCCCGTGCGCTGCCCGGACATCCGCGACCACACCATGCACGCCGAATGGGTGGAGGTGCCCGAGGCCACGGCCAACGCCATTCGGGAGGCCAAGGCCCAGGGACGGCCCGTGGTGGCCGTGGGCACCACCAGCGCCCGCAGCCTGGAGGGCATGCACCAGGCCCTGGGCCGCGTGGGGGCCTTCTGCGGCGAGACCGAGATATTCATCAAGCCCGGGCACCGCTTCGCCGTGGCGGACGGGCTCTTGACCAATTTCCATTTGCCAGAGTCATCGCTCCTGATTATGGTTTCTGCCCTGGCGGGCCGCTCACGCATCCTGGAGGCGTACGCCCAGGCCCTGGCCGCGGGCTTCCGCTTCTTTTCCTACGGCGACGCCATGCTCATACGCTGACGCCGGGGCCCCGGGCTTCCGGCTCCACGGGGAGGACTCCATGTCGCGGATCGCAATCGACGAGGCCCGGTGCAAGGGCTGTCTGCTCTGCACCACGGTCTGTCCGGTGGGGATTCTCGTGCAATCCTCACGGTTCAACCAGCAGGGCTACAAGGTGGCCGAGGTGAGGCCCGAGGACGCGGACAAGTGCACGGGCTGCGCCTCCTGCGCCACCATCTGCCCGGACCTGGCCATCAAGGTCTGGCGGAGCAAGAAGCCCAAGGGAGGCACGTGATGGCCCAGAACAAGCGCGTGTTCATCAAGGGCAACGAGGCCGTGGCCTACGGCGCCCTGGCGGCGGGCTGCCGCTGCTTCTTCGGCTACCCCATCACGCCCCAGAACGACATCCCGGAGTTCATGTCCAAGGCCATCGTGGACGCGGGCGGCGAGTTCGTCCAGGCCGAGAGCGAGGTGGCCGCGGCCAACATGCTCCTCGGCGCAGGAGCCTGCGGCATCCGGGCCATGACCTCCTCCTCCAGCCCAGGCGTGTCCCTCAAGCAGGAGGCCATCTCCTACATGGCGGGCAGCGAGATCCCGGCGGTCATCGTGAACATGAACCGCGGCGGCCCGGGCCTGGGCGACATCGGCCCCAGCCAGGGCGACTACTACCAGGCCACCCGCGGCGGCGGCCACGGCGACTACCGCACCCTGGTCCTGGCCCCGGGCACGGTCCAGGAGGCCTACGACCTGACCGTCCAGGCCTTTGACCTGGCCTTCAAGTACCGCAATCCCGTGCTGGTGCTGGGCGACGCCATCCTGGGCCAGATGAAGGAGCCCGTGACCCTGACCCCCGTGGCCAAGGTCTCCAAGGCCGAGGGCAAGGCCTGGCGCCTGGAGGGCAAGGGCAAGCGCAAGCCCCGGCTCATCAAGTCCCTGTTCCTGGACGAGGGCGCCCTGGCCGGCCAGAACCGCCGCCTGGAGCAGAAGTACGCCTCCATGGCCGTGGAGGCCGCCTGCGAACAGTTCCAGGTCAAGGACGCGGACCTGGTGGTGGTGGCCTACGGCTCCATCGGCCGCATCGCCAAGACCGCCATCCGCAAGCTGCGGGCCAAGGGCAAGAAGGTGGGGCTGTTCAGGCCCATCACCCTCTACCCCTTCCCCGGCCCGGCCCTGGCCAAACTGGCCAAGGCGGGCAAGAAGTTCCTGACCATTGAACACAACCTGGGCCAGATGGTGGACGACGTGCGTCTCGCCGTCCGGGGCTTCGCCGACTCGGCCTTCTTCGGGGTCTATCCCGGCGACATGCCCGCGCCCGAGGATTTCGAGGAGCCCATCGTGAAGGCCCTGAGGAGGAAGGCATGAGCCCCGCCGCCGTGAAGGACGAAATCCTGGTCTTTGACCGGCCCGAGGTGGTGGCCGACCGGGCCACCCACTATTGCCCCGGCTGCCACCACGGCGTGGCCCACCGCCTGGTGGGCGAACTGCTGGTGGAGATGGGCCTGGCGGAAAAGACCATCATGGTCACCGCCATCGGCTGCTCCGTGTTCCTCTACAACTACCTGCTGCTGGACGCGGTGGAGGCCCCCCACGGCCGCGCCCCGGCCGTGGCCACGGGCGTCAAGCGCGCCCGGCCGGACAACTTCGTCTTCGCCTACCAGGGCGACGGCGACCTGGCCTCCATCGGCCTGGCCGAGATCATCCACGCCGCCAACCGCGGCGAGCGCCTGAGCATCGTGTTCGTGAACAACACGGTCTATGGCATGACCGGCGGCCAGATGGCCCCCACCACCCTCATCGGCCAGAAGACCACCACCTGCCCGGGCGGCCGCTGCCGCGAACGCGAGGGCATGCCCATCAAGATGACCGAGATCATCGCGTCCCTCGGCGGCACGGTCTTCGCCGCCCGCGCCGCGCTGAACAACGTGAAGAACATCCGCCAGGCCAAGAAGTTCCTCAAGACCGCCTTCGAGGTCCAGACCAAGGGCCTGGGCTTCGGCTTCGTGGAGCTGCTCTCGGCCTGCCCCACCAACTGGAAGATGAATCCGGTGAAGGCCAACCAGCGCATCGAGACCGAGATGATCCCCTACTTCCCGCTGGGCGTGTTCAAGGACCTGTCCGGCGAAGGAGGGGTCTGCTGATGGCCGCCAAGAAACCCCTGCACCTGGACGTGATCATCGCCGGCTTCGGCGGCCAGGGCGTGCTCCTCATCGGCAACCTCCTGGCCTACGCGGGCATGAACGCGGGCCTCAACGTCACCTACATCCCGGTCTATGGCGCGGAAATGCGCGGCGGCACGGCCAACTGCACCGTGATCCTCTCGGCCGAGGACATCGGCTCGCCCATCGTGCACCGGCCCCAGAGCGCCATCATCATGAACCGGCCCTCCCTGGACAAGTTCCAGCCCCGGCTCCTGGACAAGGGCGTGCAGGTGGTCAACTCCTCGCTCATCGACCCCAAGCTGGCCGACACCAAACGCGTGAAAAGCGTGCTCGTGCCCTGCAACGAGATCGCGGACAAGCTCGGCAACTCGCGCATGGCCAACATGGTGGCCCTGGGCGCCTTTGTGGCCGCCACCGGCATCGTGCCCCTGGCCACCGTGGTCAAGAGCCTGGAAAACGTCATCTCCGCCAGCTACAAGGACCTCATCCCCAAGAACGCCCAGGCCCTGGAGGCCGGGGCAGCGGCAGCGAAGTAGAAGACCGGGGGGCGCGCAGAGGAGCCCCCTGGACCGTTTCGCGGGGGGGGGGGGGGGGGGGGGGGGGGGGGGGGGGGGGGGGGGGGGGGGGGGGGGG
>JAWRKD010000154.1:0-37082 GCA_040307135.1 Desulfovibrionaceae bacterium
GCCCCCACGGGAGAGGGAGCGGGAAAGGATGGGAAAGAACGGAGCGGAAACGGACGGAGGATCAGCGCAGGGAGTGGATGTCCAGCTTGCGGCCGCAGCAGGGGCAGGCAGCGATGCTCTGGCGCTGGGGTTCCTGCCGCCAGAACTGGGTTTCCCAGGGACGGGCGCTGAAAAGTTTGTATTCCACCAGGACCGCCGCGCCGCAGGTGCAGAAACGCTGTTGCATGGAGTGCCTCCTTGCCGTGAAGGTCGGGTTGTTCCATTGCCGGGGGAACACCCCGGACCGAGCCGCACGAATGTTGTCAACAGATAAACGCATTCTCACCGCCTCGTCAACTTAAAATTGACATTCCCACGAAAAAAATTTCCCCGCCCCTCCTAACGGTACTCCCGGGAGACCCAGAGGACCTTGCCGATGATGCGCACGCTCTGGAGCTGGTCCCCGGCCAGATGGATGGGGGCGTACTCCGGATTGTCGCTGCGCAGCACCAGTTCGCCGGGCAGCTTCTCGATGCGCTTGACCATGACCGTGTCCTCCACGCCCACGGCGTAGATGCCCCCGGCCAGCACGTCGGCCCGGGACTGGTCGATGAGCACGGTGTCGCCGTCGCGGATCTCGGGCTCCATGCTCCGGCCCACCACGCCCATGAGCACCATGCGCTCCGGGTTGCCCTTGGACCGCAGCCAGTCCGCGCGGAAGGCCTGCCAGCCCTCCACCCGGCCGCCGGTCTCGAAGGAGCCGTCGCCCGCGCAGAGCCGGGCCTGGACCTTGGGCACGCGCTCGAACTCTTCCTGCGCGGCTTGCGCCGCTGGGGCTGCGGCCGCCAGCCGGGCAGTTCCCCGGCCCGCGCCGAGCCAGACCGGATTGAGGCCGTACTGCTGGGCCAGATCCAGGACCCAGCGGCTGGGCACCTGGTCCTTGCGCTTGGCCAGGGACACGGCGGCCCGCCCCAGGCCCAGCACGCGGGCCAGGTCGGACTGGGACTCGATGTCCGTCTCCCGGGTGAGGCGTTCGAAAAAGGCCTGGAATCCGTTGCTGGCGTGCATGGCAATCCTCTGTTGACAATCGTTTAACCAAAATTAAACATCGTGTCAACCACAGACCGCATTATTTTTTTCCCGGCTCCCTGCGTCCCTCATTTACATGCGCCAAAATCTCCTCTAGCGTCATACATGCTGGAATGGTTTGAAAAACACCGAGCGGGGAGAGCGCGCCCATGGCCCAGACCAACATCCTCCTGGAATCCGGCACCAACGAGCTGGAGCTGGTGGAATTCTACATCGACGAGGAGAACCCCGAGGGCGGCGAGCCCTACCGCGGCTACTACGGCGTGAACGTGGCCAAGGTCCTGGAGATCATCCGCATGCCCTCGGTGACCAAGATGCCCGGCCGCTCCAACCCCGCGGTGCTCGGCACCTTCAACCTGCGCTCCAAGGTCATCCCCCTGGTGGACCTCTCCCGCTGGCTCAACAAGCGCATCAAGGCCTCGGACGAGGCCAAGGTCATCGTCTCGGAGTTCAACCGCACCACCTCGGCCTTCATGGTCTCGGGCGTGACCCGCATCCACCGCATCAGCTGGCAGGAGGTGGAGCCCCCGGGCAGCCACATCACCTCCTTTTCCAACGACTCGGTCACGGGCGTGGTCCGCTTCCAGGACCGCATCCTGCTCATCCTGGACATGGAGAAGGTTCTGGGCGACCTGAACCCCAACCTGGCCATGCGCCTGGAGCCCGACCAGCTGAACGCCGACCGGCCCGCCAAGGACTGCCTCAAGGCCCTCATCGCGGACGACTCGGCCTCCATCCGGCGCATGATCGCCACCATGCTGGAAAAATCCGGCTTCCAGGTGACCCAGACCACCAACGGCCGCGAGGCCTGGGATCTGCTGGCCGCGCACAAGGGCCACGCCGCCGAGGAGCAGCGCCCGCTCTACGACTACGTGGACGTGGTGGTCTCGGACATCGAGATGCCGGTCATGGACGGCCACAACCTGACCAAGCGCATCAAGGAGGACCCGGTGCTCAAGGACCTGCCGGTGATCCTCTTCTCCTCGCTCATCACGGACAGGCTGCGCCACAAGGGCGACGCCGTGGGCGCGGACGGCCAGGTCTCCAAGCCGGACATCACCGTGCTCACCAACCTGGCCTTCGAACTCATCGAGGCCCGCCAGGGGCCGCTGGACGTGAAGCGGGAGACCTGCTAGCGCCGCGCCCCCACCTGTGATCGAAAGATCAGAAACGCGGCGGAGCGAGCCGAAAAACACGCTTTTCGGCGAAGCGATCTTCCGCAAAATGCGCCTGTGCGTATTTTGCCGACATCACCCTAACGCCGCATCCGGCGGCGCAGCCAGAAGACCAGCCCGGCCAGGGCCGCCAGGCCGAAGGCCACCATCTCGGCCAGACGGGCGTTCTCCAGGACAACGTTCACCGCGTTGCCCAGGAGAAACCCGGCCCAGGCCACGGCCACGGCCCAGACCGCCGCGCCCAGGGCGTTGCACACGGCGAAACGCCAGGCTGGGATGCGGCTCAAGCCGATGACCACGGGCGTCACCACCCGGATGCCGTACACGAAGCGGAAGCCGAGCATGATCAGAATCTGGTGGCGTTCCAGGTGGCGGTGCACGGCCTCCACCCTGCCCTTCCAGTTCTCCAGCCGCCGCGTGAGCCAGGCCGCGTGCCGCCGGGCCATGAGGAAGAAAAACTGGTCGCCCAGAAGGCTGCCCGCGAAGGCCACGAGCATGACCAGCCGCAGGTCCAGGTAGCCCTGGTGCGCGGCCACCCCGGCCAGGACCAGGATGGTCTCGCCCTCCAGGAAGGCGCCCAGGGCCAGGGCCCAGTAGCCGTGGGTCGCGATGAGGTCCGCGAGGATCATTTCCCGCCCCGCCGCCCCGCTCTCCCGGACTGGTCCGGGGCCAGGCAGAGGTTCACCTCCAGCCGGTCCAGGTTCACGTCCTCGAGCACCACTCGCACCGGCTGGCCCAGGCGGAAGGCCCGGCCCGTGCGGCTGCCCAGGATCATCTCCTGCTCCGGCAGGTAGGAATAGTAGTCGTCCGAGAGCGAGGACAGCCGCACCATGCCCTCGGCCAGCACCTCCTTCAATTCCACCCAGAAGCCGAAGTCCATGAGCGACGAGATCACGCCCTCGAAGGTCCGGCCCACCTTGTCCTTGAGGAAGAGCACGGTGACGCGCTTGAGGATCTCGCGCTCGGCCTCCATGGCCGTGCGTTCGCGGCGGCTCAGGTGCGTGCCCAGGCCCAGCAGGGCCTTGTGCCCGGGCAGGGGCTCGCGCACCTGTCCCGCTCCGGCCAGGGCCGCGCGCACCAGGCGGTGCACCACCAGGTCGGCGTAGCGCCGGATGGGCGAGGTGAAGTGGCAGTAGCAGGTGGAGGCCAGCCCGAAGTGACCCTCGTTCACCGGTGAGTAGCGGGCCTGCATCATGGAGCGCAGCAGAAGGCGGTTCACCAGGAACTCGCGCTCCGTGCCGCGCACCTCCTCCAGGAGCGCCTGGAGATCCTGGGGCGTGACCTCCCTGGGCCGCGGCTTCCTGGGCTGGTCCGGCGGCCGGGTGCGGTCCAGGAGCTTGAAGAGGTTCTCCAGCTTCTCGGCGTCGGGCTCGGGGTGCACGCGGTAGAGGCAGGGCGACTCGCGCTCGGAGAGGAACTCGGCCACGGCCTCGTTGGCCGCGATCATGAACTCCTCGATGATCTGGTGGCCGAAGTGCCGGACCTTGGGCCGGATGTCCACGGTCTCGCCCGAGAGGTTGAAGAGGATCTCGGGCTCGGGCAGGTCGAAATCCAGGGTGCCGCGGGCCAGGCGGCGGGCGTTCATGCGCCGGGCCAGGGTCTCGGCCTCCTCGAGCATGGGCAGCAGCCCGCCCAGGGCCGCGCGCTCGGCCTCGTCCTTGTCCAGCACCGCGCGTTTGACCTGGCCGTAGGTCAGCCGGGCCTGGCTCTGGATCACGGCCGGGAACACGGCGAAGTCGCCGGGCAGGCCCTTGGCCGAGACCTCCAGGCGCACGGCCATGGCCAGCCGGGGCACGTTCGGGTTCAGGCTGCACAGGCCGTTGGACAGCCGCTCCGGGAACATGGGCTCCACGGAGCGCGGGAAGTAATAGGAATTGCCGCGCTCCTCGGCCTCGCGGTCCAGGGGCGTGCCCGGCCGCACATAGTGGGCCACGTCGGCGATGGCCACCCAGAGCCGGTGGCCCTTGCCCTTGCGTTCCACGTAGATGGCGTCGTCGAAGTCCCGGGCCGTGGCCCCGTCGATGGTCACGAAGGGCAGGCCGCGCAGGTCCTCGCGGTCCGCGAAGTCCGCCCGGCCCGGGGCCTCGGGCAGGGCCGCGGCCTGATCCAGGGCCGGGGACGGAAAGCGCGTGGGCACGCCGTGGTTGGTCTTGACCAGGGCCTCCTGCACGGTCACGTCCTGCTCCGGACCCAGAACCTCGGTGATCTCGCCCTCCCAGAGCCGGTATTCCACCTGGTCGCCGGGAACCAGGATCACCACCTCGCCGGGCTTGGGCTTGAGGCCCTTGTCCGCGGGCGCGGCCATGACCCCGAAGTCCAGGCGCGGGTCCGTGGGCCGACAGAGGAAGACCTGGCCCATGCGTTTGACCACCTTGGCCGTGAGGGTCTTGCGGCCGCGCTCCAGGATGCGCACGACGCGGCCCTCGGCCCGGCGATCCTTGCGCTCGCGCACGATGGCCGCCACCACGCGGTCGCCGTGCCAGGCCCCGGCCATGTCCTGGGCCGGAATGAAGACGTCCTTGCGCTTGGGGTCCTCGGGGATCACGAAGCCGATGCCGCCGCGGTGGACCTCCAACTGGCCCGTGACCAGGCGCATGCGCTCGGCCAGGCCGAAGGCGTTGCGGATCTGGATGATCCGGCCCGCCTCCAGCAGCTCGGCCAGGGCGTCGCGCACGGCCTCGCGGTGGGGTTTGGCCAGGCCCAGGGCCTTGAATATCTCCCGGCCCGAGAGCGGCTTCTTGCTCTCGCGGAAAAGCCCCATGAGCTCCCGCGCGTCCGGGGCCTGGGTCCGTTCCCTAGCGTTCCTGTCCTTCCGTTTCCGGCCCATGGCCATCTCCCTTGGCGGCGCCGTCCCGCTCCAGGCGCTCGTCCCGGCGCAGGCCGAGGGAGTCCCAGCGGTGCCGCCACCAGTCCTCGAAGGAAAGCTGCGTGAAGAGCGACGGCCCGAAGACCAGCTCCAGATCCAGGACCTGGAAGGTCTCGTCGGCCATGGGACCCAGCTTCACCGCGTCCTTGGGCGTGCAGAGCACGAAGGCGCAGCGCCGCCTCTGGGCCTCGGCGCGCAGCTCGTGCACGTCGCGGCGTGTGTAGAAATAGTGGTCCGGGTGGATCACGTGGCGCGCCGGGCGGCGGCCCAGGAAGGCCGTGGCCGTGCGCTCCACCTGGGCCGGGTTGCCCACGCCCGAGACGAGCAGGTAGTCGCCCTCCAGGCCCGGGAGCAGGTCCCCGCCCAGGGCCGGGCGCAGGCCGCGCGGCATGAGCCGAAAGCTGAACACCGGCCGCCGAAACCGGCCCAGCCGTTCGTTGATCCCGGGGGTCAGGGCCTCGAAGGTCCGCGGCCCCACCTTGAACAGGAAGGCGTCGGCCCGGGCGAGGGCCCCCGCTCCCTCGCGCCAGGAGCCGGCGGGCAGGACCCGGTCCCACTCCTCGCTCAGGTCCTCGGCCCGCAGGAGCACGAGGTTCATGTCCCGTTCCACGGCCAGGTGCTGGAAGCCGTCGTCCAGGACCAGGAGGTCCGGGTTCAGGCGCTCGCACAGGAAGCGTCCGCCGCGGGAGCGCTCCGGGTCCACCACCACGGCGGCCCTGGGATGTTCGCGGGCCAGGAGCAGGGGCTCGTCCCCGGCCTCCTCGGCCAAGGCCCCGGGCGGCACCCAGAAGGGATAGGCCTTGGGCCGCGCGCGATAGCCCCGGGTGAGCAGCCCGGCCTTGAGCCCGCGCTCCCCGGCCCAGCCCAGGAGCCAGCCCGCCAGGGGCGTCTTGCCCGAGCCGCCCCAGCCGATGTTGCCCACGGCCACGGTGGCCGCGGGCGGGGACCAGACCGGCAGGACGCGGCGCTGGTAGAGTTCGCGGCGCAGAGCCATGGCTCCGGCGTAGAGCGTCCCCAGGGGGGCGAGCACGGGCCGCAGGGCCTTCTGTATCCGGAGGAGCCGCTCCATGTTTCAGGAAAAGGGGAGGCTCCGCCAGGAGCCTCCCCTGAACCGGCTAGTCGCGCGACTGGCCCATGAAGCGCAGAAGCATGAGGAAGATGTTGATGAAGTCGAGGTAGAGCGTGAGCGCGCCCAGGATCGTGCCCCGGCGCAGGGTGGCGGCGTCGCCCGCGGCCACCTCGCCCATGTCCTTGAGCCGCTGGGTGTCGTAGGCCGTGAGCCCGGTGAACACGAGCACGCCGATGAGCGAGATGACGAAGTCCGCTGCGGCGCTCCGGAAGAACATGTTCACCAGGGAGGCCAGGACGATGCCGATGAGGCCCATGAACAGGAACTGGCCCATGCCGGTGAGGTCGCGGCGGGTGACCAGGCCATAGACGCTCATGGCCCCGAACATGCCCGAGGCCACCAGGAAGGTCTTGGCGATGGAGCCCAGGGAATAGACCAGGAAGATGGACGAGAGCGTCACGCCGGTGAGCCCGCTGTAGGCCAGGAAGAGCAGCGTGGCCGTGCCGCCGGACATGCGCTGCACCGCGCCGGACAGGGCGAAGACCAAGCCCAGCTGGGCGATGACCAGACCCCAGAAGAGCAGCGTGGGGCCGGCCGCGCCGGTGGCCGGATTGACGTTGAAGACCAGGCTGAACACGGCGGGAGTGGCGGCCGTGAACCAGGCCACGGCGGCGGTCAGGAACAGGCCCGCGCTCATCCAGCCGTAAACCCCGCGCATGAAGGCGTTGAGCACCTCGGCGCGGGCGCGGACGGACTGGGTGGAATACGAAACCATGAGCATCCTCCTTGGACGTGTGGATAGAGCGTCAACGGGACGCAACAAAAATAAAGATAAGGCCTTTCCTGCAGGCTGGCAAGAAAAAGCGGTTCAGAGGCCGCGGCCCTCTCGCGCGGCCTTCCATTCCTTGAGCCCCTCGGGCACGGGCTCGGCCCAGCCGAGCGGGGTGCGGCGCTCCGGCAGGACCAGGACCTGGGCCAGGCGGCCGTCGCGGGTCAGGCCCACCTCCACGGGCGCGTCCACCCGGGCGGCCTTGGGCGAGAAGGAGGCCACGAAGGCCGCGGCGTCACGCACGGCCTCGGAATCCCAGGCCCCGGAGCCGCCCCGGCCCAGGCCCAGGGGGCCGGGAAAGTGGCGGGTCTTGAAGAGGATGTCGCCCGGCCCGGCCAGGGCCTCCAGGCGGCGGTTGTCGGACTCGTTGCGGCCCACGGCCAGCCAGCGGTCCCCGGCCCAGTACTGGCGGCCGATCCCGGCCAGGCGGCAGTCCGCTGGCGTGGGCAGGCCCCGGCTGCGGTAGGCGTACCAGATGCGCGCCGCGGCCTCGGGCTCGGTGAGGCAACAGCCGCCCGCGGGCGTGGGAATCTCGGTGATGCCGAAGGCCGCGGCCAGGGCCAGCTGGTTCTTGCGGCCCCGGCCCGCGAAGTCCAGGAGCTTCTCGCGGTCCACCACGCCCTCGCGTTCCACGGCCGTGGGCTCCACCTGGAGGGCGCAGAGCGGCCGCACGAGCACATCGCGCACCCCGGCGTCGCGGCTGATGATGTTCAGGGCGTCGCGGCGCTGGGACATGGGCCGCTGGCCCACCACCTCGCCGCTGGCCAGGACCCTGGCCCCGTACCCGGCCATCATGGCCCGGGCCTTGGAGAGCATGAGGATCTTGCAGTCCACGCAGGGATTGAGGGCCTTGCCCCAGCCGTGGGCCGGGGCCGCCACCATGCGCACGTAGTCCTCGGACACGTCCACGGCCGCGATCTCCACGCCGTAGAGCTCCTGCCAGCGCTCGATCATGCGCGGCTTGCCGAAGAAGGGGGTGGCGAAATGCAGGCCCAGCACGCGCAGGCCCTGGCCCTGGAGGACCTTGCAGGCCAGGATGCTGTCCAGGCCGCCGGAGAACAGGGCCAGAACGTCGAAGCGGGGTTCCATAGGGGGGCACCCTTACCCGAGCCCGCCCCGGCAGGCAAGCCCGGCGGGGCCGCTCAGACCGAAAGGGGAAACTCCAGGCGGCAGGCGGCCCCGTTTTCCGTGGAGGAGCGGCGGAACCAGCCACCCAGCTGCTCGGCCAAGGCCGAGACCAGCTCCATGCCCAGGCTGCCCTGGCGGCAGGCCCCGGCGCCGAAGCCCACCCCGTCGTCCTGGACCTCCAGCCGCACGCTCTCGCCCTCCCGGCGCAGGGACACCCGCACCAGCCCCCGGCGGCCGCCGGGGAAGGCGTGTTTCAGGGCGTTGGTCAACAGCTCGTTGAGCACGAGCCCGCAGGGAATGGCCTTGGCCGCGGGCAGGCGCAGGTCGTCCACCTCCAGGCGGATGGCCACGCGCTCCGCCGCGGGGCCCGCGGCCTGTCGCAGGGCCGCGGCCAGATCCTCCAGATAGGGACGGCACTCCACGCTGTCCAGGCCGCCCTGGCCGTGGAGATGCTCGTGGATCTTGGCCAGGGAGTGTATCTGGCTGGCGGCCTCGGCCAGGGTCTCGCGGGTCTGCTGGGAGTCCGCGATGTCCTGGCGCAGGCGCAGGAGGCTGTGGGCCAGCATGAAGCTGTTCTTGGCCCGGTGGTGGCTCTCGCGTACCCGCATGTCGCCCGCGGCCGCGGCCGCCAGCTCGCTGCGCCGCCGGGCCAGGGCCACCTCCACGGCGGCCAGCACCTGCTCGTCGGAAAAGGGCTTGAGCACGTAGCCGTAGGGAGCGGCCCCGCGCACCCGGTTCAGGTAGGAGGCGAAACCGTAGGCCGTGACCATGATGACCGGGATGCCCAGCTCCTCCTGGATGAGGCGGCAGGCTTCCAGGCCGTCGCCGCCGCCGGGCATGACCAGGTCCAGGAGCACCAGGTCCGGCCGCAGGGCCCTGGCCTGCTCCACGGTCTGGACCGTGCTGGCGGCCGTTCCGGCCAGGGCGTAGCCCGCGCCCTCCAGGAGTTCTCCCAGCTGGGCGCAGATCACGGCCTCGTCGTCCGCCACCAGGATGAGCGGAACGCTGCGCTGCGTGTCCGCGCCCGGGGCGTCATTGCCGGACACATGAAGGAAGGGAGCCCCGCCCCGCTCCTGCGCGGTCCAGTGCATGCTCAAACCTGCCTTTGCCGCCTCGCTGCGGCAGCCCGTTCACGGGCCCGGGGATCGTGGCCGTCTGGTGAGGAAATTTTCCGACCCTATACCGATGCAGGGGGCTTCCGTCAAACAGGCCGCTTTTTCCGGCCAGGAGCGGCAGTGGCGGCCGCTTCTGGCTGGAACTCCACGGCCAGCGTGAGTCCAGGCCCCCGGGACAGGCTCAATCTGCCGCCCAGCTGGTGTTCGGCCAGGCCTCGCAGGAGTTTGAAGCCCATGCCCTTGCTCCGGGCGGGGAATTCCTGCGGCAGGCCCGGCCCCTGGTCGGCCACGGCCAGTTGCACGCGCCCGTCGGGCAGCAGGTCCCAGGTGACGCGCACCGTCCCCTCCCGCCCCTCCGGGCAGGCGTGGCGGAAGACGTTGGTCAGGGCCTCGTTGAGGATCAGGGCGCAGGGCACGGCCTGGGCCAGGGGCAGGTGCAGGGACCGCTGGGAGAAGACCGCGGTCATGCGCCGGGCGGCCTCGGGATAGCAGCTGGCCAGGTGGCTGTAGAGCATGCCCGCGTAGGCCCCGAAGTCCACCACGTCCAGGCGTGAGCCGCAGTAGATGCCGGCGTGGATCAGGGCCATGGCCTGGACCTTGCGCCGCACGTCCTGCATGGCCTCGGCCGCGCTCGCGGAGTCCGCGCGCCGGGCGGCCAGGTCCAGGAGGCTGGAGACCACCTGAAGGTTGTTCTTGACCCGGTGGTGGACCTCCTGGAGCAGAGCCTCCTGGGCGGCCAGGGAACGGCGCAGCTCCTCGTCCATGCGGTGGCGGTGGATGGCTGCGCCGACGAGACCGGCGGCCGCGGTCAGGGCGTCGGTCTCGGCCGAGGACCAGGTGCGCGGCCGGGCGCAGTCGTCGAAGCCGATGAAGCCCCACCAGGCCCCGGCCACAAAGATGGGCACCGCCAGGAGCGAACGGATGCCCTGGGCCTCCAGCACCAGGCGCTCGTTGTCCGGAAATGCGGCCACCGGGCCGTGCACGGGCTGGCCCAGGCCCAGGGAGCGGGCCCAGCGCGGGCAGGCCTCTTCATAGACCACGCCCTGGAGTTCGGGGTTGCCGATCTGGGGCGTCACGCCCGGGGCGCACCACTCGAAGGCGTGGTCCATGACCAGCCGGCCGTCCGGGCCGGTGCGGTTGCTGAAGATGTAGGCCCGGTGCACCCCCACGGCCCGGCCCAGGTCGGCCAGCACGGCCTGCATGTCCCGGCTCCAGTCCGCGCTGCCCAGCAGGGTTTCGGCGGCCAGGCTCACGGCCTGAAGCACGGCGTCGCGGCATTGGAGCTCCTGCTCGGCGCGGCGGCGCTCGCTGATGTCCAGGCAGACCTCCAGGCGCACGTCGCGGCCGTCGGGCCAGCGGATGACCCGGTCCATGAGCAGGGCGTGACGGTTGATGAGGGGGTTGTCGAACTCCCAGCGATAGACGCCGCCGTTCAGGGCCTTGATGATGTCGTTGGTGCAGAACGGGCAGGGCGTGTCCCGGCCCTGGAGTTCGCGGTAGCAGAGCCCGCCGCGCAGGGGCCGGCCGAAGAGCCTGCGCATCTCCTCGTTGACGTGGAGCAGTTCGTGGGTCTCCATGTCGGCCACATAGAGGGCCAAGCCGACGCCGTCCAGAATCGCCAGGTCCAGCTCGCGGCCGGAGCGCCCGGACAGGGCGGTCTCCGATTCGGCGCTGCTCCGCCGCAAGGCCGCGATCCCGGCCTTCGGATTCCGCACGGGCCTCTTCGCCCTAGCCATGTCCGCCTCCCGGCCGCATGGCCCCTTGTAGCCGTTTGCCCGCCGGATGCAAGGCCCGGCCGCGCCCCTGCGGGCCAGTTGCCGCCCGGCCGTTGATCTGCTACTCAATGCTTCCTTACGCCAGCCAAGCCCCAGGAAGGAGGAGCCATGGCCAAGAAACCCGCCGCCCCAGAAGACTTGCGCAAGGAGGCCCTGAACACGGCCCTCACCAGCATCGAGCGCAAGTTCGGCAAGGGCTCCATCATGCGCATGGACGGCGAGGCCAGCCACGTGATCCCGGTGATCCCCACCGGCTCCATCGGCCTGGACCTGGCCCTGGGCGTGGGCGGCATCCCCCGCGGCCGCGTCTCCGAGATCTACGGCCCCGAGTCCTCGGGCAAGACCACCCTGGCCCTGCACGTCATCGCCGAGGCCCAGAAGCGCGGCGGCACCGCGGCCTTCATCGACGCCGAGCACGCCCTGGACATTGCGTACGCCCGCCGCCTGGGAGTCAAGACCGACGAACTGCTCATCTCCCAGCCGGACTACGGCGAGCAGGCCCTGGAGATCGCGGACCTGCTCGTGCGCTCCGGGGCCGTGGACGTGGTGGTCATCGACTCGGTGGCCGCGCTCATTCCCCAGGTCGAGCTGGAAGGTCAGATGGGCGACACCCAGGTGGGCGGCCAGGCCCGGCTCATGTCCCACGCCCTCAGAAAGCTCACCGGCACCATCCACAAGTCCCGCGCCGCGGTCATCTTCATCAACCAGATCCGCATGAAGATCGGCATGACCGGCTACGGCAACCCCGAGACCACCACCGGCGGCAACGCCCTCAAGTTCTACGCCTCCATCCGCCTGGACATCCGGCGCATCCAGAGTCTCAAGGACAAGGAGGAGGCCTACGGCTCGCGGGTGCGCATCAAGGTGGTCAAGAACAAGGTGGCCCCGCCCTTCCGCGAGGCGACCCTGGACGTGCTCTACGGCCAGGGCATGTCCCGCGAGGGCGAGCTCATCGACCTGGGCGTGGAGCACGGCATCGTCGAGCAGAGCGGCTCCTGGTTCGCCTTCGGCGCCGAGCGCCTGGGCCAGGGCAAGGAAAACGTGCGCGCCCTGCTCGCCGAGAACGCCGAGCTGCGGCAGAAGGTGGAGGACAAGCTCCTGGAGCACCTGGGCCTGACCCGCAACGAAGAGGTCCCGGCCCCCGAGCCCGAGCAGTAGCCCCCGTTTTTCCACGGTATGACGCAACGGCCCCGGAACGCCCCGGGGCCCTTTTTTCGAGAGAAACCGACGAAGCGAGCAACCCCATGAAAGCTGCCGAAATCCGACAACGTTTCCTGGAATATTTCGAGAAGCAGGGCCACACCGTGGTGCCCTCCTCGCCCCTGGTGCCCAAGGACGACCCCTCGCTCCTCTTCACCAACGCGGGCATGGTCCAGTTCAAGAAGGTCTTCCTGGGCCAGGAGAAACGGCCCTACTCCCGCGCCACCACCACCCAGAAATGCCTGCGCGTGGGCGGCAAGCACAACGACCTGGAGAACGTGGGCCGCACCGCGCGCCACCACACCTTCTTCGAGATGCTCGGCAACTTCTCCTTCGGCGACTACTTCAAGGCCGAGGCCATCAAGTTCGCCTGGACCCTGCTCACCGAGGGCTTCGGCCTGGACAAGAGCCGACTCTACATCACCATCTACCGCGACGACGACGAGGCCGCCGAACTCTGGCAGAAGGTGGCCGGGGTGGAGAAGGAGCGCATCTACCGGCTGGGGGACAAGGACAACTTCTGGTCCATGGGCGACACCGGCCCCTGCGGCCCCTGCTCGGAGATCCACATCGACCAGGGCGCGGACATGGCCTGCGGCCCCGACTGCGGCATTGGCAAGTGCGACTGCGACCGCTTCCTGGAGATCTGGAACCTAGTCTTCATGCAGTACGACCAGGGCGCGGACGGCAAGCGCGTGCCCCTGCCCCGGCCGTCCATCGACACGGGCATGGGCCTGGAGCGCATCGCCGCCGTGCTCCAGGGCGTGCGCTCCAACTACGAGTCCGACCTGTTCACCCCGATCATCGGCTTCGCCTGCAAGAAGGCCGGGGTGGAGTACCACAAGGACAAGGAAACCGACACCGCGCTCCAGGTCATCGCGGATCACAGCCGGGCCGCGGCCTTCCTCATCACGGACCAGATCCTGCCCTCCAACGAGGGCCGCGGCTACGTGCTGCGCCGCCTCATCCGCCGGGCCTCGCGCTTCGGCCGCCTCATCGGGCTCAAGGACCCCTTCCTGCACGAGACCGTGGGCAAGGTGGTGGACGAGATGGGCCACGCCTTTCCCGAGCTGGCCAGCGGCCGCGACTTCCTGCTCAAGGTGGTGCGCGAGGAGGAGGAGCGTTTCGCCCACACCCTGGACAAGGGCCTGGCCCTCCTGGAAGAGGAAATGGCCGCCCTGCGCAAGTCCGGGAAGGACCGCATCCCGGGCGAGCTGGCCTTCCGGCTCTACGACACCTACGGCTTCCCCCTGGACATCGTCAACGACGTGGCCGAGAAGCAGGGTTTTTCCGTGGACGAGGCCGGGTTCCGGGCTTCCATGAAGGAGCAGAAGGAGCGCGCCAAGAAGGCCTGGAAGGGCTCGGGCGAGAAGGACGTGGCCTCCCTGTTCCAGAGCCTGCTGGAAGCCGGGACCAAGAGCCGCTTCGTGGGCTACGAGACGCTCGAGGCCGAAAGCCCGGTGCTGGCCCTGCTGGACGCCGAGGGCCGCCGTGTCCCCCGGCTCATCCAGGGCCAGGGCGGGTTCCTGGTCTCCGAGAGCACGCCCTTCTACGGCGAGTCCGGCGGCCAGCTGGGCGACACGGGCCTGGTCCAGAGCCTGACCGGCGCGGCCGACGTGCTCGACTCCCTCAAGCCCTCGCCCGAACTTACGGCCCTCAAGATCTTCGTCAACGAGGGCGAGCTGCTGCCCGGCCAGGAGGCCCGGCTTTCGGTGGACGCCGAGGCCCGCGCGGCCACGGCCCGCAATCACACCTGCACCCACCTCCTGCACGCGGCCCTGCGCGACGTGCTGGGCGGCCACGCCAAGCAGTCCGGCTCCCTGGTGGGTCCGGACCGGCTGCGCTTCGATTTCACCCACATCGCGGCCCTGACTCCGGAGGAGACCGCGGCCGTGGAGGAGTTCGTGAACCGGGCCATCCTGGAGGACCGCCCGGTGGAGCGCCAGGTCATGAGCCGGAAGGCCGCGGTGGCCAAGGGCGCCACGGCGCTGTTCGGCGAAAAGTACGGGGACGAGGTCTGCGTGGTGGAGGTGCCGGGCGTGAGCATGGAGCTGTGCGGCGGCACGCACATGCGCGCCACGGGCCAGGCCGGCAGCTTCGTGATCCTGTCCGAGACGGGCGTGGCCTCGGGCATCCGGCGCATCGAGGCGGCCACGGGCTTCAACGCCCTGGCCCACTTCCGCGCCCACAAGGAGGAGGCCCTGCGGGCCGCGGCCCTGCTCAAGGCCAAGCCCGAGCATCTGGCCGACAAGGTCAAGGCCCTCCAGGCCCAGGCCAAGGAGCTCCAGAAGGAAATGGAGCGGCTCCAGGCCAAGGTGGCCTCGGGCGCTGGCCGCGACCTGCTGGAAGAGGTCCAGGACGTGGCCGGGGTCAAGGTCCTGGCGCTCAAGTCCGAGGTCTCCAACGTCAAGGCCCTGCGCGAGCAGATGGACGCCCTCAAGTCCAAGCTGCCCTCGGGCGTCATCTGCCTGGTGGCCCCGGCCGAGGGCGGCAAGGTCACGGTGCTCCTCTCGGTGAGCAAGGACCTGCACGGCAAGTTCACGGCCCCGGCCCTGATCAAGGACGTGGCCGCCGAGGTGAGCGGTTCGGGCGGCGGCCGTCCGGACCAGGCCCAGGCCGGAGGCACGGACCCCGCCGGCATGGAGCGTGCCCTGGCCAAGGTGCTGGAGCTGGTGCGGGCCGCCGGCTGATTCCCGGCCCGGAAAAAAAATGCATCCCGTTGTTGACAGCGGCGACGAAACGCCGTAAAAGTCCGGGTTCCCAGTTTCGAGAAGGAGCACGTGGATGAAGACCTATACGCCGAAAGAGAACGAGCTCAAGCGCGAGTGGTTCGTGGTGGACGCCGGGGGCAAGGTCCTCGGCCGTCTGGCCTCCAAGCTCGCCCATCACCTGCGCGGCAAGCACAAGCCCGAGTTCGCCCCGCACATGGACAACGGCGACTTCCTCGTCGTGGTGAACGCCGCCAAGGTGGCCGTCACCGGCAAGAAGCTCGACCAGAAGATGTACTACAAGCACACCAACCACCCGGGCGGCCTCAAGGAGCGCACCCTGCGCCAGATGCTGGACAAGAAGCCCGAGGAAGTGATCCGCGCCGCGGTCAAGGGCATGCTGCCCAAGAACCGCCTGGCCCGCCGCCTGCTGACCAAGCTCAAGGTCTATGCCGGGGCCGAGCATCCGCACGCCTCGCAGCAGCCCAAGCCCCTGGATCTGTAGGATCAAGCCCCTAATTTGGGAGTCCGCTCATGAGCACCGATTTCAAGTACGGCACCGGCAAGAGGAAGAACGCAGTGGCCCGCACCCGCATCTACAAGGGCACGGGCAAGATCACGGTCAACGACCGGGCCTTCGAGGAGTACTTCCCGCGCAAGGCCCTCCAGATGATCGTGCAGCAGCCGCTCAAGATCACCCGGGCCATGGACAAGTTCGACATCGCCATCAACGTTTCGGGCGGCGGCGTGGCCGGTCAGGCCCAGGCCGTGCGCCACGGCATCGCCCGCGCGCTCATCAACCTGGACCCCGAGCTGCGCTCCGTGCTCAAGAAGGCCGGTTTCCTGACCCGCGACGCCCGCGAGAAGGAACGCAAGAAGTACGGCCTGAAGAGCGCCCGCGCCCGCTTCCAGTACTCCAAGCGCTAAGCCGGAAACCCCGCAGATCCGAGGCCGGCGCCGCCATGGCGCCGGCCTTTTGCGCTTCAGAACCCGAGGAACCACATGTACGCATGGCTGTTCGTCCTGGCCGTCCCGGCCCTTTTCGGCTTTGTCTCCCGCCTGCTCTCCGGCCGCAGCGCGGCCCCTGGCGGCCGCGGCCTCTACGACCTGGACCCGGTCCGGATCTACGAGCTGCAGGACCGCAAGTTTCCCTACTCCTACTGAGCGGCTGCCTTGTCAGGCCCCCGGCTTCGCCGTATGCTGCCGGCCATGAACGCCATGCGCCTGCTCGCCGCCGCCTGTCTCGTCCTGGCCCTGGTCCTGCCCGCCCGGGCCGGGTCCTACGGCTCCGACGCCCTGCTCCACGGACTCTGGACCGAGGCCCAGCTGGCTGGAACCCCGGCGGACCACGTGGTGACCAGGCCCTGGTCCAAGGACCCGGACCTGACCCCGCCCGCCCGGCTGGAGCCCCTGCACCCCCTGCCCCCCGTGCCGGACAGGCTGCAGGGCGTCATCCGGCGGGTGGACCCGGCCAAGGGAGAACGCCTGGTGGCCCTGACCTTCGACCTCTGCGAGCGGGCCAGCAACGTCTCGGGCTACCGCAACGAGATCGTCAACTTCCTGCGCGGCCGCCGCATCCCGGCCACCTTCTTCGCGGGCGGCAAGTGGATGCGCTCGCATCCGGAAAAGGCCATGCAGCTCATGGCCGATCCGCTCTTCGAACTGGGCAACCACTCCTGGACCCACGCCAACATGGCCATCATCGACGACGCCGAGGCCGGGCGCCAGGTGCTCTGGACCCAGGCCCAGTACGAGCTGTTGCGCGAGGAGCTGGCCCGGCGGGCCGAAGCCGGGGGCCTGGCCCGGGAAATGGCCGCGGTGCCCGAATCCCTGCGCCTGTTCCGCCTGCCTTACGGCCGCAACGCCGCGCACACCCTGGATCTGCTGGCGGGCATGGGCCTGCCCGTGATCCAGTGGGACGCCCTGGGCGAGTGGAACGACGGAACCGGGACCCCGGCCCAGAGCGTGACCCACGCCATGCAGCACGTGCGGCCCGGCTCCATCATCCTGCTGCACGCCAACGCCGTGCCCAAGAACACCCAGCTGGTGGTGCCCCTGCTGGTGGAGGCCCTGGAGAAGCAGGGCTTCCGCTTCGTGACCGTCTCGGACCTGCTCCAGGCCGGTCCGGTGGCGACGGTGCAGGACGGCTATTTCGAGAAACCCGGGGACAACGTGCAGTACGACACGCTGTTCCTGGGCGGCGGCACCCTGCACCCCCGTCCCGCGGAGCCCAAGAACCCGTGAGCGCGCGCAAGAAGACCCTGCCGAACCTGGTCTTTGCCGGACCCGACGGCAGCATCTACGACCACCCGGACCTGCTCATGCTCTGTTCGCGGGCGGGCGAACTCTCCCTGCCCCGGCCCGACGAGTTCATCCCCCTGCCCGTGGAGAGCGAGTTCTTCCTGCTGCCCGGCCGCCGCGCCCTGGGCCTGGACCCGGAAAGCGGGCAGGTGGAGGTGCTGGAGGAGACGGCCGTGGCCGCCTTCGTGGCCCCGGGCTACACCCTCACGGCCCACCCGGCCTTCGAGAAGGACGCGCAGGCCCCGCTGCTGCCGCTCTTCGCCTACGGGGCCGTTGGCTTTGCCGAGGGCCGCTTCTGGGTCTGCGCCAAGCAGGTGGACGAGGACAAGCGCCAGGTCTTCTGCGGCATCCCGCGCTCACGCATCGAGAAGGGCGCGGCCGACATGCTCCGCGACCTGCCCGAGAACCGCCTGGCCCGGCACCTGACCCACTGCGCCCTGACCTACGGCTGCCCCGCGGCCCGCAACCTGGCCCTGGGCCGATTCGAGGCCCCCCTGCCCACCTCGCGGGTCTGCAACGCCCGCTGCGTGGGCTGCATCTCGTTCCAGCCCGAGGACTCCGGCTTCCCGGCCACCCAGTGCCGCATCGCCTTCCAGCCCACGGCCCGGGAGGTGAGCGAGATCATGCTCCGCCACGCGGGCCGCGAGAAGCGGCCCATCCTCTCCTTCGGCCAGGGCTGCGAGGGCGAGCCGCTCACCGAGGCCGCGCTCCTGGCCGAATCCACGGCCCTGTACCGGGCGGCGGGCGGGCCGGGCACGGTGAACGTGAACACCAACGGGAGCCTCACCCGCACTCTGCCGGACTTGGCCCGGGCCGGGGTCAGCTCCATCCGCGTGAGCCTGAACAGCGCCCGCCAGGGCCCCTACGAGGCCTACTACCGGCCCCAGGGCTACGGTTTCGGGGACGTGCGCGCCAGCATCAAGGCGGCCAAGGAGTCGGGCCTGTTCGTGTCCCTGAACCTGCTCTTCTCGCCCGGATTCACGGACACCGAGGCCGAGCTGGAGGCTCTCGCGAGCCTGGTGACGGACCAGGGCGTGGATTTCATCCAGCTGCGCAACCTGAACCTGGACCCGGATCTCTACCTGGACCTGGTGCGGCCCTTTGATCCCGGCCCGGCCATGGGCTTCCTTCATTTCCGCAAGCGCCTCAAAAAAGCCTGCCCCGGCCTGGGCCTGGGCTACTTCAACCCCTACCTGGAGCGCCCGTGACCCCGGATTCCCCCGGCCTTGAAAAAAACAGCCTCGTGGAATGCGAGATCACGGGCCTGGCCCTGGGCGGCCGCGGCGTGGCCCGCCAGGACGGCCTAGTCCTGTTCGTGGAGCGCGGCCTGCCCGGCCAGCGCGTGCTGGCCCGCGTGGAGCGCGTGAAAAAGCGCTTTGCCGAGGCCCGCGCAGAGCAGGTCCTGCGGCCCTCGCCGCAGCAGGCGGAGCCCTTCTGCCCGCACTTCGGGACCTGCGGCGGCTGCCTGTTCCAGGACCTGGACTACGCCGAGCAGCTGCGCTGGAAATCCGGCTGGGTGGCCGATTCCCTGGCCCGCATCGCCGGGGTCACGCCCCCGGAACTGCGGCCCATCCTGGCCTCGCCCCAGACCCGGGCCTACCGCAACAAGATGGAGTACGCCTTCCAGGGCCAGGGGCAGGACTTGGTCCTGGGGCTCAAGGAGCGCGGCGGGGCGCGGGTGGTGGACATCACCCACTGCGGCCTGCAAATACCCGAGGGCATGCAGATCGTGGCCGCGGCCCGGGAGTTCTGCCGCGATTCCAGGGTGCCGGCCTGGGACGGCCGGGGCCGGGGTTTCTGGCGGCATCTGGTGGTGCGCACCTCGGCCCAGGGCCTGCTGGCCCACCTGATCACGGCCCACGAGCCCAGGCACTTCAAGACCGCCGAGGCCCTGGGCCGCAGGCTCAAGCAGGCCGTGCCGGGGCTCACCGGCTTCGCCCATTCCACCTCGAACCGCCAGGCGGCCCTGGCCGCGGGCGAGCAGGGCATCCTGGTCCTGGGCCAGGACCATCTCCTGGAAAACCTGGGCGGCCTGGGCCTGAAGGTCTCGGCCAACGCCTTTTTCCAGACCAACACCCCGGCCGCGGAACTGCTCTGCGCCGAGGTGCGCGACCTGGCCGGGCTCACCGGCGCGGAGGTGGTCTATGACCTCTACTGCGGGGCCGGCGCGCTGGCCCTGGCCCTGGCCTCCAAGGCGGCCCGGGTCTATGGCCTGGAGGTCTCGGAAGAGGCCGTGGCCGACGCCCGCGAGAACGCGCGCCGCAACGGCCTGGAGCACTGCGAATTCAAGGCCGGGCGGGTGGGACCCAAGCTCGTGCGCGGCCTGCCCCGGCCCGAGGTCATCGTCTGCGATCCGCCCCGCGCGGGCCTGGACGACGGGGCCCTGGCCCTGCTCCAGGACCTGACGCCCGGGCGCGTCGTGGCCGTGTCCTGCGACCCCGCCACCCTGGCCCGCGACGTGGGCCGCCTGAACCCGTTCTACGAACTCGCCGCGGTGCGGCCCGTGGACCTCTTCCCCCACACGGCCCACGTGGAGAGCGTGGCGTTGCTCCGCCGCCGGGCCTAGGCTACACTGGGAGGCACGATGTACACCATCATCCGCAAAAGCCTCCTGGAACTGGTCTTTTCCGGCTCGTTCATGAAGCGCTGGAACGACAAGCTGCGGCCCATGGAGCTGGTGGAGGTGGACAAGCAGGCCCACAAGATGATCACGGCCTGGCTCCTCTTCCTGCTCAACTCCCGCGGCCTGCCCCCGGCCGAACGCCTGCGCCTGGGCGACGAGATCGTGGAGGGCGGACTCTTCGACTATTTCTACCGCCTGGTCATCACGGACATCAAGCCGCCGGTCTTCTACCAGATCCGCTCCAACCCCGCGGACTACCGCAAGCTCACGGCCTGGGTCCTGGACCAGCTGCGGCCCCGGGTCACGCCCCTGGGCGAGGAGACCTGGGAGCGCATGACCGAGTACCTCATGAACCCCCTGGACGAGACGCCCGCCCGGCGCATCCTCCAGGCCGCGCACCTCTTCGCCAGCTATTCCGAACTCAAGCTGCTCAAGAGCCTGAACCGGCCCGACGACGAGATGGCCGAGATCGAGAAGAGCTTCATCGACCGCCTGGGCCAGCTCACGGACCTGGCCGGGGTGGCCGACCTCCTGGCCGGAAACGAGTCCGTGCTCGGCCGTTTCGCGGGCATGTGCGGGCACCTGCGCTTCCAGAAGCGCTGGTCCCAGACCCCGCGCATCCCCGAGACCTCGGTGCTGGGCCACGTGTTCATCGTGGCCGCCTTCGCCTGGTTCTTCAGCCTGGAGGTGGGCGCCTGCCCGGCCCGGCGGCAGAACAACTTCTTCTCCGGCCTGTTCCACGACCTGCCCGAACTCCTGACCCGCGACATCATCTCGCCGGTGAAGCTCTCGGCCCCGGAGATCGCGGACCTCATCAAGAACTACGAGAACCGCGAACTGGAACGCCTGGTCATGGCCCCGCTCAAGGGCAACGGCCTGGACGACGTGGCCGACCGCCTGGCCTACCTCCTGGGCCTGGAGGCGGGCAGCGAGTTCGCGGCCACGGTGCGGGAGGACGGCCGGGTGCGCCGCGTGACCAGCGACGAGCTGGGCCGGGACTGCAACCGCGACGACCTGGACCCCAAGGACGGCGAGCTGCTCAAGATGTGCGACAAGCTGGCCGCCTTCATCGAGGCCTACACGGCCCTGCGCACGGGCATCACCTCGGACCAGCTGACCCAGGCCTGCTGGCGCATCCGCCAGCAATTCCACGAGAATCCCGTGGTGGCCGGGGTCCACATCGGGGCTCTGGTGGCGGACTTCGCCTGACCGGGCTGTTGCCACTCTCCTCAAATTCGTGCTACGGAGCGCTCCAGGTATGACGAATCATATCCAAGGAGCAGCCATGATCCGTTTCCTGTCGCGCGCGGGCTGCGCCGCGGTCCTGGTCCTGGCCCTGGCGGCCCCGGCCCTGGCCCACCGGGTGAACATCTTTGCCTGGGCCGAGGCCGGGCAGATCCACACGGAAAGCAAGTTCCAGGGCGGGAACATGGTTTCCGGCGGCACGGTGGAGGTGCGCGACGCGGCCACCGACGCCCTGCTCCTCTCCGGGAACACGGACGGCGAGGGCAAGTGGTCCTTCCCCGTGCCCGCGGAGTTCCGCGACAAAAAGCCGGACCTGGTGCTGGTCGTCAAGGCGGGCGAAGGCCACCAGGGCCAATGGAAGCTGGCCGCCGCGGACTACCTGGACGCCGGTCCGGCCCCGGCCGAGGCGGCGGCCCCGGCTGCGGCTCCCGCCGAAACCCCAGCCCCTGCGGCGGCCCCGGCCGATCTCTCGAAGCTGGTGGACCAGGCCGTGGAGGCCAGGCTGGCCCCCTTGCGCAAGCAGGTGGCCGAGCTGGCCGAACCCAGTCCCGGCGCGGCCGAGATCCTGGGCGGCCTGGGCTTTCTCATGGGCCTGGGCGGCATGGTCATGGCTTCGCGGCGGCGCAAGGGCTGACAGGCCGTTGAAAAATCCACGATGGCGGCGTTGCTTCAAAAAACGCACACCCTCGCGTATACGAGATGCGCGTCGGCCGTGCGTTCTTTTCGCGCCTTGCCGTCGCGTTTTTTGAACGGCCTGTGACGGGAGGCTTCTCCGGCAGCCTGTTGCACCCCTTCTCCCTGCACGAAAAAAGGGACGCGCCCCCTCGGCCGCGTCCCTTTGCTTTTTTCCGGCGGACAGCGGCTACTGCTTCATGTTCACGAACTGCACGGGCACGTCCAGCTCCATGGCCTTCACCAGCTGGATCACGCCCTGGAGGTCGTCGATCTTCTTGGCCGTGACGCGCACCTGCTCGTCCTGGATGGCGGCCTGGACCTTGGAAAAGGCCGAACCCTTGATGGCCTTGACGATCTTCTGGGCCGTCTCCTTGGAAATGCCCTCGCGCACCTTGACCTCGGCCTTGACCCGGCCCTGGGACGTGGGCTCGTGCTTGCCGAAGTCCAGGCATTTGGGGTCCACCTTGCGCCGCACGCAATGGGCGGTGAGCAGCTCGCGCACGGACTTGAGGTGGGTCTCGCTGCCCGTGGTCACGCTGATGCGCTTGTCCTTCTTGTTGAGGTCAAGCTCCGTGGGCACGTTGCGGAAGTCGAAGCGCGTGGCCAGCTCCTTGCGCACGTTGTTGCAGGCGTTGTCCACTTCCTGCAGGTCCACGGTGCTGACGATGTCGAACGAAGGCATGGCCCCTCCTTGTCTGCCGGGTGTGTATGCGTTCGGCAGGCTCTTGGCAAGCAGTGTCCGGAAGGCTCGCCGGACGTGACCCCGCGGCCCGGACGTGCTATGGTGGCGGCAAACCGGAGGCCCCCATGAACGACGAATGCCCCCATTCCCCGGTGCGCAAGCACTGCTGGCACAACGACCCCAAGCCCGACTATTCCCGGACCCAGCCCTACCGCCGCTACTGCTGCTGGTGCGGCAAGGAGACCTTCGAAGGCCCCCTGAAGGACCTTCCGGACCACGGCCCCTGCGCTGACGCCACCTGCCGGGAAAAACTCGCCTAGCGCGCCCGCCGCACCCCGCCTTCCGCCCGTCTCCCGGCCCCCCGGTTCGAGGGCTTTCCTTTGTTTTTGGAATGACATAACGGTGGAGTCACCCGCGGGTTCCTCCGCCCTGGGACGGCCTGAACCTGCCCCTCCTCGCGCCCCGGTCCCCGGCGCGGCCCCTGCGGAAACAGGAGACGTGTATGGCGCGCATCATCTATGGCGTCTGGGATTCCACCGTCCACGACAACCGCGGCAAGAACCTCTTCGAGATCCCCGAGCTGCCCCAGTTCGCGGAGTTCGACGCCTTCAACCAGGGCAACGCCGTCAAGGCCTTCCTGGGCGACCGCGGCTTCTTCGTCTTCGCCCCGGAAACCAGCCTGCTGGACGCCCTGCGCCGCCACATGGCGGCCACGGCGGCCGAGTCCTGCGGCAAGTGCACGCCCTGCCGCGTGGGCCTGCACCTGATCCACGAGCGGCTGGAGACCCTCTGCCGCGGCGAGGGCGACGCAGGCCTGCTGGACGAGGCCGCGGAAATGGGCCGCCTGGCCGCGGAGACCTCGCGCTGCAACCTGGGCCGCTCCGGCGCGGTGGCGCTGCTGGCCGCCCTGGAGCATTTCCGCGAGGAGCTGGAGCGCGAAATCGGCGCGGGCGGCGTCCCGGCCCAGCCCGGCGCGGCCTACGCCACGGCCCCCTGTATCGAGGCCTGCCCGGCCAAGGTCAACGTGCCGCGCTACATCGACTACATCAAGGACGGCAAACCCTCCCACTCCCTGGGCGTGATCCTCCAGAAGTACCCCATGGCCGCCACCTGCGGCCGGGTCTGCGTGCGCTTCTGCGAGCAGGCCTGCCGCCGGGGCATGGTGGACGAGCCCGTGGGCATCAAGACCCTCAAGCGCTACGTGGCCGACCACGAGCACCACCTCTCGGAGCACTGGTTCTCCGCCAACCTGGTGGAGAACCCCAAGCCCCCGCAGCTCCGGGTGGCCGTGGTGGGGGCCGGGCCCGCGGGCATCTCCTGCGCCTACCACCTCCTGCTCAAGGGCTATCCCGTGGACGTGCTGGAGGCCCGCGACGAGGCGGGCGGCATGGCCGCCTGCGGCATCCCCAGCTACCGCCTGCCCAAGTCCGTGCTCAAGAGCGAGGTGCGCATCGTGGAGGACCTGGGCGGCCGCTTCTTCTACTCCCGGCGCATGGGCCGGGACTTCAGCCTGAACGACCTGTTCGAGCGGGGCTACAAGGCCGTGTTCCTGGGCCTGGGCTGCTCGGACGGCCGTCCCCTGGGCGTCACGGGCGAGCACTGCGGCCAGGGCTGCCAGTCCGGCGTGGACTTCCTGCTGCGCGTGCACGACCACGTGGAGGGCCAGGAGCCCATGAGCCTGGAGGGCCGGACCGTGGTCGTGGTGGGCGGCGGCAACGTGGCCATGGACTGCGTGCGTTCGGCCCTGCGGCTCAAGGCCGCGGCCGTGCACCTGGTCTATCGCCGCGGCCGCGGCGACATGCCCGCGGACCACGAGGAGGTGGAGGCCGCCGAGCAGGAGGGCGTGGCCTTCCATTTTTTCGCCAACCCCATCCGCGTCCAGATCAGCGAGGACCGGGTCACGGGCGTGGAGCTCATCGAGATGCGCCAGGGCGAGCCCGACTCCCGCGGCCGGCGCAACGTGGACCCTGTGCCCGGCACCGAGCGCGTGCTGCCCTGCGACCTGCTCATCTCGGCCGTGGGCCAGCAGATGGACAGCACCTCCATCTCCCCGGACGACGGCCTGGTCATCAACAAGTACGGCTGCCTGGAGACCGATCCCGTGACGCTCGCCACCTCCCGCCAGGGCGTGTTCGCGGGCGGCGACTGCGTGCTCGGCCCCTCCACCCTGATCCACGCCATGGCCAACGGCCTCAAGGCCTCGCGCTCCATCGACGACTACCTGACCTACGGCCGGGTGCGCTTCTTCCCGCGCAGCCGCATGCGCAAGCTCATCAACGAGTTCATGGTCCGCTCCCACGAGTGGGTCCAGGCCCCGGTCAAACACCTCTACCGCATCCGCGGCCAGGAACTGGACCCCCAGGAGCGCCGCGCCATGTTCGAGGAGGTGGAGCGGCCCATCAGCCAGGAGGATGCCTACCGCGAGGCCAGCCGCTGCCTGCGCTGCTACCGCATCTATTCCGTGGTCACGGAATCCCCCATCCCCAAGGGCAGCAACTAGGAGCCCCCCATGAACGCCCGCATCGACGGCCGCGACATCGGCTTTGAGGACGGACAGACCATCCTGGAGGCGGCCCGCAAAAACGGCTGCTTCATCCCCACCCTCTGCGAGCTGGCCGACATCGGCCACGCGCCGGGCACCTGCCGGGTCTGCCTGGTGGAGATCCGCAAGGACGAGGAGGCCCCGCCGGTCATCGTGACCTCCTGCAACACGCCCATGCAGGAGGGCCTCGTCGTGCGCACCCGCACCCCGGAGCTGCGCCGCATGCGCCGTCTCCAGGTGGAGCTCCTGCTGGCCGACCACGACCAGGACTGCGCGGCCTGCGTGCGCCACGGCGACTGCGAATTGCAGGACCTGGCCCGGGTGGTGGGCCTGCCCCAGGACCGGCCCGTCCTGCCCAACCCCGGCGGCGGGCGCACCCGCAGCCAAGGTCCGGCCGTGTCCCGCGACATGGGCAAGTGCCTGCGCTGCCTGCGCTGCCTGGCCGTGTGCCGGAACATCCAGGGCGTGGACGCCCTGGTGGTGGCGGGCGAGGGCCTGACCTGCGAAATCCACCTGCGCGACGGCGAAAACCGCTCCGAACCCGGCTGCGTGTCCTGCGGCCAATGCACCCTGGTCTGCCCGGCCGGGGCCCTGGCCGAAACCAGCGGCCTGGAGCGGGCCGTGGAGATGCTGGAGGACCCGGACACCGTGGTGGTGGCCCAGTTCGCCCCGGCCGTGCGCGTGGGCCTGGGCGAGGAGTTCGGCTTCGCCCCGGGCAGCAACGTGGAGGGCCGCATCATCTCGGCCCTGCGCGGCCTGGGCGCGGACCTGGTGCTGGACACCAACTTCGCGGCGGACCTGGTCATCATGGAGGAAGGCAGCGAACTCCTGGCCCGCCTGGAGCAGGGCGGCCCCCTGCCCCTGTTCACCTCCTGCTGCCCGGCCTGGATCAACTTCGCCGAGACGCGCTATCCCGAACTGCTGCCCAATGTCTCCACCACCCGCTCGCCGCAGCAATGCCTGGGCGCCCTGGCCAAGACCTACCTGGCCCGCAACATGGGCCTGGACCCGGGGCGCGTGCGCGTGCTCTCGATCATGCCCTGCACGGCCAAGAAGGACGAGGCCGCCCGGCCCGCCCTGCGCACGGGCGGGGTCCCGGACGTGGACCTGGTGCTGACCACCCGCGAATTCGCCGAGCTGCTGCGCATCCGGGGCATGGACCTGAACGCCATGGAGGAGTCCGGGTTCGCGGACCCGCTCATGGGCGCCTACAGCGGGGCCGGGGCCATCTTCGGCACCACGGGCGGGGTCATGGAGGCGGCCGTGCGCACGGTGCACTACCTGCTCACCGGCAGCGAGCTGGCGGGCATCGAGCTCGCCGCGGTGCGCGGCTACGGCAACGTGCGCGAGGCCGAGCTGGACCTGGGGCCCAAGGCCGGGCGGATCAAGGTGGCCATCGCCCACGGGCTCAAGGCCGCGGCGCGTCTGGCCGAGGACGTGCTGGCCGGGCGCTCGGACCACCAGTTCATCGAGGTCATGGCCTGCCCGGGCGGCTGCATGGACGGCGGCGGCCAGCCGCGCAGCAAGCGGGCCTACCAGCCCCACGCCCAGGCCCGGCGGCAGGCCCTGTTCTCCATCGACCGGGCCAGCGGGCTGCGCCAGTCGCACAAGAACCCGCAGGTCCAGAAGCTCTACGCCGAGTTCCTGGAGCGGCCCAACTCCCAGCTGGCCCACGAGCTGCTGCACACGGGCTACACGGACCGCCGCCAGCAGCGCCACTACAGCATGAAGGACATCTGGCGCGAACTGTCCCTGGGCGCACGGGTCCACGGCGTGCCGGAATGATCCCGGCCTGACGGCGAAAAGAAACCGGCGGACGCGCGTCCGCCGGTTTTTTCATGGCCTGTCCGTCAGGCGCGCAGGGGCCCGCCCGTCTCCAGGCTCGCCAGGCTGGCGTCCATGCGGCCGAAGGCCCCCTGGTCCGCGGGAAAGACCAGGACCTCCAGCACGTCCTGGAGCTTGCGCACCTGGCGCACCACCTGCTCCAGCCGCTCGTCCTCCAGGACCAGGAGCCAGATGCGGCTGGTGGAGCCGCCGGGCCGGGGCGTGCAGAGGATGCCCTCCAGGTTGAAGGCCCGCCGGGCGAACAGGCCGCAAATGTGGGACATCACGCCCGGATGGTTGTTCACCGTGAGCCGCAGGGCCGAAAGGACCGCGGCCCCGCCGGGGTAATCAGCAGGCGCGCGCATGGGCTTCCCCTCCGATCATCTCGCTGTTGGCCGCGCCGGGCGGCACCATGGGATAGACGTTGTCCTCCGCGGCCACGGGCACGCGGATCAGGCAGGGGCCTTCGCGCAGCAGGGCGCGCTCCAGGTCGGCCCGGGCGTCGCTGCTCCGGCCCAGGTCCACGGCTCGCACCCCGAAGCCCTCGGCCACGCGCGGGAAATCCACGCGCAAGCGATAGGTGGAGGCGAAGATGCGGCGGCCGTAGAAGAGGTCCTGCTGCTGCTGGACCAGGCCCAGGGCCTGGTTGTCGGCCAGCACGATCTTCACGTTGGCCCCGGTCTCGGCGGCCGTGGCCAGCTCCTGGATGTTCATCTGGAGGCTGCCGTCGCCCGTGAAGCAGACCACCGGGCTGCCGGGATTGGCCAGGGCCGCGCCGATGGCCGCGGGCAGGCCGAAACCCATGGTGCCCAGGCCGCCGGAGGTGAGCCAGCGCCGCGGGGCCAGCCCGGGATAGGCCTGGGCCGCGCGCATCTGGTGCTGGCCCACGTCCGTGACCACGACGGCCCCGGGGCCCAGGATCCTGCCGGTGCAGCGCACCAGGCCGTAGGGCGTGCGCGGGTCCTCGGCCCCGGGCAGGGCCAGGGGATGGGCGGCCTTGCACTGGGCCACGCGGGCCAGCCAGGCCGGACGGTCGCCGGGGGCCGCCAGCACGGCCAGCTCCTCCAGCACGTCGCCCGCGTCGCCCATGATGCCCAGGTGCGCGGTCTTGAGCTTGTCCAGCTCGCTCTGGTCGATGTCGATGTGGATGAGCCGCGCCCCGGGGCAGAAGCGCTCCAGCCGCCCCGTGGCCCGGTCGTCCAGCCGCGCCCCGGCGGTGAGGAGCAGATCGCACTCTTCCAGGAGCAGATTGGCGCAGGGCGCGCCGTGCATGCCGAGCATGCCCAGGTTGAGCGGGTCGTCGTCGGGCAGCGCGCCCAGGCCCAGGAGCGTCATGACCGTGGGCAGCCCGGCCTTGCGCACGAAGCGGGCCGCCACCCCGGCGGCCCCGGAGGCGGCCACGCCGCCGCCCAAAAGGCAGATGGGGCGCTCGGATTCGGCCAGCATCCGGGCCGCCCGGGACAGGGCCTCGGCGTCCGGGGCCTCGCGCGGGTCAGGGCCGCCGGGCTCGGGCAGGGCCGCCAGGGCCACCTGCGCGGTCTGCACGTCCTTGGGGATGTCCACCAGCACCGGCCCGGGCCGGCCCGAGGAGGCGATGCGGAAGGCCTCGGGGATGATCCGGGCCAGATCCTCGACCGAGCGCACCAGGAAGTTGTGCTTGGTCACCGGGATGCTCATGCCGTAGATGTCCACCTCCTGGAAGGCGTCCGTGCCCATGAGGACGCGGGGCACCTGACCGGTGATGCAGATCACGGGCACGGAGTCGAGCTTGGCGTCGGCCAGGGCCGTAAGGGTGTTGGTGGCGCCAGGGCCCGAGGTGGCGAAGAAGACCGCGGGGCGGCCCGTGGTCCGGGCCATGCCCTGGGCCATGAAGCCCGCGCCCTGCTCGTGCCGGGCCAGGACGTGGCGGATGACGGGGCTCTTGGACAGGGCGTCGTAGAGGGGCAGGTTGGCCCCGCCGGGAATCCCGGCGATGCAGGTGATCCCCTGACGCTCCAGCAGGCGGATGACCAGTTCCGCTCCGGACATGTGCTCCATGGGCTTCCTCCGATCTGCCCCTGGCGGCTCCGGCGCGGCCCCGTCCCCCTCCGTGGAAAACGGAAAACCCCCGCCGGCTGCGCGCCGGCGGGGGTATGGGTTGCCTGAAAAAAGAACCCGCCCGCTACGACGCGCCAGCGCCTACGACGCCTACGACGACCACGACGGCTAGGCCCTGAAGGGCGATGGCGGCGGTGGTCGTGCGGGTCATGGCTCTGGCTCTCGCGGGTTGGGGTTCCGTTTCCTGTCCGAGTCCTATCCCCGGTCCGCGCCGAGGTCAAGCCCGGGGTTGACAGGGACGCGCCTTCCGGCCAAGGGAAGGATGCCTGTCTCGGCCCCTGGAGGAGCAATGCCCGGCAACACGGCCCCGCGCGGACTGGAGCGGCATTTTCCGCTCATCGCGGCCGGTCTTTCGGCCCTGGCCCTGGCCTGGCCCGGGCTGTTCGCCTGGGGCGGGGCCTTCATCTCGCCCGCCCTGGGGCTCATCATGTTCGGCATGGGCATGACCCTGGACTGGCAGGACTTCCGCCGGGCCTTCGCGCGCTGGCCGTCCCTGATCCTGGGCCTGGGCCTGCAGTATTCGGTCATGCCCCTGGTGGCCGTAGCCCTGGGCTTCGGCCTGGGCCTGCCGCGCGAGGCCCTCATCGGTCTGGTGCTCGTGGGCGCGAGCCCGGGCGGCACGGCCTCCAACGTCCTGGCCTACCTGGCCCGGGCCGACGTGGCCCTGTCCGTGCTCCTGACCCTCTGCTCCACCCTGCTCGCGCCCCTGGCCACCCCGGCCCTGGCGGAACTCATCCTGGGCCAGCGCGTGGACATCGACGTCTTCGGCATGATGCGCTCGGTGTTCTGGATCGTGGTCTTCCCGCTCCTGGACGGGCTCGTCCTGCGCCGCATCCTGCGCCACCGCCTGGCCCCGGTGCAGCGCTTCCTGCCCTCGCTCTCCATCCTGGTCATCTCCCTGGTCATCGCCTGCGTGGTGGCACTGAACCGCGCGGCCATCCTCGACTTCCCGGCCCTGGTCCTCCTGGCGGTCACGGCCCACAACCTCCTGGGCCTGGGCCTGGGCTACGGCCTGACCCGGCTCTTCTGGCGCAGCGAGACCGAGGCGCGGACCATCGCCATCGAGGTGGGGGTGCAGAACTCGGGCCTGGCCGTGGCCCTGGCCATCAAGCACTTCAGCGCGGCCGCGGCCCTGCCCGGCGCGCTCTTCAGCCTCTGGCAGAACATGTCCGGCGCCCTGCTGGCGCGCTTCTGGTCCGGCCGGGGCGCGGCGGAATAGAGCGGCTCCTCCCGCAGCCGGCAGGCAGGCCTTTCTCCTTGCCTCCCGCTCCGCTTTTCTGCATATATTGGACAGAGTGGCGTCCCGCCGCCCGGCAGACAGAGGAGCCCGCATGCCCGCAGCCCACAGCCCGCCCACCCGGCTGCACCTGAACATCCGCGCCGCGGTCATCGGCTCGGCCCTGTTCCTGGGCCTCGCCCTCGCCGGGTCCCTGGCCTGGTTCAACTACTCCCGCAACTCCCAGGCGGCCCTGGACGTGGCCGCGGAACTGGTACGCACGGCCGGGGACGACGTGGCCCTGCGGACCGACCTGCTTGTCCGGCCCATCCTTTTCCTGAGCGAACACGCGCCCCTCCTGCCTGGCGCGGCCGTCCCGGCGCAGGGCTTCGAGCACCCCCTGTCGGGTCTTTTCCTGGACGTCATGGCCGACACCCCGCAGATCTACTCCGCGTACCTGGGTTACGGGAACGGCGACTTCTTCCAGATCATCTCCCTGAACGGCGATCCCAGGATCATGGCCGGCCTGCAGGCTCCTCCCGGGTCGCGCTTCGCCCTGCGCCGCATCCGGGAGCAGGACGGCCGCCGCCTGGAGTCCTGGCGGTTCCTGGACGGGCAAGGCCGCGTTCTGGGCGAATCCGCCCCGCAACCCGCCCGGTACGACCCGCGCTCCCGGCCCTGGTTCGAGGCGGCCTTCCGCACGGAAGGCCCGGCGCTGACCGCCCCCTATGTCTTCAGCAGCACCCGGGACCTGGGGCTGACCATGTCCCGGCGGGTCCCCGCCCCGCAAGACACCGTCCTCGGGGTGGACCTCACCCTGGAGGCCCTGTCACGCTTCCTGGCCGGGGCGAAGATCGGCCGCTCGGGACTGCTCTTCCTCTTCGACGCCGACGGACTGCTGGTCGGCCACCCGGACCCGTCCCGGCTCGCGCGGCCGGGCCCGGACGGCGTCCCGCAGCGCGCCGGAGTGGAGAGCCTGGGCGATCCGAGGGCCACGGCCCTGTTCCGGCTGTTTGTCCAGCGCGGCAGGGGCGAGCTGCCTGTGCAGCCCCTGGAGGCGGACGGGGAGGAGTACCTGGTGCAGGTCCGCTCCGTGCCCGCCCTGAGCGGCGGCAACTTCCTGGGCCTGATCGCCCGGACCGAGGACTTCACCGGCCCCCTGGCCCGGACCCGCGACCACAGCCTGTTCTTCGCCCTGGCCCTCATCTTCGTGGTCACACCCGGCCTGTCCCTGCTGGCCGGGCGTTTCACCCGCGCCCTGAGCCGCCTGGCCGAAGAGGCCGACCGCATCCGGAACCTGCAGCTGGACTCCACCCTGCGCCTGCGCTCGCCCATCGACGAGGTGGACCACCTGGGCGTCGCGGTGGCCGACATGCGCAGCGCCCTCTCCAGTTTCAGCCGCTACCTGCCCAGGACCCTGGTGAAACAGTTCATCGACACCGGCGTGAACCCGGCCCTGGGCGGGGTGCGCCGCGAGTTGACGCTGCTCTTCTCGGACGTGGAGAACTTCACGCCCCTGGCCGAGAACCTGGCGCCGGAAGACCTCATGCAGGCCATGAGCGAGTATTTCCAGGCCGTGGGCCAGGCCATCCTGGACAGCGGCGGGACCATCGACAAGTTCATCGGGGACGCGGTGATGGCCTTCTGGAATGCGCCGCTGGAAGCCCAGAACCACGTGGAGCAGGCCTGTCTGGCGGCCCTGCGCGTGTCGCGGGCCTCGGAGGAGCTGAACCGCAAGCGCGAGACCGCCGGGCTGCCCCTGCTGCGCACCCGAGTGGGCCTGCACACCGGCGCGGCCGTGGTCGGCAACGTGGGGGCTGCGGACCGCATGGACTACACCGCGCTGGGGGCCAGCGTGAACCTGGCCAGCAGGCTCGAGGGCCTGAACAAGTTCTACGGCACCCGCATCCTGACCAGCCAGGCCGTGCGCGACCGGGCCAGAAAGGATTTCCTGTTCCGCTCCGTGGATGTGGTCGTGCCCAAGGGCGCGGCCGCTCCCCTGGCCGTGTTCGAGCTGGTGGGATCCATGCCCGCAAGCCCCTACCCCGAGGTGGCCGTGCCGCGCGCCATCCTGGGATTCTGCTCCCGCTGGGAGCGCGCCATCACGCTCTACCGCACCGTGCAGTGGGACAAGGCCCTGGCCGAGTTCAACGCCCTGCGCGGAATGTCGCCCCAGGACCGCCTGGCCGACATGTACTGCACGCGGGTCCAGCGGCTCATGGAAAACAAGCCCGGCAGGGACTGGAAGGCCGTCAGGCGGTTCATGGAAAAATAGACCCGGGCGCGAGGAAACACCATGACGCTCATCCACTGGGACGACAGCATGTCCATCGGCGTCGAGGAGATCGACGCCCAGCACAGACGCCTCATCGATCTGGTCTGCCTCGTGGAACAGGCCCTGGCGAGGAGCGAGGGCCAGGAACTGGCCGGGGCCGCGCTGCGCAGCCTGTGCGACTACGCGGTGGAGCATTTCGCGGCCGAGGAGGCGCTCATGGACCTGGAGTCCTACCGCGAGTACGACCAGCACGTGACCGAGCACATGAACTGCACCCAGAAGGCCCTGGACATTCTGCAGATCTATTCCGAGGGCCAGGAGGTGGACATGGCGGAATTCTTGCGGTTCCTAGCGCACTGGGTGCGCACCCACATCATGGAAATGGACCAGACCCTGGGCCGCCACCTCAAGACCAGGGGCGCGGTCAGGGCCTAACCCGGAACAAAAAACGGACGCGCGAGGCGTCCGTTCATGGTTTCCGCTGGTCGGGGCGAGAGGATTTGAACCTCCGGCATCCAGCTCCCAAAGCTGGCGCGCTACCAGGCTGCGCCACGCCCCGACGGTGCCGGATGCTTACGTGAAAAGCCGTGACCCGGCAAGACGTTCAAGGCAAACCCACCCCGGCGATCGCCGCCCCGCAGTGGCGGCAGCGGCCCTTCTCCAGGGCCTCCACCCGGACCTCGAAGCCCCGCCGCCGCATGACGATCTTGTGGCAGGAGGGACAACGGGTATGGCCATGGTTATTGCCCGGCACATTGCCCACATAAACGTAGCGCAGGCCAGCCTTGTCCCCGGCCCGGGCCGCGGCCGCCAGCCGGTCCATGGGCGTAGGCGGCCGGTCCTGCATCTTGTGCTGGGGATGGAAGCGGGACACGTGCCAGGGCGTGTCCGGCCCCAGCTCCGCAGCGATGAAGCCCGCGATGTCGGCCAGTTCCCGGTCCGAGTCGTTGCACCCCGGGATGACCAGGGTCGTGACCTCCAGCCACCAGCCCATGGCCTTGATGCGCTTAAGGTTCTCCAGCACCGGGGCCAGCCGCGCCGCGCACTGGTTGCGGTAGAAGTCCTCGCTGAAGGCCTTCAGGTCGATGTTGGCGGCGTCGATGAGCCCGTCCAGCTCCTCCAGGCAGAAGCGCGACATGAAGCCGTTGGAGACGAGGATGTTCTTGAGCCCGCGGGAGCGGGCCAGGGCCGCGGTGTCCTGCACCAGCTCGAAGAAGATGGTGGGCTCGGAATAGGTGTAGGAGATGCTCTGGGCCCGGCATTCCAGGGCCGCGGCCAGGAGCGAGTCCGGCGTGGCCGGGTGCCCGGCGATGTGCGCGCCCGAGCGCGGCGGCTGGGACAGGGAGGCGTTCTGGCAGAAGGAGCAGGCGAAGTTGCAGCCCGGCGTGCCGAAGGAGAAGGTCATGGTCCCGGGCAGGAAATGGTAGAGCGGCTTCTTCTCCACCGGGTCCAGGTTGGCCGCGGCCACCCGGTCATAGACCAGGGTGAAGAGCCGCCCCCCATGGTTTTCGCGCACCCCGCACTGGCCGCGTTCGCCATCGCCGATGCGGCAGAAATGGCTGCACAGGCGGCAATGGACCCGCCCCTCCCCGGCCTGTTCCCAGAGTCTGGCCTCGTGCATGGCCGCCTCCCGCTTTGCGGACAGATTACCAAAGCCCCAGGAAAAGAAAAGGGCGGCGCGGAATCAGGGCTTGGGCTTCTTGGGCTTGCCGTTGGCGTCCACGTCCACGCCGATGACCATATTCTCGTACCAGTCCTTCTGCTCCTGCGGCTTGGGCGTGATCTCGATGTTCTCGCCCTTGGCGTTGTTGTCGATGGTCACGGTCTCCTCGGACTGGCGCGTGCCCATGGTTTCGTCCTGGCGGTCCGTGGCGGTGTCCTTGTTCAGGAACTTGGCGGCCAGGACCTCGCGCGTCGGAAACGCGACGCAGAGCGCCAGGCAGGCGGCAACGAGAAATCGGCGCATAACGGCTCCTTGCGGGGAGGAGGCCTCCCCGCCTAAACAACATTGTCCCTCTTTTTGCCCGTCCTTGCAATGAGCGCGCCGCACGGCCGCGGGGAAAGGCCTTGAACTCCCGGCCGCGGAGAATTATATATGGCAACAGGCGCTTTGCCCCCAAACGACACAGGAGAGACCCATTCCCATGCCCAAGCGCACCGAAGCCTACAAGGCCGCCGGGGTGGACACCGAGGCCGCCGGCGAGTTCATTTCCCGCATCAAGAGCATGGTGGCCAAGACCTTCACCAAAGGCGTGGTCACGGACATCGGCGGCTTTGGCGGCTTGTTCAAGCCGGACCTGCACAACCTGGAAAACCCGGTGCTCGTGGCCGGGACCGACGGCGTGGGCACCAAGCTCAAGCTGGCCTTCCAGTTCGACCGCCACGACACCATCGGCATCGACCTGGTGGCCATGAGCGTGAACGACGTCCTGGTCCAGGGCGCCAAGCCCCTGTTCTTCCTCGACTACTTCGCCACCGGCAAGCTCGACACGGACAAGGCCGTGAGCGTGCTGACCGGGATCACCGAGGGCTGCAAGCAGTCCGGCTGCGCGCTCCTGGGTGGCGAGACCGCCGAGATGCCCGGCTTCTACGCAGACGGCGAGTACGACCTCTCGGGCTTCTGCGTGGGCATCGTGGACGACAAGCGCATCGTGGACGGCTCCACCATCACCATCGGCGACCGCATCCTGGGTCTGGCCTCCAGCGGCCTGCACTCCAACGGCTACTCCCTGGTGCGCAAGCTCCTGGCCGAATCCGGGCTCGCGGCGGACGCCCCCTTCCCGGGCGAGGAGTCGCGCAGCGTGGCCGACGTGCTCCTGGCGCCCACGCGCATCTACGTGCAGCCCGTGCTCAACCTGCTGCGCGACCTGACCATCAAGGGCATGGTCCACGTCACGGGCGGCGGCTTCTACGACAACGTGCCGCGCGTCCTGCCCAAGGGCGTGGCCGCGCGCTTCAGCTTCGGCTCCTGGCCCGTGCCGCCGGTCTTCCACTGGCTCCAGCGCCAGGGCAAGCTGGACTGGCCCAGCCTGCTCCAGACCTTCAACTGCGGCGTGGGCTACATGCTCATCCTGGGCAAGGACGCGGTGGAGGACGTGCAGAACCGCCTCCACGGCCTGGGCCTGGAGGCCTTCCCCATCGGCGAGATCGTCAAGGCCGCGCCGGGCCAGGAGCAGGTGGTCATCGATTTCCCGGAAAACTGTCCCTGCGCCTAGCGCGGGGCTAGTCCCAGCCCGGGCCCACGTTCTCGATGCGGATGAGCTCCAGGGTGAAGTGGCCCACCGCCACTTCGCTCTGGACCTTCACCGGCAGGCGGCGCTCGTCGGCAGAAATCCAGATGGTGAGCTTGGCGTTGGGGCTCTTGCGGAAGACCCCGCCCACCTCCGAGACCTGCGGCTCCACGCGGAAGGCCCGGAACTCCCCGGCCTCGGTGCGCACGGTCTCCACCGGCCCCACCAACGCCCGGCCCTGCACGAACTTCTTGCCGTCCGTCACCGGCCCCTCGAAGGCCAGCCCCTCCACCAGGGGCTGGGTGCGGAAGTAGAAGAGCATGGAGAGCGGGTCGTAGGCCCGCGGCGGCCAGATGAACAGCTCGTGGCGCGTCTCGCCGCGGATGCTCCGCACGGCCCGGGCCAGGTCCCAATGGAACTCCACCACGGCCTCCTTGTGGAAGCTCCCCTCGTTCTGGTCGGAATGGTAGCGCAGGTCGCGCGTGAGGCCGAAGTCGGTCTCGGAGTCGATGGTCGTGCGCACCTTGTAGAAGCTGTCCACAAAGGGATTGCTCCGGGCCGTGCCGCGGAAGCGCAGCACAGGCTGCCCGTCGCGCTGTTCCACCGGCAGGACCTCGAGCACGGCCGTGCCCGCCGGAACCACGGTCCAGGAGATGGCGTAGGTCAGCCGCTCGCCCGGGGCGAACGGGAAGCTTGGGCGGGTCGCGGCCCCGGCCTGCAGGGCCAGGGCTAGGCCGAGGAAGAGCAGGGCGAGAACCGTGGCGCGCATGGCCCCAGGGTGGAGCCGGGAACCGTTGTTGTCAAGCGCGGCCGGGTTGAAAGCCCTTGCCCAGGTTCGCGGCTCCGGCTACAAAGGGTCCAGGCCTGCGCCGTGCGGGCCGGACCGCCAACCACCGGGCCAAGGAGAGGGAGACATGCTGTTCAGGAAACGGACCTGGGACATGATGCGCGAAGAGTTCCCCTCGGTGCGCGAAGACGACACCCTGGCCGAGGCCATCCGCGCGCTGAGCGCGGCCATGAAGGAATCCCCGGAGAACCACACCGTGGTGGTGCTCCGCAAGAACGGCTCGTTCCGCGGCGTGGTCACCATCTGGAACGTGCTCAAGGCCGTGCAGAACACGGTGCTCAAGGACGACGCCCTGAAGAACGCGGGCGAGTCGGACTGGGACCAGACCTTCGCCCGGGCCTGCGCCGTGTGCACCCAGACAGGACTGGAGGGCCACATGGAGAGCGACGTGGCCAAGCTCAAGCCCGGCGACACCCTGCTGGCCGCCATGGACCAGCTCCTGGCCAAACGCCGGGGCTACGCCGTGGTGGAGGAAGGCGACCGGGTCATCGGCATCATCTACGCCGGGGACGTGTTCCGCGAGGTGGCCCGGACCATGGCCGAGGCCTTCTAGGCCCCTTTTCCGCACGAAAACACGGCGGCGCGCCCGGGG
>JAWRKD010000155.1:0-35962 GCA_040307135.1 Desulfovibrionaceae bacterium
GGCGGGGACGGCTTTCGAGGCACTCATTGCACTCCTCCCAAAAGTTTGTCCAAGGCGGCAGAAATGTCCTCGACCCGCCAGACCGAGGAACGGCCAAGCTTCGAGGGGCGTGGCAGGTCGCCCCGGCGCACCATCTCGTAGAGGCTGGAGCGGCTCACACGGAGGCGTTCACACAAATCCCGGGGCCTCAGTAACTGCAAAGTGTCCATGAAGAATCTCCTCCTCCCGCACTGGCGGGTCTTTGTGGACTTCATGAACCTTATGAAAACATGTGGCCGGTATTGGGCTGAAGGTTCTGTCTTGAACTGTCCGCCAAGTGTAACGGCCTGGAATTGAATGATATTCAAAACTATCTTTGAACTGTCTGCACCCGCCAGTGGAGGATGAACTTTTCAGGTGAAAAATTGGCGCGGCCGTGAAGGGCGGATTTCGGAGGGCCGGGGGGTGCGCCTCGGGCTCGAAAAGAGGGGGGTGGGGGGGTGCTCGGGTGAACGCAGGGCACCCCCTGGGGGGGTGCGCGGCGGACGCGCCGGGCGAATGCGGGACAGTGGTCAGGTCGGTTGAACCTGACAGGGCGGGGCTGACTTCTGGCAGCGAAGGCGTTGACAACTGTTATCTGTGCGGTTACGCCCACGGTCAAGAGCTTTGCCCGCCTTCCGGGTCTGACAAAGAAGCGCGCCGCGCAGGACGAAACCGGGTAGGAGACAGGCCCGTTCACCCTATTCGTATTATGCTTTTTCAAGCATAATACCTTGGGGGGCAGCGGCTTTTTAAACCGGACAACAAACCGGATAACTGGAAAAACTCAAATTGAAAAAAGTGTTCTATATGTCGAGGTTGTGGCGATAATTTAGTTCCCGCCCTGGCACCATGGGACTCCGAACAAGGAGAGGATCATGCCCACCATCCGCAGCATTCGCCGCACCGCAGTCCGCTAGCCATGTCTGAGCCGCGCGCCGTCAGCGAGCTGAACATTCCGGCGGACATGCTCCTGCTGGCCCCTGCCCTCTCCTTTGTGGAGGAGCTGGCCCGGGGCCTGGGCTTCGAATCCGCCGAGTCCCTGAACATCCGCCTGGCTCTGGAAGAGACCCTGGCCAACGTCATCCGGCACGGCTACCCCGACGACCCCAACGGCCGCATCGGCCTGCGCTGCGAGGTCCTGCCCACGGGCCTGCGCCTGGCCGTGCGGGAAAAGGGCCTGCCCTACGACCCGGGGACCATCGCGGCCTACGACCCGGCCCAGGCCAGCCTGGACGGCGGGGCCGAGGGCCTGGGCACCTTCCTCGTCCGCCACGCCGTGGACGAGGTGGAGCACCACAACCTGGGCCGCGAGGGCCGCGAAATCGTGCTCACCCGCCACCTGCGGGACCGCCACGTGGCCCGGCTCCTGGGGCTTGCCGAGCCCAAGGCGGCGGAGCCCGAGGCCCCCACCGAGGCGGTGGAGTTCGAGGTACGGCCCTTCCAGGCCGGGGACGCCCTGGAGGTCTCGCGCTGCGCCTACCTGACCTACGGCTACTCCTACGAGGACTACATCTACTACCCCGAGCGCGTGGCGGCCATGAACGCCGAGGGCGCGCTCCACTCCGTGGTGGCCGTGGCCCGTGACGGACGGTTCATGGGCCACGCCGCGGCCAAGCGCCTGGGGCCGGGCGTGCCGCTCCTGGAATTCGGCCTGCTCCTGGTCTCCCCGCAGTTCCGGGGCCACGGCGTGGCCGGCCGCCTGATGGACTTCCTGAAGGAGCGCGTCAGCCGGGCCGGGGCCTCCTGCGCCTTTGGCCGGGCCGTGGCCGGGCACACAGTCTCCCAGCGCATGTCTGAAGACAAGGGCATGCGTGTCAGCGGCCTGCTCCTGGGGACCTTTCCCAAAAACGTGGAGTTCAAGAAGCTCACAGGGGTAATCCCGGACAAGATGAGCTGCCTGCTCCTCTGGTTCGGCTTTCACCAGCGCGGACCGCGGCGGCTCTACCCGCCCGCGCGGCACCGGGACTGGATCGCCCGGCTCTACGCCAACCTGGGCCTGGCCTGGGACGAGTCCTCGCCGCCCGCGGCCCTGCCGGAGCAAAGCCAGCTGGAGAGCCATTTCACGGACATCCTGAACATCGGCGAGATCACGGTGCCGGACTGCGGCCCCGGGGCCCTGGACGAAGCCCTGCGCACCATGCGCCGGCTTTGCCTGCGCGGCGCGGACGCGGTCTATCTCTTCCTCAACCTGGAGCATCCGGGCTGCCCGGACTTGGCCCAGGCCCTGGAAGGGCACGGCTGCTTCTTCGCCGGGGTGCTGCCGGAGCGTGTTGGCGGCCGTGACGCCCTGGTGCTCCAGCGGCTCAACAACCTGGTCATCCGCTACGAGAACATCCGGCTGGACGCGGGCCAGGCCCGCGAGCTCCTGGACTACGTCCGCAGCCAGGACCCGGGCGCGGACGACGCGGCCCAGTAAGCGCCAGGCGGCAAGGAGAGCCCATGGAATACGCCCAGTGTTTTCAGCGCAACATCGGCCTGTTCACGCCGGAGCAGCAGGACATCCTGCGCCGGTCCACGATCACCGTGGCCGGGGCGGGCGGCGTAGGCGGCATCGAGGCCGCCACCCTGGCCCGCTTCGGCGTGGGCGAGTTGCGCCTCATCGACCCCGGCGTGTTCGACGAGCCGGACATGAATCGCCAGTTCGGGGCCATGGCCAGCACCATCGGCCGGAACAAGGCCCGGGTCACGGCCGAGATGATCCGGGACATCAACCCGTTCTGCACGGTGCGCGTGCAGGAAAAAGGCCTGTCCGGCGAGGCCGAGCTGCGGGAATTCATGGCCGGCAGCCACCTGGTCATCGACGCCATCGATTACATGGGCTTCGACTACAAGGCCGCCTTTGCCCGGGCCGCGAGGGGCCTGGGGCTGTACAACCTCACCGCCCCGATCCCGGGCTTCGGCACCCTGCTCGTCATCTTCGCGCCCCGGGGCATGACCCTGGAGGCCTTTTTCCAGGCCCCGCAGGATCCGGCCCTCTGGCCCAGGCACCAGATGCGCCTGGACCGCATCCTGGGGCCGGACCGCTTCGGCGGCCTGGCGGAGGAATTCCTGCTCGGCAAGCGCGCGACCCTGCCCTCCTGCGCCGGGGCCGCGGCCCTCAACGGCGGCCTGGTGGCCACCGAGGCGGCCCTGATCCTCACCGGACTGCGGCCGGAGAGCGAAATCGTGGCCGCGCCCCGGGTGGTCTATCTGGACATGCTCCGCCGCAACTTTGAGATCTACGAGGCCAGCGCATGACCGGCCCCACCCTGGAGCGGCTCCACAAGCTGGCGGACCCGGGCTCGTTCGAGCCCTTCGACGGCCTGGAGGCCGGGGGCGCGATCCTGGGCACGGCCAGCATGGGCGGCCGCCGGGTCCACCTGCTCCTCCTGGACACGGACCAACCCCCGCGCATCTCCCTGTTCCAGACCATAACCCGGCAGACGGCCTTCCTGGAGCACGTGCTGGCCCACCCCGCGCCCCTGGTCCAGGTCCTGGACGTGCCCCCGCACCACCGCGAACTCAAGGGCAAGACCCCCATCCCGCCGGACGCCCTGTCCCTGCTGGCCTCGGCCGACGGCGTGGGCCGGACCTACGCTCTGCGGGCCAGGCTGGAAGGCGTGGTCCCGCGCGCCTGCCTGCTCTTCGGCCCCATCGGCGCGGCCCTGTCCTTCTACGCCGCGCTCTGCGACGCCACGGTCATGCTGGAATCCGCCTCACTCTGCATCGGCCGCCCGGACGCCGTGACCCTCATGACCGGACAGCAGACCACCATGGAGCGCCTGGGCGGCGCGCGGATGCAGGCCTCGGCCACGGGCACGGCCCACCGCCTGACCCGCAGCGAGGACGGGGCCGTGGCCTGGGTCCGGCAGTGGCTCGGCTTTCTGCCGGAAAAAAACGGCGCGCCCCTGCCCACGCTCCCGCCCGCGCCGCCCCGGGGCCGCATGGCGGCCCTGGCCGCGGCAGACCCCAACGCGCCCTTCCCCCTGCGCGAATTCCTGGAGGCCCTGGTTGACGGCGGCTCCTGGCTGGAAATGGGCGAACTGCACGCCGGGGAATGCCGCACCGGCTTCTGCCGCCTGGGGGGCCGCCCCGTGGCCGTGCTGGCCAGCGACGCCCGCACCCGCGGCGGCATCCTCTTTCCCGAGACCTGCCGCAAGATGGCCCGCTTCGTGCGCTTCTGCGGCTGGTTCGGCCTGCCCACGCTGTTCTTGGCCGACACCCCCGGCTTCATGGTGGGCGAGGAGGTGGAGCGCCAGGGCAACGTGCAGGCCGCGGCCGATCTCTACACGGCCATTGCCCGAAGCCCCGCGCCCAAGGCCTGCCTGGTGCTGCGCAAGGCCTATTCCGCAGGGCTCTACGCCATGGCCGGGGCGGCCTTTGACGCGGCGTTCTGGGCCGCGCCCGGAGCATCGATTTCGGTGTTCGGCCCCGAGGCCCTGCGCCGCTTCGGCCAGGACCGCCACATGCCCGAGCCTGCGCGCATGGCCGCGGCGGACATGCTGGAGGGCGCCCTGCATCCGGAACTGCTCGTGCAGAAAGGCCTGCTGCACGGGGTCGTGCCCTGGGAACGGCTGCGCGAAACTTTGACGGATTTTTCCCGGCAGGCCTGAACACGCGGAGAACGAACATGGACAAAGCGCGCATCGAGGAGATCATCGGCATTGCCCAACAGTGGGACCTGGACGCCCTGGAGGTGCAGGACGAACAGGGCACGGTGCGCGTAGTGCGCCGCAGCGCCTCTTCTGCCCCTGCCCCGGCCGGGGCTCCCGCGTCCCGGGAGGCGGCCCCGGCCCGGGACGTGCCGCCCGGCCTGCACGCCGTGAAAAGCCCCATGGTGGGCATCTTCCTGGCCGCCGACCCCCAGAACGGCCGGGTGCTGGCGGCCCTGGGCGACCGCGTAGCCGCGGGCCAGACCCTGGGCTTTGTGGAGGCCATGAAGATGCACACCGAGATCACGGCCGACCAGGACGGCGAGATCGTGGAAATCCTGGCCGCGGACCAGCAGCCCGTGCAGTTCGGCGCGCCGCTCTTCCTGCTCAAGCCCGGCGGGGACTAGCCGCGTGTTCCGCCGCGTGCTCGTGGCCAACCGCGGGGAGATCGCCCTGCGCCTCGTCCGGGCCTGCCGCGAACTGGGCCTGACCAGCGTGCTGGCCCATTCCGAGGCCGATGCCCGCTCCCTGCCCGCGCGCGAGGCGGACGAACGCATCTGCATCGGCCCGGCGCGGCCCGCGGAGAGCTATCTCGACGTGCGCCGCCTGGTATCCGCGGCCACGGCCTTCCGCTGCCAGGCCCTGCATCCGGGCTACGGCTTCCTGGCGGAATCGCCTGCCCTGGCCCAGGCCTGCGCCCGGGCCGGGATCGTCTTCATCGGACCCGCCGCAGGCACCCTGCGCAGCCTGGGCGACAAGATCGAGGCCCGGCGCCTGGCCCGAGAGGCGGGCGTGCCGGTGATCCCCGGCAGCGAGGCCGGGGTGGCCGATGCCCGGGAGGCGGCCAAAGCCGCGGAACAGACCGGTTATCCCGTGCTGCTCAAGGCCGCGGCGGGCGGCGGCGGGCGCGGCATCCGGCGGGCGGACTCGGCCGCAGAAATCGAGCGCGAATTTTCCGCGGCCCGGGCCGAGGCTGTGAGCGCCTTCGGCGACGGCCGTCTCTACGTGGAGGCCCTGCTCCAGGGCCTGCGCCACGTGGAGGTGCAGGTGGTGGGCGACGGCCAGGGCCGCGCCGTGCATCTCTTCGAGCGCGACTGCAGCCTCCAGCGCCGCCGCCAGAAGCTGGTGGAGGAGGCCCCGGCCGTCCTCGTGCCGGAGTCCGCGCGCCGGGCCATGCAGGCCGCGGCCGTGCGCCTGGCCGAATCCCTGAGCTACGCCGGAGCGGGCACCGTGGAGTTCCTGGTGCGCGGCGAGGAGTTCTTCTTCATGGAGGTGAACGCCCGGCTCCAGGTGGAGCACGGGGTCACGGAGCTGGTCACGGGACTGGACCTGGTGGCGGCCCAGATCCACGTGGCCGCTGGCGGGGGCCTGCCCTGGCGGCAGGAGGACATCGCGCTCACGGGCCACGCCATGGAGTGCCGCGTGAACGCCGAAGACCCGGCGAGCCAAACCCCGCGCCCGGGCACGGTGCGCGGCCTGCGCCTGCCCGGCGGACCCGGAGTGCGCGTGGACACGCACCTGGAGGCCGGGGCCGAAGTCACGCCCTGGTACGACTCCCTGGCGGCCAAGGTGCTGGCCCTTCACGCCACGCGGCCCCTGGCCCGGGCGCGGCTGCTGCGCGCCCTGGACGAACTGGCCATCGACGGCCTGGCCACCAACATTCCCCTGCTGCGCGCCGCCGTGGCCGAGGACCGTTTCGCCCGGGCCATGGTCTGACGATTCCGGCCCGGGCTTGACGTGGGCGCTGGTCTGTTCTACCCAAAGACTCTGCCGCGGGTCGGTTCACGGCCCGCGGTCTTGTTACGAACTCCCGACAACACGAATTCAGGTAGCGCGCATGGAAAGCATCCCCATTTCGGTGGAAGGTTTTGAATTGGTCAAGCAGGAGCTGGAGCGGCTCAAGAAGGAGCGCCCGGCAGTGATCCAGGCCATCAAGGAAGCCCGCGAGGAAGGCGACCTGCGCGAGAACGCGGGCTACGACGCCGCCCGCGAGCGCCAGGGCATGCTGGAGGCCAAGATCAACTACATCGAGTCGCGCATGGCCCGCTTCACGGTCATCGACCTGAAGACCCTGGGCGGCAACAAGGTGAGCTACGGCGCCACGGTGGAGATCGAGGAGGTCGAGACCGGCGAACGCAAGCGCTACACCCTGCTGGGCCCGGACGAGACCGCCTTCCTGCCCGGCAGCATCTCCGTGCTCTCGCCCATGGGACGCGCCCTGCTGGGCAAGCAGGAGGGCGACGACGCCGTGGTGGACGCGCCCCGCGGCAAGGTGGAGTACGAGGTCATCAGCGTCACCTTCCAGAGCCTGACCATCGGCTCCTGAGCCCGTCCCGTCCCGCGGATCAAGGGCCGGCTCGACCGGCCTTTTTTTTCGCCCTCATTCCGGGCCGTAGCAGCGGTAGCCGCGGCCCGGCCAGTGGGCCACCTCGCGTTCCAGGTAGTCGTCGAACCAAAGGGCCTCGGGGTTGCTCCTGAAGACCATGACGCCGCTCTCGCGTCCGGGATCCGCGGCGCGGTGGTAGCGGAAGAAGACCTGGTCCGCGGTGCGGCCCGCCACTTCGATCTTGCCCGTGGAATGGGACATGACCAGCCGGGCCCGCTTGGCCAGGCCGGAGCAGCCCATGATGGCGCGCTGGAACAGGTCGTAGGCCCGTTCCACCGGCACGGTGAAGCGCCGGTTGCCGGAGGTGGGCCGGCAGATGAACAGATAGTACGGCGGGGCTCCGGCAAAAGACAGCTTGCGGAACAGATCGGTGAGCACGGCCGCGTCGTCGTTGACCCCGCGCAGCACGGGCGTCTGGTTGGCCACCACCACCCCGGCCCGGCCCAGCATGTCCAGGGCGGACACGGCCTGTTCCGTGAGCTCGCGCGGGTGGTTGAAGTGGGTCATGACGTACATCTTGCGGCCCGCGCGGCTGAAGCGCGAGAACATCTCCACAAGGGCGGGATCGTCCAGCACGCGGTAGGGATTGTAGGCCAGCATCTTGCTGCCGATGCGCACGATCTTCACGTGCGGTATCTCGCGCAGACGGCGCACCAGGGATTCCAGGCGGGGCGTGGGCAGGAACAGGGGATCTCCGCCGGTGAGCAGCACGTTGGTCAGCTCCGGGTGCTCGCGCACGTAGGCCAGGGCCGCGTCCAGGTCGCGGCGGTGCCCCGGGTCGCGGCCCATGAAGCCACGCTTGCGGAAGCAGAAGCGGCAGATGGCCCCACACACGTCGCTGGCCAGGATCAGGGCGGTCTCGCCGTACTTGTGCTGGAGGCCCGGGACCCGGGTGTAGGAGCGCTCCTCCGAGGCGTCCAGGTCGCCCCACTCCTCCAGTTCGCCGGGATGGGGCACCACGATGCGGCGGATGGGGTCGTCGGGGTCGTTCCGGTCGATGAGGGAGAGATAGTATTCGTTGGCTCGGAAGGGATACTTGGCGGTCACGGCCTTGAGCGCCTCGCGCTCGCCCGGGGCCAGCCAGTCGAGATGCTCGATCTTGGTGATGAAACGAGGAAAGGCTTGCATGTGCAGCTCCTGGGGACAAATGGTTGCGGGTTGGCGGAAAGCGGTGGTTGAAAACAACAGGGACAGCGGGACAAGGGTCAAGCGCTTGTTCGAAAAGTATGAACGAAAAAGGCGCGCCGCGTCAACCCTGGCGGCCGACGCGGACCGGGAACCTGCGTCCTGCCTGTGATTACCGGCTGTTAGGCCTTGGGGGCGCGGCCCTGGAAGGACGCGGGCGGGTACTTGGCCTCGTTGGCGGCCATCTTGTCCCAGGCCTCCTGCACCAGGTCCAGGCCCAGCTCGTCGGCCAGGCGCACGAGGTAGATGAACACGTCGGCCATTTCCGCGGCCACGGCCCGGCGCTTGTCCGGGGCCAGGGCGCGGCTCTCGTCCTGCTCCAGCCACTGAAACTGATCCAGCAGTTCGCCGCATTCCGCGGCCAGGGCCATGGCCAGGTTTTTTGGAGTCTGGAAGCGCTGCCAGCCGCGTTCGGCCACGAACCGGCGCAGGCGTTCCTCGACGGACTTAACAGTTGCAGATTCAACTTTTTCCACAAGTCCTCAACCATTGATAATCGTTGCTACTTATTTCCTGGAAACGCCCGCTTGCTGACCAGGACCAGGACCTGGACCCTGGACTTGAGACGGCCGGCCACGAACTCCGCATGGTCGTCCGAGCCGCAAAAAAGGTCCACGTGGGATCCCTTGATGGCCCCGCCCGTGTCCTGGGCCAGCATGAGGCCCCGGAAGGGCGCGGCCCCCTGCTCCCCGGGCAGTTCGCCGTCCAGGGCGAAAACCGAGCCCAGGGGCAGGATCGAGCGGTCCACGGCCGCGGAAACCATGGGCGTGAGCACTTGGCCCGCGGAGCCGTAGGGCCCCTGGTCGGCCAGCCGGAAGAAAACGTAGCTCGGGTTGGCCTCCAGGAGCTCCTGGCGCAGCTCGGGATGGGCGGCCAGCACCTCCTTGATGCGCGGCATGGTGACCTCTTCCCGGCTCAGGTAGCCGCGTTCGATGAGCACCTTGCCCAGGGACACGAACTCCCGGCCGTTCTTGCCCGCGTAGAGCACGTGCTTGTAACGGCCGTCGGGCAGGGCCAGCCGGCCCGAGCCCTGGACCTGGAGAAAAAAGACCTCCACCGGATCGTCGGTCCAGGCGATCTCCAGTCCCCGGCCGCCCAGGACCCCGTCGCGGTCAATGGCCCGGCGGTCGTAATAGGGCGCGATCTCGCCGTTCACCACCCGGTAGGTGAGCTGCTGGCCCTTCCATTTGGGGTGGAAGCGGCCCAGGTCCGCCACCTTGAGGTCCGGCGGCGGGCCATAGAGCGGCACAGGATAGGCCGGATCCGGGGCCAGGGAGGCCCGCAGCCAGGGCTCGTAGTAGCCGGTGAGCAGCGTTTCCGGGGCCAGCCGGAACCAGGCGAACTCGCGGCCCAGGAGCCCGGGATCACGGTCCAGCTCGGGCAAAAGCCGCAGGAGGTCCTCCAGGGTGGTGCGCAGGGCGGCCCAGGTCAGGACCAGGCCCGGGCGCTCCACGGCCGTGCCGCCCGGAGGCTGGGCCGAGACGTAAAGCAGGCTGCGGCGCAGGCCCGGCTCCAGGGCCCGCCAGGAGGGCAGGCCCTGGTCCCCTGGCCGGAAGTCCCGGGCCAGGGACGCGGAGTCGCTCGCGGCCAGGGGCGTGAAGCCCAGGCCTTGTTCCGCGGGCTTGCGTGGAGCGCAGCCCTGGACCAGCAGGCCCAGGGCCAGGCTCAGAACGGCGAGGACGGCGAGACGGCGCAACTCAATCCCCCTGGTCGTCCTTGGGGCAGACGCAACGGTCCGAGAGCATCTCGCGATACTCCTCGCCGTAGATGCGCAGCATGACCATGACAAAGGACAGGATGAGAGGGCCGTAGAGGATTCCGGCGAAGCCGAAGGCCGAGACGCCGCCGAGCACGGCCAGGAAGACGAAGAAGGTGGAGACCTGGGAAGCCTCGCGCAGGAGGATGGGCCGGAGCACCGTGTCCACGCTGGTGACCAGGATGCCGCACCAAAGGGCCAGGAAGATGGCCATGCCCACGTGGCCCTGGAGCAGCAGCCAGCCCACGGCCGGGACCCAGACCAGGCCCGTGCCCACCACGGGCACCAGGGCGGTGAGGGCCATGACGCCGCCCCAGAACAGGGCGGGCAGACCCGCCACGGCCAGGCCGACGCCGCCCAGAAACCCCTGGAGCATGGCGATGAACAGACTGCCCACGAGCACGGAGCGGGCCACCCGCTGCATGTTTTCGATGATGAGCTCCTCCTGCTCGGCGCGCAGGGGGCAGAGGTAGCGCAGCCGGTCCACCATCTCGCGGCCGTCGCGCAGGAAGTAGAAAACCACGAAGATGAGGAGCAGGAGATGGAAGACGAGCCGCGCCGTGTTGGTGAACAGCTGCCGGCCGGTCTCCACGGCCAGCTGGCCCAGGTTCTTGGAGAACTCCAGCACGCGGGCCTGGATGTCGCCGGCCTCGATGTTGATGAAGGGCAGCTGCTCATGGAGCCAGGCCAAGTGGGGATCCAGGCGGTGGGCGTCCAAAAGCTTGACGAAATCGGTCTCTCCGGCCCAGCGGTTCAGAGCCAGAAAGGTGTCACGGGCCTGGACCACAAGGCCGAAGCAGAGCAGAAACAGCGGCAGGCCGATGACGAAGACGATGATGCCCACGGTGATGAGCGCCGAAAGGTTCCGGCGGTTGCCGGCCCGGCGCATGATCCGGTTGAAGAGCGGCGCGAAGATGAGCGCCACCACCCCGGAGAAGATGATGGTGTTCAGGAACGGCCCCGCGATGACGAAGGCCAGGTACAGGGCGAAAAGGAGCATGGTCAGCAGGAAGTAGGAATAAATCCGATCCGTGCGGGGAGTGGGAACAGGTCCGCTCATGCCGGGTCCCCCGGTCTTTTGGAAGGTTCGTCGCCGGACAGGACCCTGCGGATCACGGCCACCAGGTCCTCCATCTCCATGGGCTTGGCCACGTAGGCGTTCATGCCCGCGTCCAGGCACCACTGCTCGTCGCCGGCCATGGCGTGGGCCGTGAGGGCCACGATGGGCAGCCCAGAGGGCACGCCCCCGTGCCCGGCGCGGATGCGGCGGGTGGTCTCGATGCCGTCCAGCACCGGCATCTGCACGTCCATGAGCACCAGGTCGCAAGATTCCCTGGCCAGGATGTCCAGGGCCTGCTGCCCGTTCTCCGCGGCCAGGACCAGGCAGCCCTGGCGCTCCAGGCCGCGGGTCACGAAGCGGCGGTTCACCAGGTTGTCCTCGGCCACCAGGATGCGCAAGCCCTTGAGCGCCGTGCCCGGGACAGCAGGTGTCCTGGGCCTGGGCTCGCTGCGGACGGTGGCGGCACGCAGCGCAAAAGGCACGATGAAATGAAAGCTGCTGCCGCTGCCCGGGCGGCTCTCCACCCACAGGCTGCCGCCCATGAGCGCCACCAGCTTGCGGCAGGTGGCCAGGCCCAGGCCTCCCTGGCTGCGGGTCATGTAGTCCTCGAGCTGGGTGAAGCTCTCGAAGATGTCCTCCGCGCGCTCCGGCGGGATGCCGATGCCGGTGTCGGCCACGGTGAAATGCAGACGCGCACGGCCTTGGGAATCCTGATCCGGCGCGGCTTCCTGCCCGCCAAGGCGCACGCGCAGGGCCACCCTGCCCGCCGGGGTGTACTTGACCCCGTTGTGCAGCAGATGCCCCAGGACCTGGCTCAGGCGGCCGTGGTCGCCGCGCAGGGCCGTGGGCACCTCCGGGGCGATCTCCACCTCCAGGGCCAGGCCCTTGCGGCTGGCCAGCATGCGCTGGGAGCCCAGCACGGAGTCCAGAATCGCGGCCAGGTCGAAGTCCCCTTCGCGCAGTTCCAGGATGTGGGCCTCGATGCGCGAGTAGTCCAGGATCTGATTGATGACCGCCAGCAGCGACAGGGCCGAATCCTTGATCAAGTCGAGGTTCTCGCGCTGGTCATCGGGCAGCTCCGAGAGCTGCATGAGGTCGATCATGCCCAGGATGCCGTTGAGCGGAGTGCGCAGTTCGTGGCTGATGGTGGCCAGAAACGAGGTCTTGGCCTCGTTGGCGGTCTCGGCCGCACGCATGGCCCGCAGCAGTTCCTGCTCCATGCTCGACTTGTACAGGGCCAGTTCGATGGCCGTCTGCAGGTCGCGATCCTCGTAGGGCTTGACCAGGAAGGCGTAAGGCCCGGAACGCTTGGCCCGGGCCACGGTCTCCTCGTCCCAGAAGGCGGTGAGGAAGATGATCGGGGTGCCGTAGAGGCGGTTGATGCGCTCGGCGGCCTCCACGCCGTCCATCTCGCCCTGGAGCCGGACGTCCATGAGAACCAGGTCCGGCCGTTTCTCGCCGCACAGCCGCACGGCCTCCTGGCCGTTGCTGGCCAGGCCGGCCGAGACATAGCCCAGACGGCCGAGGGAAGCGGCCAGGGCCATGCCGATGACGCGCTCATCATCCACCACGAGGATGGCCGGAGCGCGCCTGGCCGCATCGGGACCGGCGGCCGCGTCTTTTCCTGTTTCTGTCATCGAGCTTGCCCCAGGACTGATAATCCCGCTTTCTACGCCCCATCCTCCGGACAGGTCAAGGAGACCCGCAGTCCCCGCTCGCTTCCCAGACTTGCACGACTTAACCGGGGGGGCGGTTGACGCTCCCAGTTCTTGGTTGTAGAAATTGTCTTTCCACGCCGACCGAGTCTCCACTTTTGAAAGATTTCAAACAAGATATGGAGGATGCCATGTTCAAAAAGCTGTGTCTGCCCCTGCTCATCCTAGGCCTGGCCCTGTTCCTGGCGGCCTGCGGCGAACAGAAAAAGGAAGAAAAGGCCGCCCCGGCCGCCCAACCTGCCGCCGCCCCGGCTCCCGCTCCCAAGAAGACCATCGTCTTCGCCTCGGACTGCACCTGGCCGCCCATGGAGATGGTGGACGAGGCCAGCAAGCAGTGCAAGGGCTTCGGCCCCGACCTGGTGAACGCCATCGCCAAGGCCGCCGGCTTTGAGGTCAAGATCGAGAACACCGCCTGGGACGGCATCTTCGCCGGTCTGGCCGCGGGCAAGTACCAGGCCATTTCCTCTTCCGTGTCCATCACCGACGAGCGCAAGCAGACCATGGACTTCTCCGATCCGTACTTCGAGGTCCAGCAGGGCGTGGTGACCCAGAAAGACGCCACCGTGGCCAGCATGGCCGACCTCAAGGGCAAGACCATCGGCGCCCAGATCAACACCACCGGCCACTTCACCGCCAAGAAGGTGGAAGGCGCCAAGGAAGTGAAGGGCTATGACGAAGTGGGCCTGGCCATGAAGGACCTGGCCAACGGCCGCCTGGACGCCGTGATCTGCGACGACGCCGTGGCCGCCGACTACGCCCTGACCAACCCCGACTACTCCAAGACCCTGGCCCTGGCCTTCCTGATCAAGCCGGACGCCCCCGAGTACCTGGGCTTCGCCGTGCAGAAGGGCGACAAGGAGACCCTGGACCTCATCAACAAGGGTCTGGCCGCGGTCAAGGCCAGCGGCGAGTACGACAAGATCTACGCCACCTGGTTCAAGAAGTAAGGCTCCATCGGCATCGACCCCGGGGGCCCGGGGATGACCCGGGCCCCTTTTCTTTCACTTTCACCCAGCCTACCCCATGAGCAGCAAGCCGGTTTCCATCGAAGTGAGCGACGGTGCGGCCATCCCCCGCAAGAAGGACCGAGGTCTCCTCTCCGCCTGGTGGCTGTCCTTCATCGGCGCCATTGCCATCACCGCCTTCCTCTGTCTGAGCCGCCCAGATCCCTACCTGCGCATCCTCTCCTTCGTCCCCGACGGCATCCTGGTGACCTTCCAGGTGACCACCCTGTCCATCCTCCTGGCCCTGGTGCTGGGATTGATCACGGGACTGGGACGCATCTCGCGCAACCGGGTGCTCAACCTCATGGCCTCGACCTACGTGGAGGTCATCCGCGGCATCCCGCTGCTGGTGCAGCTATTCTACATCTACTACGCCCTGGCCACCATTCCGCTGGTGAGCAAGCTGCCGCCCATGGCCTCGGCGGTCATCGCCATGGGCTTCTGCTACGGCGCGTATATGGGCGAGGTCTTTCGCGCGGGCATCGAGTCCATCGACAAAGGCCAGACCGAGGCGGCCCGGTCGCTGGGCTTCAACCGCCGCCAGACCATGACCCTGGTCATCCTGCCCCAGGCTTGGCGAACCATCCTGCCGCCGGTGGGCAACGAGTTCATCGCGCTCCTGAAGGACAGCTCCCTGGTCTCCATCCTGGCCGTAGCCGACCTGCTGCGCCGGGGCCGGGAGTTCGCGGGCGAGACCTTCTTCTATTTCGAGGCCTACACCATCGTCGCCCTGGTCTATCTGATCATCACCCTGGTTCTGTCCAAGGGCGTCAGCCACATGGAATCAAGGCTCAATTACTATGACCGACACTAGCCCCATCATCCGCATTCAGAACGTGAGCAAGCTGTTCGGCAGCCTGCGGGCACTGAACAACGTCTCCCTGGACATCCACCCCAGCGAGAAGGTGGTCATCATCGGCCCCTCCGGCTCGGGCAAGAGCACGCTGTTGCGGACCATCAACCAGCTGGAGCAGGTGGACCAGGGCAGCATCCTGGTGGACGGCTTCGAGGTCACTTCGCCCTCCACGGACATCAACAAGGTGCGCATGGAACTGGGCATGGTCTTCCAGTCCTTCAACCTCTTCCCGCACAAGACCGTGCTGGAAAACCTGACCATGGCCCCCATCAAGCTCAAGAACGTGCCCAAGCTGGAGGCCGAGAGCCGGGCCATGGGCCTCTTGAAGAAGGTCGGCATCCAGGAAAAAGCCCACGTCTATCCGGCCATGCTCTCCGGCGGCCAGCAGCAGCGCGTGGCCATCGCCCGGGCCCTGGCCATGCAACCCAAGATCATGCTTTTCGACGAGCCCACCAGCGCGCTGGACCCGGAGATGATCGGCGAGGTGCTGGACGTCATGGTCAAGCTGGCCCGCGAGGGCATGACCATGGTGGTGGTGACGCACGAGATGGGCTTTGCCCGCGAGGTGGCCGATCGCGTGGTCTTCATGGACGCCGGAGCCATCCTGGAGCAGGGCACGCCCGAGCACTTCTTCACCGCGCCCCAGCACGACCGCACCAAGCTCTTCCTGAGCCAGATCCTCTAGGCTCCGCCCTCCCTGAAAATGGAGCAAGGCCGTCCCGGGAAGGACGGCCTTGCCGTTTTTCCATCGCCCTGCTTCCCTATCCTCGCACGTTCTGGGCCAGAAGCCGGAGCGGCGCGGCCAGCCCGGCCAGCATCCGCTGGCGGGTCGTGGGCTGCGGCCCCTGGGCCACGGCCAAGGCATGGTACATCCTGGGATCGTCGGCCACCAGGAAGATGACCGAAACGTCCTCGGGGTTGCAGAGCTGGGCCTTGGTATTCTTGACCACGGCCAGGCCCGCCCCCGTGACCTTGATGAACGCTCGCCGCGTCATGGTCATGGCAAGTCTCCTCCTTTTCCCAGCAGGTCCCGCCCCCAAGGCGAATCCGCAGGCTGCACGGCAGCCGGTTTTGCAGGCAGACTGTCATGCCGAAGGGAACGGGACAATGCGGCGGAGGAAAAAGGGCAATGATTATACCATGTTAATATATACACATATGGGCCGGAATGCGTTGCAACCCTTGAAAGAAATTCAGAAATCAACGGCGTGAAGGATCACTTGCGTTCGCGCAGATTCTTGAAGCTGATGCCCGCCAAGCAGCCCACCAAAACCCCCAGGAACAGGCCGCGCTCCATGGGCAGCAGGCCGATCCAGCCGGCGATCAACCCCAGGGAGCCGCCCAGCAGCACGCCCTTGGCCAGGGCCTCGAGCCAGAGCTCGAAATTCTTGTCCTTTTCCTTGTCCGTGGTCATGCAGGCTCCCGGCGCAGCGCACGCAGGGCCCGCTGCTGATTCTGGCCCAGGCTGTCGAAGCTGACCCCGGCCCCGGGCAGGCGCATGGCCTCGCCCCAGGGCTGGAGCCAACGCACCGTGGCGGCGATGGGCTCGTGGTCGGCCAGTTCCTTGAACACGAGCCAGAGCCGCTGCCCTTGCTCGAAGTCCCGGCAGGAGATGAGAAAACACCCGGCCTCGGAGACATTCCTGGTCACGGCCCGCTGCCCCTCCGCCAGGGGCTGGTCCGGCCGCTCCAGGACCAGGACGTTGCAGATGGCGGCCTGGCGTTCGGCCATGCGGAAGGAGCGGGGCGAAAAGCCCGCGCACTGCTCCAGCAGGAAGGCCTCCAGGTCCCGGGCCTGCTGTACCGTGCCGCCCAGGGTCACGCCGCGCATGCCGCCCTGCTCCGGGTTGTACAGGAGCCGAAGCACCGGGAAACGCTCGAGCACGCCCTGGAGCGGTCCCCGCTTCTGGGCCGGGCAGCGGATCCAGGTAGCCAGGTCCAGGAGCAGGCCGTTGAAGGGCCGCTCCGCCACGGGCCCGCGCAGGTCGGCCGGGGAATCCAGGGCGTCGAACGAAACGCCCACGCGGCGCAGCTCGCGTTCGTAGGCCTCACGCGCCTCCCCGGGCGCCGCCACCAGGAGAACATGGACCGGCTGGGCCCTGGTCGATGGTTCCATGGATGAATTGTGGCACAGATTGGGAACCAGCACAAGGCATTGTTGTTTTATTCAATTATTCCAGAATGAAGAATTATTTTCTGCAAAATTTCACCCCCCATTCCTTGACAATGAAATTCATTCTCATTAAAGAGTATCCCACGCCGCCCTGCGGCAAAGGATCAGCCATGCTCGAAAACATCATCGTCATCGCGGCCGTGGCCGCTTCCCTGATCTACGTCGTCAGCCGCTTCGTCCGCAAGGGCGGAAGCGGAGGCAGTTCCTGCGGCTGCTCCAGCTGCGGCTCCTGCCCCTCCACCAACGGCCGGAACGGCTGCAAACCCCACTGAACGCGAGGCACCAATGGGAACTCCCTTTTGTCTGCGGCAGGCCAAGATCAACCAGGCCCTGCGCATCCGCACCATCACGGCCCAGGGTGAACTGGGCCGCCGCATCCGCGACATGGGCCTCATCCCCAACACGGAAATCCGGGTCATCGGCAAGGCCCCGCTCCATGACCCCGTGGCCCTCCGGCTGCGCGACTTCACCCTGACCTTGCGCAACAGCGAGGCCGACTACATCACCGTGGAACCCCTGTCCGGAGCGGAGGCCGCCCATGAGTAACCAGGCCCGCGTCCTGCACATGGAGAATGCAGGCGCCCAGCCCCATGGCGCAAAGCTCACCGTGGCCCTGGCCGGCAACCCGAACTGCGGCAAGACCACCATGTTCAACGCCCTCACCGGCGCGCGCCAGCACGTGGGCAACTGGCCCGGGGTCACCGTGGAGAAGAAGACCGGCACGGCCCACTTCGGCGGCGATCACTTCGAGGTGGTGGACCTGCCCGGCACATACTCCCTCACCGCCTACAGCCAGGAAGAGGTGGTGGCTCGCAACTATCTGGTGGAGGAACGGCCACAGGTGGTGGTGGACGTGCTCAACGCCGACGCCCTGGAGCGTCACCTGTACCTGGCCGTGCAGTTCCTGGAGCTGGGCCTGCCCCTGGTCCTGGCCCTGAACATGATGGACGAGGTGCGCAGGTCCGGCAAGGAGATCGACACGGCCCTGCTCTCGCAGCTCACAGGCTGCCCGGCCGTGGAAACCGTGGCCCGCTCGGGCACGGGCTCCCGCGCACTCATGGAGGCCTGCCGCGCCCTGGACGACAGACGCAAAGGCCAGTGGGAGCCCCTGCGCCTGTCCTACGGCCCGGACCTGGACCCGGTGCTGGACGAAATGGAGTGCCTGATCAAGGAGCAGGGCCTGTTCGCGGGCAAGCTCCCGTTCCGCTGGACCGCGCTCAAGTATCTCGAGGGCGACAGCCAGATCGTGGCCCTGGGCCGCGCGGCCGCCCCGGCCCTTTCCGACAAGCTGGAGGCCCTCACCGCCAAGGTCGCCCGCCACCTCCAGAGCACCCTGGACGCCCTGCCCGACGCCATCATCGCGGACTACCGCTACGGCTGGATCGCGGGCATCATGCGCCAGACCGTGCGCCGCCCGGGCCTGGACGCCCAGCGCCTGTCCATCTCGGACAAGATGGACCGCGTGCTGACCCACAAGCTGGCCGGCCCGCTCATCATGGTCGGCGTCATCTACCTCATCTACAGCATCACCTTCACCCTGGGCGAGATACCCATGGGCTGGCTCGAGGGCCTCTTCGGCTGGCTCAACGAAACGGTCAGCGCGGCCCTGCCCGACGGGCTCCTGCGCTCGCTCATCGTCTCCGGCGTCATCGACGGAGTGGGCGGGGTCATGGGCTTCGTGCCGCTCATCCTGATCATGTTCCTGCTCATCTCGGCCCTGGAGGACTCCGGCTACATCGCGCGCATGGCCTACATGCTGGACCGCGTGTTCCGCATCTTCGGCCTGCACGGCACCTCGGTGCTGCCGCTCATCGTCTCCGGCGGCATCGCGGGCGGCTGCGCCGTGCCCGGGGTCATGGCCACGCGCACCCTGCGCAGCCCCAAGGAGAAGCTGGCCACCCTGCTCGTCTCGCCGTTCATGACCTGCGGCGCCAAGATTCCGGTTTTCCTCATGCTGGCCGCGGCCTTCTTCCCCGAGTCCGAGGCCAACGTCATGTTCGCCATCACCCTGGGGGCCTGGGCCGCGGCCCTGCTGGTGGCCCGGCTCCTGCGCTCCACCATCATCAAGGGCGAGGCCACGCCCTTCGTCATGGAGCTGCCGCCCTACCGCATACCCACCCTGCGCGGCGTGCTCATCCACTCCCTGGAACGCACCTGGCAGTACATCCGCAAGGCGGGCACCGTGATCCTGGCCATCTCCGTCCTGCTCTGGGCGGGCATGACCTTCCCGCAGCTGCCCGAGGAGGCCGCCGCGCCCTTCCAGGAACGCATCGCCGCAGCCGAGCAGCGCGTGGAGGAGGCCAGGACCGCCGGCGCGCCCGAGGAGGACGTGGCGGCCCTGGAGGAGGAGCTGAACACCGCCAGCGCCGAGGAGGCCGAGGCCGCCCTGGAGTACACCGTGGGCGGCCGCCTGGGCCACGCCCTGGAGCCCCTCTCCAGCCTGGCCGGGTTCAACTGGCGCGTGAACATCGCCCTGGTGGGCGGCTTCGCGGCCAAGGAAGTGGTGGTCTCCACCCTGGGCACGGCCTACTCCCTGGGCGAGGTGGACGCCGAGGACGCGGCCCCGCTCTCCGAAAAGCTGGCCGCGGACGAAAGCTTCCCGGTCTCCGCCGCCGTGGCGCTCATGGCCTTCACCCTGCTCTACGCCCCCTGCTTCGTCACCGTGGTGGCCATGGCCCGCGAGTCGAGTTGGAAGTGGGCCGGGTTCAGCATGGCCTTCAACACCGTGCTGGCCTTTGCCGTGGCCGTGGTGATCTTCCAGGGCGCGCGCATCTTCTCCTGATGTCCCTGCCGTCTCCCCTCGAAGCCCCGGGTCCGCAAGGGTCCGGGGCTTTTCATTTGCCTGGAAACCGCCTATGGTCCGGCCCTCCGGGAGAATCGCCATGAACCGTTGCGCCGCCCTTGTCACCGCCGCCCGCGAGGTCCTCCTGGGAGGCCTGCGTGTGTCCCTGGACCTGTTCAAGGTCATGGTGCCCATCATCATCGCGGTGAAGACGCTCAAGGAGCTGGGCCTCATCGCCTACCTGGCCTGGCCGCTGGCCCCGGTCATGGCCCTGGTGGGCCTGCCGCCGGAGATGGGCCTGGTCTGGGCCACGGCCATGCTCAACAACATCTACTCCGGCATCGTGGTCCTGCTCTCCCTGGCCGACACCGCGCCCCTGACCCAGGCTCAGACCACGGTGCTGGCCGCCATGATCCTCGTGGCCCACAACCTGCCAGTGGAGCTGACCATCGCCCGCAAGTCCGGGCCGCGCCTGGGCTTCCAGCTCCTGGTCCGGGTCCTGGGCGCGCTCCTCCTGGGCCTGATCCTGCACCTGACCTACGACGGCCTGGGCCTGCTGCGGGAGCCCGCCACCCTGCTCTTCCAGGCCCCGGCCGGCGGCCCCGAGCCGCTCTGGCGCTGGGCCCTGGGCGAGGCCCGCAACCTGGCCTCCATCTTCTGCATCATCACGGGCCTCATCGGCCTCATGCGCCTGCTCCAGGCCCTGCGTCTGCTCGACCTCTGCAACGCGGCCCTGCGGCCCGTGCTGCGGCTCATGGGCATCGGCCCGCGCGCGGCCACCATCGCCGTGGTGGGCCTGGTCCTGGGCCTGGCCTACGGCGGCGGGCTCATCATCCACGAGGCCCGCACCGGCCAGGTGGAGGGCCGCGACGTGTTCGCCGCCCTGACCCTCATGGGCCTGTGCCACAGCCTTATTGAGGACACCCTGCTCATGAATCTGGTGGGCGGCCACGTCTCCGGCATTCTCTGGGGGAGGCTGCTCTTCTCCCTGGTCGTCACGGCCCTGCTCACCCGCGGCGTAGGCCGCCTGTCCGGACAGACCGCCCGGCGCTTTCTCTGGACTCCGGCAACCTGAAAGGAGGACACCATGCAGGAGATCCGCTTCATCCACTCGGACAAGGCCCCGGCCGCCCTGGGTCCCTATTCCCAGGCCCTGGCCTACGGCGGGCTGCTCATCCTGAGCGGCCAGACCGGCCTGGACCCGGCCACGGGCGAGCTGGCCCCGGACTTCGCGGGCCAGGTGCGGCGCGTGCTGGACAACCTGGGCGCGGTGCTGGCCGCGGCCGGAGCGGGTTACGGCGACGTGCTGGCCGCGGACGTCTTTCTCACGGACATGGGCCGCTTCGCCGAGTTCAACGCCATCTACGGGGAGTACTTCAAGGACCACAAGCCCGCGCGCACCACTGTGGCCGTGACCGCCCTGCCCAAGAACGGACTGGTGGAGATCCGCTTCCTGGCCCGGGACCCGCGGGCTTGACAGCGGCGCGGGCTGCGGGTAATCCCCCGGTCATGCAGACCCCGAACCACAGCCGCTTCTTTTTCTTCTTTTTCTTTAGCAGCGCCTGCGGTACGGGGGTGCGCGCGTAGCGTCGTCACGAGAACAGAAACACTCCCGAAGGCCGCAGGCACACCGCCCGCGGCCTTCTTGTTTTGCAGATCGCGGGCGGAGCCGGGCGCGGGGCAAACCGCAAGGAGACAGCCATGCAGCTCGGAAAATCCATCCGCATCGAACGCATCCTCAACCGCAACAACGGCCGCACCATCATCGTGCCCATGGACCACGGCGTCACCGTGGGACCCCTGTACGGGCTGGTGGACCTGCGCGCCAGCGTGGACCAGATCGCGGACGGCGGGGCCAACGCCGTGCTCATGCACAAGGGCCTGCCCCGCTGCTCGCACCGCCGCCACGGCCGCGACATCGGGCTCATCATCCACCTCTCGGCCAGCACCACGCTGTCGCCCCATCCCAACGCCAAGTCCCTGGTGGGCACGGTGGAGGACGCCCTCAAACTCGGGGCCGACGGGGTTTCGGTGCACATCAACCTGGGCGACGAGACCGAGGGCCGCATGCTGGCCGACCTGGGCGAGATGGCGGCCAAGGCCAACGACTGGGGCATGCCGCTGCTGGCCATGATGTACGCCCGCGGCCCGGCCATCAAGGACCCCTTCGCCCCCGAGGTGGTGGCCCACTGCGCCCGCGTGGCCCTGGAACTGGGCGCGGACATCGTCAAGGTGCCCTACACCGGCGACCCCGAGAGCTTCGAGCGGGTGACCGAGGCCTGCTGCATCCCGGTGGTCATCGCCGGCGGGCCGAAGATGGACGACACCGAGAGCCTGGTGCGCATGGTCCACGATTCGGTGCGCGCCGGCGGCGCCGGACTCTCCGTGGGCCGGAACATCTTCCAGAACGACCGCCCCGCGCAGCTTCTCTCGGCCCTGGGCAAGGTCGTGCACGCGGACTGGAGCGTGGAGCAGGCCATGGACCTGCTGGCCTCCGGCGACGGCCGGGTTTGATTTTTTTGCGGGGGTGGATTGTCTTTCGCCCAGGAACTCTGTATTCGGCCTAGATAATTACCGCGCACCCCCGACGGAGGCGAGCCATGGCCTACGACAAGAACATGCGCATCCTGGTGGTGGACGACTTCTCCACCATGCGCAAGATCATCAAGAACATCCTGCGCCAGCTGGAGCTGACCAACGTGGTGGAGGCCGACGACGGCACCACGGCCTGGGAGGTCCTCAACCGGGACAACATCGACTTCATCGTCTCGGACTGGAACATGCCCAAGATGAGCGGCATTGAGCTGTTGCGCAAGGTCCGGGCCAGCGAGGAATACGCGGCCACCCCGTTCCTCATGGTCACGGCCGAGGCCCAGCAGGAGAACATCATCGAGGCCGTGCAGGCCAAGGTCTCCAACTACATCGTCAAGCCCTTCACGCCGGAAACCCTGGCGCAGAAGATCGACAAGATCTTCGGCAAGTAGAAAAAAGGCGGGGCCGCACGGCCCCGCCTCTTGTTTCCGCTCCCCCTCGTTCAGGCGTATTCCACCCGCACCCGCTCCAGGTAGTCCTGAATCCGCTGCAGGAGGTCCAAGGACAGGGCCAGATCGCCCTGGGCCGCGGCCTGCTCCAGCCGGCCTCCCAGGTCGCGCAGACCGAAAAAGCCGTACGCCGCACCCGCGCCCTTGGCGCTGTGGCCGATGCGCTGGGCCGTCTCCATGTCCACCCGGGACAGGGCCTCGGCCAGCAGGGCCGCGTCCCGCCGCGAACCGGCGAGAAACGATCCCACCAGGTCGGCCAGTTCCGGGTCGATGCGTTCCACGATCCCCTCGGGCATAGACGCTCCTCTCCATTCTCTACGCCGAACCAGCGGGAAAGGAAAGAGAAACGGGTTTTGCGTCCCTGCGGGGCCGGGCCGCGGGAGACCGGCGCAAAAAAGGCCCGGCCGGGGAAACCCGGCCGGGCCTGACCGTCCTTGCCCGGAAAACGTCTCAACCCTGGCGGGAGATGAAGCGGTTGGCCAGCCGGTGGCCCTTGACCGAACCTTCCTTGTAGGCCGTGAACCGCTTGTTCTCCTGGCGCGCCCGCAGCAGGTCCTTCTTGAGGGCCGCGTGGAGCCGCCGGGCCTCCTGGGTGATCTGGCCCTGGAGCCCCTGGAGCTGCGTGAGCTTTTCCAGGGCCTGGTCCAGGTTCACCCCGCCGCCTCCGGCCATGGCCTCGGCCGTGAGCTGGCCGCGGTCGCGGGCCAGGCGCGAGGCCTCGGCCACATCCCCGTCCAGCAGGAATCCCAGCTCCTTGCGGCCCACTTCCAGGGCCTGGTCCAGCAGGGTGAGCGCGTCGGCCATGATGCTACCCCTTGCCCGTGCTGCGGATGTCGTCGCGCAACTGGGCGATGACCTTCTTCCAGCGGTCCACGGCGGGCAGGAACTCGTACTCCAGCAGGTCGGAGAGCAGGATCCAGTCCTCGTTCTCCAGGACCTCGGACATCTCGCTGAAGAGGTCGCTGAAGTCGTCGGCCGCGCTACGGAAGGCGGGATGCTCCTTGAGGGCGAACTCGTCGCGCAGGCTGCCGATCATGCCCAGGAAGTCGCGCACCACGTCCAGCAGGTCCTGGTAGAGATCCAGGGCCTCGGCGTCGTCGGCCTGGCGGAACAGGGAGGCCACGCGCGAGCCGCCGTCGCCCATGAGGTTGACCACCTTGTAAAGCTCGCGGGTGATGTCCACGGCCATGTCCTTCACGGGCACGGACTTGATCTCCACGCTCTCGATGCCGCGGGTCTCGATGTCCTCGGCCTGGTGCGGATAGATCTCGGTGAAGGGCGCGTCGTTGACGAGCACGTCGGTGACCACGCGGTCCTCCAGAGTCCCATCCTCCATGACCCTGTTGAAAATCTGCTCCAGGTTCTCGAAATTCTTCACGGCCAGGTCGCTGCGCCGTCCGTCGATCACAATCATGGAACACGCCTCCTCGTAGGGCTGAAATTTCCGGGTTCCGGTCCTGGGGCCATGGGATTCAAGAATCGTGCCGCTCAGCGGAACAGGGACAGGAACGCGCGCACCAGCCGGCCGTAGCGGCGGATGAGCAGGGACAGGAGGGCCAGATCGCGGGCCGCCTGCTGGGACTGGAAAAGCCAGAGCGCGCCGAGCACGCCGAGCCGGGGCTCGTCCCCGAACAGGGACTGGAGCAGGCGGCAGTTGGCCAGGAACTTGGCCTTGAAGACCGGGCGCGCGTCGCGCTGCAGAAGCTGGAGCTGCTGCTCCAGAAGCTGGAGCAGGCCCGCGGCCTTTTCCAGGGCCGCGGCGGTGGAGGCGGCCGCGGCCGGGTCCCGGAGCGGGGCCGGGCCGGTCCAAGGCTCGGGGTCCAGTCCGTCAAGAAAACGACGATAGAGGCGGCGCTGGGCGTCCAGCCAGCGCGCCCGGTCGGTCCCGCCGTGGCCGCTCAACGACTCCAGGCCCAGGAATCCCTCGTCGTCCAGCACCGTGCGCCAGACCCGCGCGCCGGGGACATGGCCCAGGCCGCGCTCCGGCTCCAGCAGGCTCACGGCGCAGGACAGCACCGCCTCCACGTCCACGGCCCGGCGGCAGGCCTCCTGGCGGTCGCAATCCCGGCCGAAGCCGCAGGGATGGCAGTCCAGGTCCGGCTCCAGGCAGAGGCAGCCCGGCCGGTAAGGGCCGGTGTCCACGGGCTGGGCCGTGGCCAGAAAGATGGCGGCCACGGGCAGGCCCAGGCCCGCGGCCAGGTGCATGGTGCCGGTGTCGTTGGTCACGAGCAGGTCGCAGCGGGTGAGCGCCGCGGCCAGCCGGTTCAGGGAGGTCCGGCCCGTGAGGTCCACGCAGGGCAGGTCCGGGGCGGCCTGGCGGAAGCGTTCGGCCAGCGCCTGTTCCTGGGCCGAGCCCAGGAGCACGGGCAGAAGCCCCCGCTCGTTCCAGAGCCGCGCTCCCAGCTCCGCAAAAGAACTCTCGGGCCAGCGCCGCCGGTCCTCGCTGGCCCCCAGTTGGAGGGCCGCATACCCCCGGACGCCTGCGGCGGGTTCCTGGGAGCGCAACAGCTCCCCGGCCCAGGCCCGGTCCTCGGCCAAGGGCGGCAGAAGCTCCAGCGGCGTGCCCGGGCCCGTGAGCCCGGCAGCGCGGCGGAAGAGGTCCGCCACGTTGAACGGGCTCTGGCCCCGCTGGGCCGAGGCCAGTTGGAGAAAGGCGGCCCAGTCCGAGGCGTCGTCGTTGAAACCGAAAGGATCCACGCAGAAGCCGCGGACCTCGGCCGCGCCCAGGGCGCGGGCCAGGAGCCGGGCCGAGAGCGAAGGCGTCAGGTTGACGAGCACGTCCGGCCGGAAGCTGCGGCGCACCCCGGCCAGGAAGCCGTCGAGTTCGCCCAGGCTCCCGCGCCAGTCCCCGCGCTCCAGGCAGGCCAGAAAACGCGCCCCGCGCAGGGGCAGGGTCTGGTCCAGGTCCCGCAACAGGGCCGCGGCCCCGGCGAAATTCTCCAGGCAGACCAAGCCGGTGGCGTGCCCCTGAGCCTTGAGGCCGGAGAGCACGGGCTGGGTCTGGAGCAGGTCGCCGAAGCGGGTCAGGCTCAGGACGAGGACGTTCACGCGCCGATCCTTTGTCGCATGGCCGGGCCATTGCAAGTTCGGGTCCGCGGCCGCCGCGCGCCCTTGACACAAGAGAATCGAGCCCCTACTTACCAGGGGTCTCATTCAACCCAAGGAGTCTTCCATGGCCTACGACATCCGGCTGGTGAAACTCATCACCGGCGATCTGGTCCTCGGCAAGTGGAGCGCGGACGGCGCCAAGATCGAGGACCCGGCCCAGCTCCAGACCGTCCCCACCCAGCAGGGCGTGCAGATGATGCTCCTGCCCTTCGGCTATCCTTTTGAGAACGACATGTCCGGCTCCATCGAGACCAAGCACGTGCTCTACGAGTACAAAAAGTTCCCCGAGGAGCTGAAGACCAAGTACCTGGAAGCGGTCAGCAACCTGACCCTGTCCACGGCCGGGGACCTGAAGAATCTCCAGGGCCTGGTGGGGCCGTCCGGCGGCGACATCTCCAGCCTGCTCAAGAAATAGGCCCGCATAGGGCCGCGAAACGATCCCCCAGGGTGGTTTCGCAGGAAACCACCCTTTTTTTCGCCATCGGGAGGCCGTTCAGGAATCATGCGGGAACTCCTGCCGCTTCTGCCGAAGCCCAGCCGCTACGCCGGCCAGGAATGGGGCGCGCTCCGCAAGGACCCGGCCTCGGTGCGCCTGCGCCTGGGCCTGGCCTTCCCGGACCTCTACGACGTGGGCATGTCCTACCTGGGTCAGCGCATCCTGCTCCACTGCGTCAACGCCCGGCCCGGGCTCTCCGCCGAGCGGGTCTATGCCCCCTGCGAGGACACGGCCCGGGTGCTGCGCGAGCGCGGGGCGCCCCTCTGCACCCTGGAGACCGACACCCCCCTGGCCGACCTGGACGCCGTGGCTTTCAGCCTGACCCACGAGCTCTGCTACACCAACGTCCTGTACATGCTCGACCTGGCGGGCATCCCGCTGCGCGCGGCCGAGCGCGGGCCGGGGCATCCCCTGATCCTGGCGGGCGGCGGGGCCTGCTTCAACGCCGAGCCCCTGGCCGACTTCGTGGACTGCATGGTCCTGGGCGACGGCGAGGAGGCCCTGCCCCGGGTCCTGGAGGCCGTGCTGGCGGCCAGGGACCAGGGCCTGCCCCGGCCGGACCTGCTGCGCGGCCTCGCGGAAATCCCCGGGGTCTATGTGCCCTCGCTGTTCCAGGACCAGGGTCCGGGCCTGCCGCTCAAGCCCCTGGTCCCGGGCCGCGAGCGCGTGGAAAAGGCCCTGGTGGAGGACCTGGAGCATGCGCCCTTCCCGGTCCTGACCCCGCTGGCCTTCGGCCAGGCCGTGCACGACCGCCTCACCCTGGAGATCGCCCGGGGCTGCACCCGGGGCTGCCGCTTCTGCCAGGCGGGCATCATCTACCGCCCCGTGCGCGAACGCAGCCTGGAGCGCATCCAGGCCATGCTCGACCAGGGCCTGGCCGCCACGGGCTACGAGGAGGTCTCCTTCCTCTCCCTGTCCACGGGCGACTTCTCGGCCCTGGACAGCCTCTTCGCCCGCACCTTTGACCGCTGCGCGGCCCAGCAGGTGGCCATCTCCCTGCCGTCCCTGCGGGTGGGCTCGGTGTCCCCGGCCATCATGGAGCGCATCGCCAGCATCCGGCGCACCGGCGCCACCCTGGCCCCGGAGGCGGGCAGCCAGCGCCTGCGCGACGTGATCAACAAGGGCGTCACCGAGGAAGGCCTCATCGCCCATGTGCGCCATCTCTTCGAGCACGGCTGGCAGCACGTGAAGCTCTATTTCATGATCGGTCTGCCCACCGAGACGCCCGAGGACCTGGAGGCCATCGTGGACCTCTGCCGCAAGGTGCGCGACGCCGCGGGCTGGCAGGTGAAGCGGCTTCAGGTCACGGCCGCGGTTTCGCCCTTCGTGCCCAAGCCGCACACGCCCTTCCAGTGGGAACGCCAGATCGGGCTCTCCGAGATCCGCGAGCGCATCGACTACCTGCGCGACCTGTTCAAGCGCCACAAACGGCTCATGCTCAAGTTCCACGAGCCGCGCATGAGCTACATCGAGGGCGTGTTCTCGCGCGGGGACCGGCGGCTGGGGCCCGTGGTGGAGCAGGCCTATCGCGCCGGGGCCCTGTTCTCCAGCTGGAAGGACCGCCTGGACCTGGCCCCCTACCTGGAGGCCATGGCCGAACACGGCCTGACCCCCGAGGAATACCTGCGCGAGCGCTCCGTGGACGAGCCCCTGCCCTGGGACCACCTGGACTGCGGGGTTTCCCGCGGCTTTCTCCTGCGCGAGCGCAGGCGCGCCCTGGAGGCCACGACCACGGCCGACTGCCGCTACGACTCCTGCGCGGGCTGCGGGGTCTGCAACCTGGACGGCCGGGCCTCGCGGCTCACGGCCCAGGCCCCGGGCAAGGACATCCGGCCCCGGGTGCTCCTGGCCCAGCGGGACCAGGCCGGGGACCAGCCCGGGCCGGACCTCTCCGGCAAGCCGGACCTGAACGCCCAGGCCGCGCGCTACCGGGTCTGGTACGCCAAGACCGGCCCGGCCGCGGTGTTGAGCCAGCTGGAATTGCAGAGCGTGTTCGAGCGGGCCCTGCGCCGCAGCGGCCTGCCCCTGTCCTTCAGCGCGGGCTTCCATCCCCTGCCCCGGGTCTCCTTCGGCATGGCCCTGCCCGTGGGTGTGGAGAGCGTCTGCGAATGGTTCGTGCTGGGCCTGCGCGAGGCGCGCCCGGCCGAAGAGGTGGCCGCGGTCCTGGGCCCCAACCTGCCGCCGGGCCTGCCCTTGGAGCGGGTGGAGCTGCTGCCCCCGGGCCGCCCGGTCATGCAGGCCGCGGCCGAGACCTTCCGCCTGGAGCTGCGTGGCCCGGACCCGGACGGGCTCAAGGCCCTGTGGTTCGATTTCCTGAAAAGGAAGAAAGAAGTCATCCAGCGCAAGAGCAAGCGGGGAGTGAAGCCCTTCGACATCCGGCCCCTGCTGGCCGGGCTCGCGGACCTGGGGAACGGGGACCTGGAGCTGCGCCTGGACTGGAGCACGGGCTACGTGAGCCCGCTGACCCTGGCCCGCGCGGTCATGCCAACCGCCGGCCCCGTGGATTTCCGCCTGATCAAGACCGCTCAGGACTTGCCGTCCGGCGCGGCCACCTCCACCGTCACCGAGCGATAGACCTCCGGCGCGCTGTCCTTTTCCCAGGGCCGCTTGATGCGGATCTCCACCGTGGCGCTGCCCGGCTGCACGGCCGTGAACACGAAGTAGGCCCGGCCGAAATCGCCGGGCTTGGGGTCCGCGGGCGGCTCGGTCCAGAACTTGTCCAGCCGCAGGACGCTCGGGTCGAAGCTGGCTCCGCTGAACTGGTAGCCGCCGTCGCCGGGGTGGCGCACGTCCAGGAGCAGGGTCTCGCCCGGCTTGAGCCGGGCCGTGGCCCCGGGCGCCTCGTCCAGGTCCAGGCGCACGCTGGCCGCCTCGCCGCCCCGGAACAGGCCGCAGCCGGCCAGGAACAGAAGCACGGACACCAGCAGGACGACGCGCCGCACGGCAGACTCCTCAGCCCAGGACGCCGTTGCCCTGGAGTTCCTCCAGGACCTTGGCGCGGTCCAGCGGCTTGACGATGTAGCAGGAGGCGTAGCCCTTGAAAAAGGCCTTGCTCAGGTTGCGGGTGTCGGACAGGGCCGTGATCATGACAAGCTTGAACTCCGGGCCGTCGGCCCGGCGGCGCTCCATCTCGCGCAGCCGGGCGGCCACGGCGTGGCCGTCCATGCCGGGCATGACGATGTCCAGGAACACCGCGTCGTAGGGCTCGCCGCCGGGCTCCAGGGACCGCTGGAACAGGTCCAGGGCCTGTTCCCCGTCCAGGGCCGAGTCCAGGCGGGCGAAGGGCGCCAGGATGTCCTTGAGCAGGAGGTGGATGGCCTCGTCGTCGTCCACCAGCAGGTACTTCACGCTCTCCTCTCCTTTACGCTCCCCTGGTCCCAGGTTGCCCCTGTCAGGGCCTTCCTGTCAACCGCGGGGACGCGCCAGGAGGGCGGCCAGCCGTTCCTCCAGGAAACGCGCGGCGGCCTCGGCCCGGTCCTGCGAAATGGACGGCACCTCCCGGGCCAGGGCCTCCACCTGCTCCTCTGGCAGGCCGGAACCCTTGGACACCAGAAAGGCGTCCACCTCGCCGCCCTCGGGCGCCAGGCCGCAGCCGCCCAGCACGCCCTGAAAACGGCCGTCCAGGAACACGGGCACGCAGATCTTGACGAGCCCGGCGTCGCAGGCGTCGATGACCGTGGTCCGGCCGCGCCCGGCCTCGGCGGCCAGGGCGCTGTTGGCCACGGAACAGATGGCCGAAAGCCCCGAGGGGCTGGCCTTCACGGCCGGGCAGAGCCTGTTGCACCAGAGGGCCTGGCCCGTGACGCCCGCGCCCTTCTCGTCATAGACCCTGGCGTTCAGGCCGAAGCGCTCGTGGAACTCCCGTTCCAGCGCGGCCCACTCCTCCCTGGAGGCCAGGTCCAGCAGACTCACGCCGCGGCCTCCGCGCGGGGCAGGTACTCCTTGAGGCACTGGCCCAGGCGCTTGACGCCCTCCTCGATGCGCTCTTCATTGGAGTTGGAGAAGTTGAGCCGCAGCGTGTTGCCGCCCGTGCCGTCCACGTAGAAGGGATCGCCCGGCACAAAGGCCACCTTGCGGGCGATGGCCAGCTCAAAGAGCTTCATGGCCGAGCAGCCCCGGGGCAGCCGGGCCCAGAGGAACATGCCGCCCTCGGGCCGGGTGCAGGAAACCTCGGCCGGGAAGTGCCGCTCAATGGCCTCCACCATGGCCCGGCGCTGGTTGCCGTAGTTCTCGCGGATGCGCGCGATGTGCGCGTCGATGTCGTGGCTCTTCAGGTAGTGCACGAGCACCCGCTGGATCACGGTGCTCGTGTGCAGGTCCGCGGCCTGCTTGGCCACCACCAGCTTCTCGCGGATGCGCTGGGGCGCCACCACCCAGCCGATGCGGAAGCCCGGGGCCGCGATCTTGGAGAAGGTCCCCAGAAGCAGGGCCTGGCCCGGCAGGCGGGTGTAGAGCGGCTGCTGGTCCTGGCCCAGGAAGCGCAGTTCGCCGTAGGGGTCGTCCTCCACGAAGAGGGTCTCGCCCTTGGCCAGGAGGGCGGCCACGGCCTCGCGCTTCTGCGCGCTGTAGGTCACGCCCGAGGGGTTCTGGAAGTTGGGCACCGCATAGAAGAAACGCGGGCGGTCCTTGAGCACCCGGACCAGGTCGTCCAGATTCGGGCCGTCGTCCTCCAGCTCCACGGTGCGCCAGTCCGGACCGAAGAAGGAGAAGGCCTGGATGGCCCCGAGGTAGCCGGGCCGCTCGATGGCCACCACTCCCCCGCGCTCGATGAGCACCTTGCCGATCATGTCCAGGCACTGCTGGGAACCCGTGGTGATGAGGATGTCCTCGGGGTCCACGGCGAAGCCCTTCTTCTCGGCGTAGCGCCGGGCGATGAGGCCCCGCAGCTCGGGGTCGCCCTCGGTGGTGGAGTACTGGAGCGCAGTGCGGCCCTGCTCGCGCAGGACCGTGGCCGCGGCCTCGGCCATCTCCTCCACAGGGAAGAGGTCCGGGTTGGGCAGCCCCCCGGCAAAGGAGATGATCTGCGGATCGGCCGTGACCTTGAGGATCTCGCGGATGAACGAGGGATGCACGCCGTCCATACGGCTGGCGAACTGGGACATGATGGGCAACCTCCGGATGAACGGACATGGCTACCCCGAATGCCGCCCGCCCGCAAGTCCCTGGAATGCGGGCAAAGACTCAGGAGACGCTTCCGGCGGGCAGCTCCACCATGAAGAGCGCGCCCTGGCCCGGGGCGCTCTCCACCCGCACCTGGCCGCCGTGGGCCACGACCACGGCCCGCACCAGGGACAGGCCCAGGCCCAGGCCGCGCACGGAACGGCTCTTGTCTCCGCGGTAGAGGCGTTCGAAGATACGCGGCAGGTCCTCGGCCGGGATGCCCGGGCCGGTGTCGCGCACCGAGATGCGGGCCCAGTCGCCGCCCTGGTCCAGGCCCACCTTCACCCGGCCGCCGGGGGGAGTGTATTTCACGGCATTGTCCAGGAGGTTGGCCAGGGCCTGGCGCACACGCTCGCGGTCCACCAGGGCCGGAACCCCGGCGGGCAGGTTCAGCTCCAGGAGCACGCCCTTGTCCTCGGCGATGTAGCTGTACATCTCGGCCGCCTCGGCCACCAGGTCCGCCAGGTCGGTGCGCTCGAAGCGCAGCTGCATGACTCCGGTCTCCACCTCGGAGATGTCCATGAGCATGTCCAGCATGGCGGCCATGCGCTCGCAGTCCTCGGCGCAGTCCTGGAGCATGGCGCGGGGGCCGGGGTCCTCCACCATCTGGAGCGCGGACTCGATGCCCATGCGCATGCGCGTGATGGGGGTGCGCAGGTCGTGGGCCGCGTTGTCCAGGGCCTCGCGCATGGCCTTGACCAGGGTCTCGATGCGGTCGAGCATGGCGTTGAAGAGCTCCACCAGGGCGCCCAGCTCGTCGCCGCCGCCGCGCCGCGGCACGCGGGCGCTCAGGCTGTCGTGGCTGATGATCTGCACGGTCTGGAGCAGGTCGCTGATGGGCTGGAGGGTGCGGCGGGCCATGAGCGTGCCGCCCGCCACCGAGGCCAGGCCCGTGAGCAGGATCACGGCCAGGAAGATGGTGCGGAAGTTGCCTAGAAGCTCGGCCCGGTCCCGGATGTCGCAGCCCACCAGGAGCACGTTGCCCCCGCTGATGCGGTGGGCGCCCACCTCGGCCACGTCCTCGCCGGGGGCCCTCTGCCAGACGCTCCAGCGCAGCTCCTCGCCCTCGGGCAGGGAGTCCGGCAGGGCGCCGGGCGCGTCCTGCCACCAGAGGGGCACGGCCTGGGCCAGGATGCGGCCCTGGGCGTCCTGCAGCCGCAGGAAGAAGTCCGTGGAGACCTCGTGCTCGGCCTCGATGCGGATGACGTCCAGCAGCACGCCCAGGCCCTGGGACTGGGCCACGTTGGCGTAGTCCGCGATCTTGCCGGTCATGATCCGGCGGTCCTGGGCCCGCACCGTGGAGGACAGGAGGTAATAGACCAGCCCGAAAAGCAGGACGGAGCTTAAGAAAAAGACCGCCGCGTACCAGGCGGTGAGGCGAAGGCTCGTGGGCCGCCAGCGGGCCTCACGGCTTGAGAACATAGCCGACCCCGCGCAAGGTGTGCAGCATCTTGCTGTCGAAGTCCTTGTCCAGCTTGGCGCGCAGGCGGCAGACCAGCACGTCCACCACGTTGGTCTGGGGATCGAAGCCGTAGTCCCAGACGTTCTCCAGGATCATGTTCTTGGAGACCACGGTGCCGGGATGGCGCATGAGGTATTCCAGGAGGGCGAACTCCCGGGGCTGGAGCATGATGGCCCGGCCCGCCCGGCTGACCTCGCGGCGCAGGCGGTTCATGCGCAGGTCGCCCACGCTCAGGTCCACGGGCTCGCCCTGCTTGCGGGAGGCGCGCCGGTCCAGGGCCTGGACCCGAGCCAGGAGCTCGGCGAAGGCGAAGGGTTTGGGCAGGTAGTCGTCGCCGCCCGCGCGCAGGCCCCGCACGCGGTCGTCCACCGAGCGCTTGGCGCTCAGGATGAGCACAGGGGTCTCCACACCGGCGGCGCGCATGTCCTCGATGATCCTCAGCCCGTCCAGGCCTGGCAGCATGAGATCCACCACCGCCACCTCGTGCCGGCCGGCAAGGGCTTGGCGCAGCCCCTCGTTGCCGTCCGCGGCGCAGTCCACCTCACACCCGTTGTTACGCAGGCCCGTGACGATGAAATCGGCGATCTTGGCGTCGTCTTCCACCAGCAGCACTCGCATGGCGGCACCTCCTTGGGGCTCTGCCCGGGCCGAACCTAGCATTCCGCACGGCGGCGTCAACTCGCAGAGGGAAGCATTGCCTACATGTAACTCCGGCGCAGGACGGCCGCAACGGCGGCGTCCGGCCAAAAGAGACGGGGGCCGGAACGTCCGGCCCCCTGTGCTCTGGAGGATGGAGGAGTAGGCTGTGCTAGTTGAAAATCTGCTTCTTGAGCCATTCCTTGACTTCGGCGTTGGGCGGGAACACTCCCTTCAGGTGGCCGATCTCGTCCAGGAAACGCTCGCGCAACCCGTCCGGCAGGTCCAGGGACGCCAGCTCGCGCGCCTCCTCGGAATTGCGGCGCACCAGGATGACCTTGGGCGAGTCGTCCCAGGTATAGACCACGAAGTAGTTGCTGTAGTCGTCCTTGGAGCGCACCGGCTGGAACTGGGCGTGCCAGGAATTGTTGCCCCACTCCAGATAGAGCGTCACCGCGTCCCAGGGCGTCATGGCCCAATCGATCTCCAGGTCCCTGTACTGGCTGAGCTGCGTCATGTTGTCCTCCTGGCCGCCTCCAGGCGGCGTATGGGTGTCGTTTGATAGGAATAATAACTATTACTTTTTAAGTGTCAAGGGTTTTCCTGCCGCGCCGCTCTCCTGAAAAATACTTGTCCGCCATGGAGTTCGCGGGCATAACAGAAAAAAACGCGCAGGACCCCATGGGCAACAAACGTCTCCTCATTTTCTCCATCTGCGTCCTTCTGGGCGCAGGCTTCGCCGCCACCAGCCTCCTCAGCTACGGCGCGGCGCGCACGGCCATCCGCGAAGGCATCGTGGCCACCGAGCTGCCCCTCACCGCGGACAACATCTATTCGGAAATCCAGAAGGATCTCATCCGGCCCATCTTCATCGCCTCCATGATGGCCAGCGACACCTTTCTCCGCAACTGGGTGCTGGCGGGCGAATACGACGTGCCCCAGGTCACGCGCTACCTGGCCGAGATCAAGCAGCGTTTCGGGACCTTCACCAGCTTCTTCGTCTCGGACCGGAGCAAGATGTACTACCACCCCGGCGGCATCCTGAAACAGGTGCGTGAGGACGAGAAGCGCGACGTCTGGTTCTACCGCGTGCGGAACATGGCCGAGCCATACGAGATCAACGTGGACATCGACATGGCCCACCAGGACGCACTGACCATCTTCATCAACTACCGGGTCCTGGACTTCCAGGGCCGCTTCCTGGGAGCCACGGGCGTAGGCCTCAACGTGGCCAGCGTGCATTCCCTGGTGGCGGGCTATCAGCAGCGCTACGGCCGGAGCGTGGCCTTCGTGAACCCCGAGGGCCGGATCATGCTCTCCTCCAGCCCGGCCTGGAAGCAGGGCCAGCGCATCCAGGACCTGCCCGAGCTGGCGGACCTGTCCGAAAGCATCCTCAAAAGCGAGAAGAACTCCTACCAGTTCCGGAACAAGGACGGAGAGCATCTGCTCAACGTGCGCTTCCTGCCGGAGCTCAACTGGTTCCTGCTGGTGGAGAAGGCCGAGGACGCGGCCCTGGCCGGCGTGCGCCGCACCCTGTACGTGAACCTGGGCCTCTGCGCCGGGGTCATGGCCCTGGTGCTCCTGGCCGTGGGCCTGACCCTGAACAGGTTCCAGTCCCGGCTGGAGGAGATGGCCACCACGGACAAGCTCACCGGGCTGGCCAACCGCCAGGCCTTCGACCTGCTCCTGAACCAGGCCATGCGGGAATCCCGCCGCTCGGGCGAGCCCATGTCCGTGATCCTGATGGACATCGACGGGTTCAAGGCCATCAACGACCGCTACGGGCACCTGGCCGGGGACGCGGTGATCCGGCAGGTGGCCGAGGCCATCCGTGGCTGCCTGCGGGAGTCGGACATCCTCTGCCGCTGGGGCGGAGAGGAGTATATCGCGGCTCTGCGCGGCTGCGGCCAGGGACAGGCCATCCTGCTGGCCGAGAAGGTCTGCGGCCAGGTGCACGCCCTGCGCCCCGACGTGGGCGGCGACGGCCGGCGTCTGTCCATCAGCGCGGGCGTGGCCACCCTGCTGCCGGACGACGGGCCGGACAGCCTGCTGGGCCGGGCCGACACCGCGCTCTACGCAGCCAAGGCCGGGGGCGGCAACCGCTGCTGTCCGGCATAGCGGACCACCGGAGCCGTCCCTTTCCGCAGGCCGTGCAACGCACGGCGCGGCGCGGGAAAGACGCAGGCCCGGCGCCCACCGCCGATACGCGAACCGCTGCGTCCTTTCGGGCGACGCAGCCAACGCGGATTCGTCAGCGGTCTGTGGGGCTATTCCTTGTCAGGGGACCAGTCAGGGTCTTGATACTTGCCGGGATTGTAGAGCCGCCAGTCGGAGTTGTCCTCGTACTTCTCGTCGGCCCCGGGGAAGGGCACATAGACGCGGCTGTCGTGGGCGGGAGAATCCTGATCGGCCATGTGGCGGGGGCGTTTGTCCATGGGAACCTCGAACCTCTCGAAATGACAAAAAAGCAAAAACAAAGGGGCGGGGGGGG
>JAWRKD010000156.1:0-12621 GCA_040307135.1 Desulfovibrionaceae bacterium
CCCCCCCCCCCGGCGACTCGGCCAGCCTGGGCCTGGGAAGACGCGGCCACAGAGGACGCTGCCAACGCGGCCGCCACATGCACGGCCTGGACCTGGATCAAGGCCGAGGCCTGGACCTGGACCGGCAGAACAGCGGCCTGCACGGCCACGGCTCCGGCATGGGCCGTGACCGAAGCCGCGGAGGGCTGCCAGGCTGTTTCCGGCCCGGATACCCATTCCTGCGGAGTGCCGGTCCACTGGAGCATGTCGCCCTACGCCGCAACGTCCAGCACGAGCATACCGGCCGCGTCGAAACTCACAGTGAACGTGCCGGCCGTGACCGCGACGTTGCCGCCGAAGTCGAAGAGGCAGATGAGGGACTTGTTGGCATCGGTATCGTCATAGAGCACGGCGTACCGGGCCGTGAACGTGGCCGAGGTCCAGGAGGGATCCGCCGCGTCCAGGACCGCGCCGTTTCCGTCCTGAGTCCAGGTGACGCCGGTGAGGGCCTTGCCGCCCGTGGTGTAGCCGTTGCCGTTGGCCACCTCTCCGGACAGGTCGCCGTACACCGCGTCCGTGGCGTCCGGGGTATAGGCTGAGGTGAGCAGGCAGAGCTTGAGACTGTCCGAGGAGAGGTCAAAGACCCCGGCCCCGAGCTTCTGGTTGAAGGCGTTGAAGATCATGTCGGCCATGGCTCGCTCCTTACGTTGCGGTGGCGGGGTTGACCTGGCTCTGGACGGCCAGGCGGTTGACGGTGACGATACGCATGTCGCTGCGCGTGAACTCGCGGCGCTGAGCCTGCCAGGACGTGAATCCGTCGCGCACGGCCTCGATCTCGCAGGCCAGGGCGGTCTGCTTGCGGCCCAGGCCGGAATCGGCCAGCTCGTCGGCAGCCGCATAGGTGTAGGACGTGCCCGTGAGCCCGCTCACGGTGCGCAGGAGCTGGCCGCTCTCGCCATAGATCCGCACGGTGTAGGTGGTGTCTTGCTCGGGCGTGACGCTGTCCTCGTCCTGGGTCAGGACATAGGCGGTCTGCTGCACGCGGTTGCGGTGGGCCCAGGTGAGCGCCAGCTCGCCGGTGATGGTCTCGGGCCAGGCCTGGCCGTTGATCCGGATCTTGCCCGGCGGATAGGGCCGGGCAAAGCGGCCTGCCAGGACCACGGACAGTTCGGGCGCGTCCTCCAGGTCCAGGGTGGCCGTGGCGGTCTGGGTCAGGAGCTTGGCCGCGATTTCCTCGCCCGCGGCGTACTCCTCGCGCGGCAGGGTCGGGGCCGTGTCGAAGAAGCCCCGCTCCCCGGCGCTGTGCGGCGCGGGCACGGTGTCCAGCACGCCCCGGGCCACGGTGAGGGTGTAGCCCTCCACCTCCTGGACCAGGAGGATCTCCGGCCCCAGGAAGAGCAGGCGGCCGGGCCGGACCTCGGCAAAGCCCGAGGTCTCCGCCAGGACCAGGGACGTGGCCTGTTCGTTGACGGCCTCGGCCAGCACTCCGGCCGCGCACCAGATCCCGGTCACGGCCTTGTCCTGGTCATAGCCCGATCCCAGGTCGAAGACCGCGCTGTAGCTGCCGGAGCCGGACTGCGGGGCCTGGGCCAGGATGAGCAGGGCCGCGGAGTCCTCGTCGAATTCGTTGAGCAGGAACTGGTACTCGCCGGTGAGGTGCTTGATGACGTGCCAGTAGGGGGCCTCGTCCAGCCGGGCGTGTTCGACCGGGACCGGGGGCACGGCCGCGGGGTCGGCCCAGACGACCGGCGCGGGCGCGGCCACGCCGGAGATGACGGGCTCGGCGAACACGTCCTGGGCGCAGGTGAGCCGGATCGTGCCGTCGGTGAGCGCGCCGTGGCTCACCTTCATGACGCGCAGGACCATGGACTGGATGCCGTATTCCGGCCACTGCCAGAGGAACACGTCCCCGGGCTTGAGGTCCCGGGCGGCGCTGGTGGCCACCAGGGTGGCCTGGCACAGGGACCCGGTGCGCTGGGCCAGCTCCCGGTCGGCCACCCGCTGGGCCAGCTCCGCGTGGCGGATGCCGGGCATCTTCAGGGTCTCGGAGACCACGGAGCCCTGCATGTTGATGGCGGCCTGGTCCCGGGCATAGACCGTGCGCTCGCAGTTCAGGTCATCGGTCCAGACCACCTTGACCTCGTTGGTGATCTCGCCCCAGCCCGGCCGGAAGTACTGCTCCACGCTGATGATCTGGTCCGGCCCCAGGACCGTGAGCCCGTCCGGGTCGTAGTCGTTGCGCAGAAGCTTCAGGCCCACCCGGCCTTCTGCCGGGATCTCGTAGAGCGTGCCGTCGATGTGCTCGAGCACGGTCCGGATGAAGTCCTCGATGCTCGTCTCCGCGTCCCAGAGCAGGGAGAGTCCCAGTTTTTCCTCGGACAGTCTGGTTGCCGCGGCCGCGAAGCTCGGGACGTCCACGGCCGAGGCCGGCAGGCCCCGGCCCCAGCGGGCGTTGGTCAGGCACTCGTAGATGATGTGGGCCGGGTTCATGTCGAAGTCCAGGGCCCCGGCGGCCATGCCCTCGTAGGGCACGGCTGAGTCCCCGATGACGTGCCAGTTCTCGTCGTAGTCCCCGAAGTACCAGCCGGGAGCGGCGCGCATGGCCCGGACGCCCAGGGCGCGCATGTAGGGATTGTTGCCCCAGTAGGTCTGCCGGAAGACCAGGGAGGCCACGCCCCGGGCCGCGCTGACCAGGGAGGAGACCTTGGCGTAGAGGTAGGGGTGCCGGGGCTGGGAGGGGCGGCCGCTCAGGAAGTCCACCCGGCCAGAGACCCCGCCCTCGTTGCTGGAGAACAGGCTGGGGCTGTTCAGGGGGATCAGGCCCGGCACCGAGGCCGGGCCGCCGATCACCTCCCAGTCGTCGGAAAAGTCGATGTCTCCTGAGGGCGGAACCCCGCCCTGGTCGATGTCGATGACCGGGCCGCCCAGGACCTCCTGGCCGGTCCAGCCTTCGCGGACCACGCCCTCCCAGCCGTACTTGTCGCCGAAGCGCAGGCCCAGGACGGCCTCCACCTCGTGGGCGATGACCACGTGCAGGCCCCAGTAGTATTTGTAGCCCACCACCGCGCTGCTGCTTCCGCCGCCCTTGCCTCCGCCGCTCATGATTCTTCAGCCTCCTTGCGGGCCAGGGCCGCGGCCTTGAGGGCCATGGCGTCGCCCGTGGCCTCCACCTGCTCCGCGGGCGTGCCCTCGCGCAGGCAGGCCTTCCAGTCCAGGCCGTGGGCCGCGTAGAAGGCGCGGCAGCCCTTGAGGCAGAAGCCCAGGGCGCGCATGTGCCGGACCTGGACCCGCACGCCGCTCATTTCTTGCCGCCTCCCTTGGACTTGATGGCCACGGTGCGCAAATCCCCCCACCAGACCACGTTGGGGTTCTCGATGAGCCGCGTGCCGAAGAGCACCGGGACGGGCCGGCCTTCGGTGGCCGTGGGCACGTCGATGTCCGCCATGGCGGCGGGCTTGGCCGCAGCCTCGGACTTCGGCGAGGAGCGCAGGAACGAGCCCAGAACCGCCACGGCCACCCAGGCCGCCAGCCACCAGAATCCCATGGCCTGTCCCTCCTAGTAGATGGTTTCGCCCGACATGGGGTTTTTCCAGGGGATGAACGGCCAGCCCCCGAAATTGGCGATGTTGCCCCGGCTGTTGCAGGTCTCCTTGGTCTTGTCGCAGCCCGCGCGCACCGAGATCCGGGAGCCGGGGGCCAGGGAGGGCAGGGCCCGGCGCAGGGTGAGGGTGTCGCCCGCGTGGGCGAGGATCTCCCTGGCCCCGGCCTCGGACACCAGAAGCCCGCTGTCGAAGAAGCCGTCGGCCTTGGCCGAGAGCCCGGGAGCGGTCACGGACGCGCCGTCCACGGCCGAGACCACGGCGTCCAGCTCCCAGACGCTGCCGTTCTTCCAGAGGGTGCGGGGCCGCGGCTCGTCGGAGCGGACCAGGCGTCCCCTGCGGAAGAGCCGGAACCCGGACAGGCGGACGAGGCCGTCCAGGCCCAAAAGCGACCACCAGCGGTGCGCGCCGAAGTCGCGGCAGGCCGGAAAGCCGCCCATGCCCGAGAGGTTCTCGAAGGCCGCGTCGGTCAGGGACCATTCCTCTCCGTCGTCGGAGAACTGGAGCTGGAGACGGCCGGAGGAGAGGCCCTCGGGCAGGCCCTTGGCGTCGAACCAGGCCGCGGCCACGTTCACGGCCTGGCCCAGGTCCAGGATGAGGCGGCAGGCCTCGCCGGTGATCTCGCCGTAGGTCCCGCTGTCGTTGTCCAGGATGTTGGCCGGGGGATGCGTTTCCGAGGGCGTGCCGGTCCAGCTCAGGGCTGCGCCCTCGATGGGCGAGCATTTGCAGTCCTCGGGCTCGGACCGCCGGAAGAAGCGCAGGCCGCAGAGCCCGAAGGGGTCCGGGCTGGCCACGGCCCAGCGCCTGTGGGACCCGCTCCCTGCGGCGGGCCGCAGGAGCTTCCAGCCGAAGGGATGGGCCTGGACCTGCTGCCAGTCTCCCTGGGGGCCGTGCTCCACGCCATCCCCCTCCAGCCCGGCCGTGGTCCAGGTCTCCCCGTCGTCGGAATGCTGCACCAGGAGCGGCACGCGCTCGTCCGCGCCGTCCCGCCAGAGCAGGGCAGCCACCATGCCCACGTCCACGGGCTCGGGGTGCTCGACTCCCGCGCGGTACAAGCCCCCCGAGGTTTCGATGCTTGTATAGTCCTCCAGGGCCGGGAGCCCGGCCGGATCGTCCCAGGCCGCCTCCTCGGGGTCGGTCTGGACGTAGTGGGCCACGCCGTCCGAGCCCTGGGTTCCGTCAATGGAGGTGTAGATCTCCTCGTAGTCCGGGCACTCCCAGTATTCGTAGGACTCCAGGGAGTAGGACAGATCCCCGGTCTCCAGATCCCTTTCCAGATACTCGTAGATCTCGAAGGTGTGGACGCAGCCGCCCTGGTCTTCCTCGTAGAATTGTTCCTTGTATCGGCTGGTCCAGTCGCCGCCCCCAGGTTCGATGACCTCGCCGTAGGTGGCCGGGTCCTGGTCCCAGATGTTCTCCGGCGGATGCTCCTGGCTGGCCGCGCCGGTGTGGAAGTACAGGCCCGGGTCGAAGACGTGGGCCGCGCCCACGGCATAGGCCCGGTTGGGCTCGGAATAGTTGCCGTTGTTATCCGGGGGCTGGCAGAGGCTGTCGCAGAAGTCGTGGGGGCAGGAGGGGGTGAACATGCGGCGCAGGCCCGGGGCCTTGATGGTGGTGAACACCGGCTCGCAGGTGAGCGTGGCCGTGACGCCCGCGGACTCGCAGCCCAGAACCCGGCCCTGCCAGACCACGCTCGTGCTGCCGTTCTCCAGCCGCATGATCCTGAGCCGCAGCACGCCGTCCGGGGTGCCGGTGGCGAAGAGCGCGGCCGGGCCCAGGCCCACCGGGCAGGTGACCTTGTGCTCGGTGCGCGAGGCGTCGCCGGAGCGCTCCACCACGCCGCGGGACAGGCCCGGCAGGGGCGCGAACATGTGGCCGTCCGCCACGTAGCCCACGTCCGCGGAGGTGTAGCGCCAGACCGCGGAATAGAGGCTGAACTCGTAGAGCTCCACAGCGCTCATCGCCGGATCTCCCTGGCTTTGACCTCCACAATGCAGGAGCCCGCGCGCTCCCAGGATATCTCAACCCGGTCCGCGTCCAGCCGGGCCAGGCACAGCCAGGAGAGGCGCACGGTTCCGGCGGTGAGCGCGGGCAGGGCCTCGGCCACGGTGATGTCCTCGAAGCCTCCGGACACGGCCCCGGCGCTGACCACCTCGCGGAAAATGACGCCGCCGTCCGGCAGGCGCAGGGCCAGGGCCCGGCGCGCCGGAGAGACCAGGGCCTGGACGCTGGACGCGGCCTGGCAGCGCAGGACCAGGCCGCCCTCGCCCAGGTCCTGGGCCAGGACCAGGTCCTGCCGGGCCGTGGGCAGCCAGAAGGGGGTCAGGCGTCCGGCGCAGCGGTGCAGGAATCGGCGCAGGGCAACGGCCTCGGCCTTGTTCCTGGCCCGCAGGCGCAGGGCCGCGGTGGAGGCCGTGGACTCGGAATAAACCACCCGGTGCACCCGGCCCGTGGCGTTGTCCAGGTCCTCGGCCGCGCGCGAGCCTTCGCGCTCCAGGCCGTCCGGCCCGCACCAGAGGGCTTGCGGCCAGATCTCGAAGCCCTGCCAGAGCATGTCCGCCGTGCCCGGATCAGGGGTTTCCGGCGCGTCCGCCGTGAAGACCGCCCGGCCCAGGGAGCGGCCCGTGGGCAGGTCCTGGCGCGTGAAGGACAGGGCCATGCGGCAGGAGAGCAGGGGCGCGACCCAGGCCCGGGCATAGGCCCCGGACAGGGGCGCGGCCAGGGTCAGGCCGCCTTCGGCCACGGCGGCCAGGGGCACCACCTCCCAGGCCTCGGCGTTCTGGATGACCAGGGCCTGGCCCGGGGCTGCGAAGCCCGCGCCTTCGGTGTCCAGGGCCAGCTCAACGGTTCCGGCGGCCAGGGTCCCGGCCGGGCGCTGGCCCGGCCACCAGGGCACCAGGCATTCCTGGTCCTGGGAGGTGTAGGACAGGGCCTCGAAGCGGCCCTGCCCGGCCGGGGTGCGCAGGTTGTAGTCCATCTCCAGGGTCAGGCGCGGGCCGGAGCGCAGGGACAGCCGCGACTCGACCCCGGAGCGGGCGGTCTGCACGTCGGTGAGCCATTCCAGGGCTTCGAGCAGGGGGGATTCGGGCCAGAAGGGCCAGACCGCGGCCATGCTATTTCCTCAGCACGTCGGGGTTGCGGCGGATGGTGTTCAGGATGACCTTTTCGCCTTCGGAGCTGGACAGGTAATTGGCCACAACCGAGGGGTCCAGGGTGTTGATGATGCGGGTGCCGCCCATGCGCGAGACCGCGGACGTGAGCCGGCCCAGGGCCTGGAGCAGGGCCTTGTCCGCGCCGCCCCCCTCGGCCTGGATCCCGAGCTTGCCGGAGCGGGTCCGGGTGATGGGGAACACGCCCTCGATCCCGGCCTCGCCGGCCAGGCCGCCCTGGGCAAAGGCCGTGATGTGGCGCTGGAACCCGAAGACCGTGGGCCGGGTGAGCAGCGTGCCGGACAGGCTGGACAGCGCCGGGGCCTGGAACACGTTGCCCTGGGCCGAGGGCAGGAGCGAGGCGATCCAGGAGACCATCCCGCCGGACTCGGACGCCCCCTTGCCCGACATCCAGGAGGCCAGGGGGCCGAGCAGGTTCATCTGGGTGAGCTGGCCGAACAGGCTCCGGGCCGCGGAACTGAGCGTGTTCATGCCCACCTCGCCCTCGAACACGAACTCGGTGAGCGCGGTGTTGGCGGTCTCAAAGGCCGTGCCAAGGGCGGTCTCCACCTGTTTGGCCGAATCGGAGGCCGAGTCTGCGTAGTCGCGCAGGAAGCGGGTCATGCCGTCGGCCGCGTCCCGGGACACGTTGAGCCGCTCCTGGGCCGCCCAGACCTCCACGGCCACGGAATCGGCGCCGGCGCGCCTGTAGGCCCCGGCCTGCCTGTCGATCTGCTCCAGCTTGCTGGCGGTCTCGCCCAGGACCACGGCGCGGTACTTCTCGGCAAACTCGGTCTGGAGCTCCAGGTTCTCCTCGCTGGTCTTGCGGAGCATGTCCCGGTCCAGCTCACGCCGCCGCTTGCGGGCCGCGAACACGCCGTCCGGGTCATAGGCCGAGGTCTGCTCGGGCTTGAGCCAAAGGCCCTCCTGCATCCACTTCTGGTGCGCCGCCTCCTTCTCCAGGCGGATGAGCTCGCGCAGGGCCGGGTTGGCCGCGCCCACCTTTCTGGCCAGGTCCGCGTACTTGTTCTCGACCTTCACGGCCTCCAGCTCGGACTCCGAGGCGGTCAGCTCCCGGGTGCGGGCCGCGATGCCGGCCATGGCCTCGGCATACTCGCGGGCGTCCTTGCCGGCCTTCTGGTCGATGGTCTCCAGCTTGCCCGCGCGGGTGGCGTCCAGGTCGGCCTTGAGCCGGGCGAACTCCTCCGCGGATATGCCTCCGGCCTCGCGGGCCTTGGTCAGGGTCTCCAGCACGGCCTTGTAATCCTGCTCCACCTCGGCGCGCAGGTTCTTGGCCAGGCTCTTGGTGTACTCCGAGGCCTGGGACAGGGCGCTCTGGCGCACCTGCAAGGTTCTGTTGAACTCCCGCATGACCTCCAGGCTGGCGGTGGCGTCCGCGCCAACGAGCTTTTGCGAGTCCGCCACCACGGGCAGGCGGATGGAGGCGGAATTCAGGCTGCGCGCGCGCACGAAACGCTCCAGCGCCGGGACATCGCCGGAATTCTGGCCCGAGTTCCGGCCCAACCTGGTCAGGTAGCCGGCGAGGCCGATGACGCCGCCCGCTCCGGTCATCTGGGTCAGGAGCCAGTCCGGGACGCCGCCCGCCTCTTTGCCGTTCTGGCCGCGCAGATCGGAGATGCGCGCCTTGATGGTTTCAAGAGCTGAAAGGGTGCCCTGCAGGATCACGTTGATGCCGCGTAACGCCGAGGCCGCATCCTGGGTGTTCACGAAGCCGGCCTTGAGGTCCATCCAGGCCGTGCTCACGCGGTTCATTTCGGCCTGGAGGCCGCGGGCGGCGGTGGCCGCGGTTCCGCCGTATTCGCTGTGGATGAGCCGGGCGGTCCTGAGCACGGCGTCCAGGCCCACCTCGCCGCGCTGGAGCATCCTGTCCAGCTCCCGGGTGGTCACGCCGATGGCCTTGGCCATGAGCTGGAACGTGCCGGGCAGGCGCTCGGCGAGCTGGGTCCTGAGCTCCTCGGCGCTCACCTTGCCCTTGGAGAGCATCTGGCCCAGGGCCAGGAACACGCCGTTCATGTCCTGGCTGGAGAGCTTGAGGGCCGTGCCCATCTCCGAGAAGGCGCTGAAGATCTCCCCGGCCTGGTCCTCGATCTCCGTGCCCTGGGCCGAGGCAAAGAATTTCTTGGCCGTCTCGGCCGTGTCGTAGAAGGACAGGCCCAGGCGTTCGGACTCGCCGCGCAGGAAGGCCAGGCGCTCACGGGCCCGGTCCGCGCCGCCCTCGATGGCCGCGAAGGCCACCTCGATGTTCTCCTTGCGCAGGGCGGCCTGGACCACGGAACGTACCGCGCTGCCGATCATCTGGGCGCTCAGGGTCACGCCCAGGGCCGCCAGACCGGCCTTGCCCCAGCCCAGGGCCTGCGCGCCCACGCCCGGGCCCTGGGCGGACAGGAACCTGGCCAGGGCCGCCTGGCTCACGTTCATCTGCATGGCCAGGGTCTTTATCTCGACCGCGGTGAGTCCGGCGGCCCGCTGGATGTTGCGCAGGGCCTGGGCCTGGCGTTCTGCGGCCTGGGTCTGGAGGAAGCGCTGGTTCAGGGCCGCGAACTGGGTCTGGTTCAGGCCCAGGACGCGCGCCAGCTCGCCGGACTGGGCGGTCCAGTTGCGCATGGCCAGGGAGCTGCGGCTCTGGCCCTCCTGGAGGGTGGCCAGGTCCCGGACCATGGAGTTGGCCGCGGTCTTGAAGCGCTTGTCCAGACCGGCCAGGGTCTGGTCCGCGTTCTGGAACCCGCGCATGAGGGACTGGGTGTTGTAGCCGATCTGCCCAAAGACCTTGGAGGCTTCGTCCTTGGCGGTGACGATGATCCTGGTTTCAGCGGCCATGCCTCAATCCTTGGGTTTTCCGTTCACGCGGGCCAGCTCGAAACGCTCCAGGGCCTGGAGCTTGTCGAAGCAGTGCGGGTCCAGGTCCACGGGCGGCCGCAGCCACCCGGCCACCAGGCCCAGGGCCGTGTAGTCCAGGCCGATGAGGCCGAATCCCGAGGACCTCCACTGGGTCTGAGCGGCCAGCCAGAGCCGCATGGCGTCCCGGTTTTCCGGTTTCAGGTCCGGGCCCTTGGCGTGGGAGCATTCCGCGCAGGGGGGCGGGTCCTCCGGAGCGCGGCCGGACCTGCACGTCCTGCAGTAGTCCAGCCGCTGGGAATTGGTCCGCCAGGCCCAGACCTCTAGGAGTTTTTTTCCTCCTCCTCGAGCTTGTTGCCGTTGGAGATGTCCATGGTGGCGTAGTAGACCTGCATGATGTCCGCGCTGGAGCCCTTGAGGCCGGCGAAGGCCTTCTCGCCGTACAGGTCGCAGAGCATTTTTTTGATGGCCTTGTGGCGCTTCCTGGGATCGTTGAAGTCCTTGAGCACCACGTCGATGAAGGCGGCCTGCATGTCCCAGGGCAGGGACTTGAGCTGGAACCGTTTCCCCGACTCCTTGAGCGTGATCTCGTAGGCCATGGCTCATTCCTCCCAGGTCTTGATCTCGTTGCGCAGGGTGACCACCACCGAGGACCCGGCCGCGTTCGTGTCCCGGAAGCAGGTGATGGTGTAGGTCTCCTTGACGCCCTGGGGCCCGTCGATGGGCGGGGTGGCCCGGGACAGCTCGGCCTCGGGAAAGAGCAGGCTTAAGGCGTAGCCGCCGTTGACTATGTCGATGCCCACACTCAGGCGCGTCTGGAGCAGGGCCTTGTCCGCGTAGTCCGCGTCCTTGAACAGCCCGGTGAGGGTGCCGCCGGACTCCATGGCGCCGCGGGAGATGTCGCCGAGCTGGCCCGCATCGCCGATGGTGAATTCGCCGGCCTGGTTCAGGTTGAGGGTCAGGGCCAGCTCCGTGAACCGGCCAGGGACCCTGGCCCCGTCCACGCTCAGGGAGGCGTGGAACTGGCCGAACTTGTGCAGGGGGAAGCGCACGGCGTCCGGGTCCATGAGGGCCTGGGGCGCGCTCTCGCCCGCGCCCAGCTCGGTCATGGCGGCGATGATCTCGCCCGAGCCGCCGATGGTCAGCTTGCACTGGTTGGCCTTGACCCCGCTGTTGCGGAACACGGCCGGGATGCTGGGGAACTCCCGCTCAAAGGCCGCGCTCGGGGTCTGGGCGTTGCTCACCTTGTACACGTGGTCCCAGAAGCGGGCCGTCACGGTCTCGTCCCCGGCCAGGGTCTCGGCAACGAAGGCGGCCTGGATGACCAGCTCGCCCGCGCCCGTGCCGCGCTTGAGCGTGTACGTGCCGTCATAGTTCGTGGTTCCGTCCACCACGATCTCCGCGCCAACGGGCAGGCCGTGTCCGGCGCAGGGCAGGCCCACCAGGCCGCCCCCCTTGTCCGTCACGGCCCCGGCGTCCAGGGTGATCCGCCGGGCCAGGGTGCAGGTGTCCGTGTCAGCCACGGTCTCGGCCGTGTAGGCGTGGGTGATGACCAGCTCGTTGGCGCTCGTCTCGGGCTGGAGGATGTAGGCCCCGTCGTAGTGCGTGGTCCCGGAGATGACCACGGGCGCGCCCTTGGCCAGGCCGTGCGCCGGGCACGGGATGCCCACCTTGCCCGACCCCTTGCTGACCACGGCCCCGTTGCCCAGGGCCCTGGCCGCCACCACGGTGGACACGGGGAGCAGGAACATGTGCCGCAGGTGCAGGCCGAAGGAATGGGCGTCCACGGGCACGTTGATGTCCCCGGCCACGTTCAGGTTGCCGCGGTCCGGGGCCGTGGCGTCCACATGGCCGGAGAGCACCTTGGACGCGCTCTGTTCCTGCTGCCCGGCCAGTTTGTTGTCCGTGACCGGGATGACGTAGCCCTTCACGGTCCCGGGAAGCGTGTTGAAGGACGCCTCAAAGGCCATGTAGGTTCTGGTGAGACTGCCGCTTTCCTGGGGCATGGGTTCCTCCTTAGAAGCCGCCGATGGTGTTCTCGGCGGTCACGGTGTAAAAGACGTGCCTCTCGAAATAGTGCTCGCCCGGCTGGGCGGTCTCGGACTCCCAGAACGCCGGGCAAAAGGCGCTGTCCAGCAGGGCCTGGCGCACAAAGGCCTCGAACAGCGCGGCGCTCCGGTAGCCCCGGAACACCCGGCCGCGCTCGCCCACCGTCTCCAGCTCCTTGTCCACCAGGCCCAGGGCCACCAGGATCCGGTATTCGATGCGCTCGCCCTGGTTCCTGTCCAGGTCCGGGCCGTCCCGGGTGGACATGGGCGCGATGACCACGAAGGGGGCCTTGGGCTGCCCGGTGTGGTCAAAGGCGTCGAAGCCGAGGAACACGGCCGGTTCAGCCCCGAAGCGCTCCTGGCAGAAGGCGTTGAGCGCCACGCAGGACAGCAGGGCCTCAAGCCAGGCCTCGGCCACGGTCTGGGCGTCGTTCCGTCTCATGCGGCCAGCCTCCTCTCGCGCAGGTACTTCTGGATCCGGGCCTCGATGCGCGCGCCGATCCTGGGCTCCACCGCGCTGTAAACCGGCCGGATCAGGGGCCGGGCCGGGGACACGATCTCGGACTTGCCGAGCCGGTATCCGGCCCGGATGAACCGGCGGCGCATGCGGGGCGTGACCCTGGTCCGAAACCCGGCCTGGAGCATGCCGCCCAGGCGGGCCGCGGCCTTGGACAGCCAGCCGATGCTCACCTGGAATTTCTCCTTTTCGCGCACATAGCCCACGGCCTGCACCAGGGCCCCGAAGGGCTGGCCCTGGAACGGGTTGTGGGCCATGGACCAGCCGCCGGCCTTGCCGCGCCTGGAAAAGGAGATGTCCTCCACAGACGGCCAGTGGGCATAGGGGCGGCCCTCGTGGTTCAGGGCGCCGCGGATCACGGCCCGCACCCAGTAGCCCACCGAGCCCAGGGCCCGGTTGAGGTCGTTCGGGAACTCGCGGAGCAGGGCGGCCAGCATGGGCACGGACGAGTCCGTGACCTGGAACCGCGTGCC
>JAWRKD010000157.1:0-15791 GCA_040307135.1 Desulfovibrionaceae bacterium
CCCCCCCCCCCCCCCCCCCCCCCCCCCCCCCCCCCCCCCCCCCCCCCCCCCCCCCCCCCCCCCCCCCCCCCCCCCCCCCCCCCCCCCCCCCCCCCCCCCCCCCCCCCCCCCCCCCCCCGCTTCCTCCAAAAGGAGTTCTCCCATGCACAGATTCGGCGTGGTGGCCCTCATGGGTCCGCCCAATGCGGGCAAGAGCACGCTCATGAACGGCTACCTGGGCCAGAAGGTGGCCATTGTCTCGCCCAAGCCCCAGACCACCCGCAACCGCATCAGCGGCATCCTGACCCGCGACGACGCCCAGGTGGTGTTCCTGGACACGCCCGGGGTGCACCGGCTGCGCGGCAAGCTCAACCGCTTCCTGCTGGAGTCGGCCTGGCAGGCCCTGAGCGGCGCGGACGTGGCCGTGGCCCTGCTGGACGGCGCGCACTACGCGGCCAAGCCCGGGGCCATGGAGGCCGACGTGAAGCCCCTGGTGGAGCCCCTCAAGGGCTTCGGCGGGCCGGTGATCGTGGGCGTCAACAAGGTGGACGCGGTCAAGGACAAGCCGCGGCTGCTGCCGGTCATGGAGAACGCGGCGCGCTTCTTCCCCGGGGCCGAGATCGTGCCCTTGTCGGCTCAATCCGGCGACGGCCGCGAGGAGCTGCTGGCCCGGGTGCTGACGCATCTGCCCGAAGGCCCGGCCCTGTATCCCGAGGACCAGGTCTCCACCGCGCCGGTGCGCTTCCTGGCCGCGGAGATCGTGCGCGAGAAGCTCTTCCTGGAGCTGCGGCAGGAGCTGCCCTACTCCACGGCCGTGGAGATCGAGAACTGGGTCGAGGAGCCGGAGCGCGTGGTCATCAACGCGGTGATCTATGTGGCCCGCGACACCCACAAGTCCATGGTCATCGGCAAGGGCGGGGCCATGCTCAAGAAGATCGGCATGGAGGCCCGGGCCGAGATCGAGGAGATGCTGGAGCAGAAGGTGCGCCTGGAGCTCTGGGTCAAGGTGCGCCAGGACTGGACCGAGGACCCCGGCTTTTTGCGCGCCCTGGGCCTGGGCGAATAGGCGCGGGCCGTCAGCGGATGTAGGTGGGCAGGTTCAGGAACAGGTTGCGGGTGTAGGTGGTCATCTTGTCCATGATCCAGGGGAAGGCGATGAGGAGCGCCAAAAAAATGGCGACGATCTTGGGGACCATGGTCAGCGTCATTTCCTGAATCTGGGTGGCGGCCTGGAACACGCTCACCACGATGCCCACCACCATGCCGATGCCGAGCATGGGCAGGGCGATGAGCAGCGTCAGCTCGATGGCCTGGCGGGCAAAGCCTATGACGAATTCAGGAGTCATTCCAACACCTTATAGGAATGTGTTCACGAGCGATCCCACCAGAAGCGACCAGCCGTCCACCAGGATGAACAAGAGCACCTTGAAGGGCAGGGAGACCATGACCGGCGGCAGCATCATCATGCCCATGGAGAGCAGGATGCTGGCCACCACCATGTCCAGGATGAGGAACGGGATGTAGATGAGGAAGCCGATGGTGAATCCGGTCTTGAGCTCGGAGATGGTGTAGGCGGCCGTGAGCAGGATGGTGGAGACCTGCTCCTTGTTCTCGGGCCGGGGTTCGCCGGTGATGGAATAGAAGATGGAGAGGTCCTTTTCCCGCGTGTGCTTGAAGAGGAAGGCCCGGATGGGCGTCTGGGCCGTGTCCAGGGCCTGCTGGAAGCCGATCTTCTCCTCGGTGTAGGGCTTGATGGCGTCGTTGTACACCGCCTTGCCCACGGGCATCATGATGACCATGGTCATGAAGATGGCCAGGCTGGCCAGGACCTGGTTGGGCGGCATCTGCTGGGTGCCCATGGCCTGGCGCAGGAAGTGGAAGACGATGATGATGCGGGTGAAGGAGGTCATGGTCAGGACGATGGCCGGGGCCACCGAGAGCACCGTCAGGACGAAGAGGATCTCCAGGAGCACCGAGACCTTGCCGGGCTCGGCCTGACCCGCGGAAAGCTGCATGGTGAGGCTCGGCGCCTGCTGAGCCAGGGCCGGGGCGGCCAGGAGCAGGAGCGCCGCCAGGCTAAGAAGGATCGTGGCTGTCCGGCGCATGGTCCTGTTCCTTGAGCACGTGGGCGAAATCGTCCTTGCCGCGGATCTCGGTCAGCAGGTTCACCTGGTGTTCGGTGACGCCCAGCACCAGGGTCCTGCCCTCCACCCGGACCACGGCCACGCTCTGGCGGTTGCCCAGGAAGAGGCGGCCCGCAAGGGCCGGGGCCCCGGCGTTGCCGCGGTTGCGGACCAGGCCCGCGGGGCCGTAGCGCCTGAGCAGCCAGAAGCCGAGATAGAGCAGGCCCAGGATGAGGCAGAGGGCCGCGCCCATGGTCAGGGCCGAGCCCAGGAGGCCCACTTCGGGCGGGGCCATGGGAGCGGCGACGTCAGCCAAGCTGCTTCACCCGCTCGATGGGGCTGATGATGTCCGTGAGCCGCACGCCGAACTTCTCGTTGATGACCACGGCCTCGCCGCGGGCCACCAGCTTGCCGTTGACGTAGATCTCCAGGGGCTCGCCGGCCAGCTTGTTGAGCTCCACCACCGAGCCCTGGCCCAGCTGCAGCAGCTCGTTGATGAGCAGCTTGGTGCGTCCCAGCTCGGCCGAGACCTCCAGGGGGATGTCCAGGATGAAGTCCAGGTCCCTCTTGGCCGAGTCGGTGCGCGGGCTCTTGGCCTCCTTGGTGAGGTCCTTGAGCTCGTGCTCCTTGGTCTTGGTCTTGAGAAAGGCCTGTTCCTTCTCCTTCTTGATGTTGTCCTCTTCCTGGTCGGCCAGGGCCGCGGCCCATTCAGCGGCCAGGGCGTCGTCGTCCTGCCCCCCGCCGGCGGCCGCGGGCTTTTCGCCGCCGCCCCCGGAGCTGTCGCTCAGGGCGTCGGCCCACTGCTGGGCCAGTGCATCCTGATCCATTTCTTCGGCCATGGCGCTCTCCTTGCTCGGTCGTTCCGCCGGGCTCCGGGCCGGAACCCCGGCGGTCGGAGGACGTTTTGCAAGAACCGTGCTACTGGATGACCATCTCCGTGAAATAGACCTGGATGACCTTGCCGTTGCCCAGGATGAGGTTCAGGCGCTGGACGATGTCCTGTTTGAGCTGGATCTTGGCGTCCAGGGTGGAGAGCTCCTGGTAGGTCTTGCTGGACAGGAGCAGGAGCAGGGCGTCCTTGATCTTGGCCTCGTTCTTGGCCACCTCGGCCTTGGCCGCGTCGTCCACCACCTCCACGTCCATGGAGAGCTTCAGGTAGCGCCGTCCCAGGGGGTCGGCCAGGTTCACCAGGAACACGGGCAGGGACACGATCTGGCTGCCCGCGCCGGGCTTGGCCTTCTCGCCGTGCTCGCCGCCACCGCCGCCGTGCTCGCCCGCCGCGGCCTGCTCCTCGGTCTTGGTCCCGTCTTCAGGGGCCTTGGCGAAGAATTTCTTGTAGGCGAAGAAGCCGCCGCCGCCCAGGACCAGGAGGAGCACCGCCAGGATGATCCACTTGAGCAGGCCTTTTTTCTTTTTCGGCTGTTCCTGTTTGCTGTCGAGATCTTCGGCCACGGCCACACCTCACGGTTTCTTAAGTTGTCCGGATGCCGGGAGTGTACACCGAATGCCCCCGGCAGGAAAGCGCGCCTGTCATTGGGTCAGGTAGCCGCCCAGGGGCTGCCTGGTCTTGAGAAAGACCTCCACCCTGCGGTTCCGGCTGCGGGCCAGCTCGTCGTTCGCGGGGTCCAGGGGCCGCTCCGCGCCGTAGGCCGAGAGCGAGAAGCGCAGGGGGGGCAGGCCCGCGTCCAGGAAATAGGTGAGCACGCTCAGGGCCCGCGCCCCGGACAGGGCGTAGGCCTGGTCCGCCTGGCCGTCGTCCCCGGCGCTGAACCCGGCCACGTTCACCGGCGCGGCGGTGTACTGGATGAGCGGCGCCACCTGGGCCAGGAGCGCCCGGGCCGTCTCGCTCAGGGCCGCTGAGCCCGGGGCGAACAGGAGCCTGTCCGAGAAGACCAGGGCCACGCCCTCGTCCCGGGCCAGGACCCGCAGGTTCTCGTTGAGCGTCTTGCGGTCGATCTCCTTGGGCAGGGCCTGGTCCGGGAAGATCATCTCGCGCAGCTTGTCCTCCTTCTGGAAGGCCTCCCAGGGCCGGTCCACCAGGTCCAGGACCATCTGCACCTTGGTCGGCACCCGGCCCCCGGCGTGGCGGTCCAGGGCCGCATGCCCGGCGGAATAGATGGAGACCCGCGAGAGGAAGCTCTGGTCCATGGAGGACATGGCCAGCAGGAGCACGAAGAAGGTCAGGAGCAGGGTGACCACGTCGCCGTAGGTCAAAAGCCACTCCTGCTTGGGCCGCTCCACGGGCTTCTTTTCGCGCGCGATCACGGTCTGGCCCCCTGTCCCGGCGGGGGCGGCACGGGCTCTGCGGAGGGCAGGGTCAGGGAGGGCGGCGCGGGGGGCGCGGGGGGCGCGGCCTGGGACCCGGGCACGTCAAAATGGAAGCCCTGGTAGTCGAGGCCCTCCACGGGCCGCTTCACTTCGCTCTGCTCCACCTCGCGCTGGATGCGGCGGGACACCTCGATGGGGTGCCGCAGGTCCAGGACCAGGTCCACGCGCCGGTTCCTGGCCCGGTCCCCGGCCCTGGTCTCGGGATAGCGCGGCCGGTAGCGGCCGAAGGCTTCCAGGAAGAGCTTGTCCGGGTTCACCCCGTTCTCCAGGAAGAAGCGGTACACGGCGAGGGCCCGGTTCAGGGAGAGCCGCCAGGAGAGGTCCGGGTCGCGGTCCTCGTCCTCCACGGTGTAGGCGCTGCCCAGCTCGTCGCGGATGCTCGAGGCGTGCCCGGCCACCAGCACGGGGTGGGGCACGGCCGCGATCACCGGCAGGGCGGCCTTGAGGATGCGCAGGCCCTGCTCCGAGGGCTGGTCGCTGCCCGGCGCGAACAGGGCCTCGGCGGGCACCGAGAGGATCTGCACCACCTTGTTGGACTCGAAGCGCAGGTCCGCCCCGGCCTCGTCCCAGGGCAGGCTCTTGAGCTGCTCGAAGTCCTGGATGTCGTCCATGGGGCCGGGCTCCACGGTGCGCCGGGTCTCGGAGCGCGAGAGCACCTCGGAGCTGCGGTCCAAAAAACCCATGGAGCCGAAGATGGAGCCCAGGGTCACGAGCTTGCGGGATTCGTCGATCTTGGCCATGCTCGCCAGGAGCACGAAAAAGGTGAGCATGAGCGTGACGCAGTCGCCGTAGGTCAGGAGCCAGGAAGGGAGGTCCTCGCCCTGCTCCTGCTTCCTTTTGCGCCGCGCGGCCATGGGCTAGTCCGCCTTCCTGCGCTCCTTGGGCGCCAGGTAGCTGTTGAGCTTCTCCTCGATGATCCGGGGGTTCTCGCCCTTGGAGATGGAGAGCACGCCCTCCATGATCATCTCGCGCACCAGGACTTCCTCCTTGCTGCGCAGCTTGAGCTTGCCGGACATGGGGTTGAACAGGAGGTTGGCCATGAGCGCGCCGTAGAAGGTGGTGATGAGCGCCACGGCCATGGCCGGGCCGATGCTGGAGGGGTCGGCCATGCGCTGGAGCATCTGGACCAGGCCGATGACCGTGCCGATCATGCCCAGGGCCGGAGCCAGGGAGCCCATGGTGGCCAGGAGGTTGGCCCCGGCCTCGTGGCGGTCCTCCAGGTGGCTCACCTCGGTCTGGAGGATCTCCTGGATGGTCTGGGGCTCCAGGCCGTCCACGGTGAGCTGCAGGCCCTTGCGCAGGAAGTCGTCCTTGATGTCCCGCAGCAGGGGCTCCAGGGCCAGGATGCCCTCGCGCCGGGCCCGGTTGGCGTATTCCATGAACTGGGTGATGATCTGGGCCGGGGACTGGCTCTTGGTCAGGAAGGCCTGCTTGAAGACCTTGAGCACCCCGAGCATGTGCGGCAGGGGATAGTTCACCAGGGTGGCGCCGATGGTGCCGCCGCCCACGATGAGCATGGAGGGCACGTCGATGAAGATGGAGAGGGCGCTTCCGGACATGATGCCGGAAACCACCAGCCCGAAGGCCAGTACGATGCCGATGACGGTCGCCAGGTCCATAGAACGGTCCTTGTCTTACACCCCGGCCTTCCGTGGCCGGGAGCCGAATATCCGGGTGCCGACGCGCACCAGCGTGGCGCCCTCTTCCACCGCCGCCTGAAAATCGCCGGTCATGCCCATGGACAGGTGCGGCAAGACCCTGCCCAGCCGTTGCCCCAGGTCCTCGTGCAGCTCCCGGGCCCGCGCGAAAAACGGCCGCGCCCGCTCCGGGTCGTCGAAGAACGGCGGCAGGAGCATGAGCCCCTGGAGCCTGAGTCCCGCCATGGCCTCCACGGCCTCGGCCAGGCCCGGCAGGTCCTCCTCCAGGACCCCGCCCTTCTGTTCCTCGCGGCCCAGGTTCACCTGCAGGAGCACGTCCTGGACCGCGCCCCTTTCCAGGGCCTTGCGGGCCAGGGTCTCGGCCAGCCGGTCCGAGTCCACGCCGTGCACCAGGGCGAACTCCCCGGCCACGAACTTGGCCTTGTTGCGCTGCAGCCCCCCGATGAAATGCCATTCCAGGGCCAGGTGCGCCAGCAGGGCCTTCTTGGCCACCGCCTCCTGCACGTAGGATTCGCCGAAGACCCGCTGGCCCGCGGCGAACAGGGCGGCCACGTCCGCGGCGGGATAGGTCTTGGACACGGCCACCAGGGCCACGGCCGAGGGGTCCCTGCCCGCCCGCCGGGCCGCGGCGGCCATGTCTTCCCGCACGCGAGCGAGGTTTTCCGCCAGCTCCTGGGTTCGAGCCTCCAGTTCCATCGTCTTATCGACCCTTTAGGAAATTGGTTTACGCATGGGTCCGGATTTTTCAGTCCGCCCGCCTGCGGTCCTGGCCCAGAGCCCGGCCAGGATGGCCCCGGCCTGGGCCACGTTCAGGGAGTCGAACTCCCGGCCGAAGGGGATGAACAGGTCGCGGCCGCAGTGCTTGGCCACGCCCGGCCGCACGCCCTTGTCCTCGTTGCCCAGGACCAGGGCCGCGGGCAGGGGCAGCTCGGCCCGGAAGGCGTCCTCGGCCCGTTCGGAGCGCCGCGCGCAGCACAGGGCGAAACCGGCCTCGTCCAGCCGTTCCAGGGCGCGCGAGACGTTCGTGACCTTGGCCACGGGCAGCCGCAGCAGGGCCCCGGCGCTGGAACGCACCGCGGCCGGCCCCAGGAACGCGCCCTCATGCTTGGCCGTGACCAGCCCGGCCGCGCCCAGGGCGTAGAGCGTGCGGGCCAGGGCGCCCACGTTGCCCGGGTCCTGCACCTGGTCCAGGACCACCACCAGGGGCAGGGGCGCGGCCGTGGCCTGGGCCAGGAGCCCTTCCAGATCCACATGGGAGAGCCCGGCCACCCGCGCGGCCACGCCCTGGTGGTTGCCGGGGCTCAGGCGCTCCAGTTCCGCGGCCTCCACGAAGCGGTGGCGCAGGCCCGCGCGCTTGCAGAGGTCGATGATGTGCTGCATGGCCTGGTCCCGGCCGCGCCGGAAATAAACGCAGTCCACGCGGCCCGGATCGTTCTCCAGGAGCTCGCGCACCGGTTTTCTTCCCGCCACCACGCTCAATTCGTCGCTCATGCTATCATCCGTGTTTCCGGCCGGTTGCGTTTCCGGGAACCCCGGGAACCTTTGCCGCGCCTTGGTTTTTTCTGTTAAGCCGTTTCCGCCGTGCTTGCAATCGCGGACTTCTTCGGGTAGGCAGTGCGAAATCGTCCGGCCGTCCGCGGCCTTGCCGCCTCTTCCCGCCCTTCTTCAACACGGCGGAGGTTTTCTTGCAGCAACGAACCCTTGTCCCCATGCTCCGCATCCTCTTGAGCCTTTGCCTGCTCCTTGGTCTGGCGGCCTGCGCCGCCACCGCGCCCAAAACCGACATGACGCCCGGCCCGGTCTGCCCCACGGGCAAGAAAGAGCCTGCCTATTCCAGCGACCAGCTGGACAGCGAACTGGACGAGCAGCCCAGCGAAGACCTCTCCCAGCTCACCCCGGAGGAGCGGCAGGCCCTGACCGCCAGGACCGGCCTGGATTTCCACCTGGACACCGTGGACACCGAGGAGGTCCAGCAGTACTTCGCCTTCTTCACCCACCGGGCGCGCAACACCTTCGCGGCCTGGCTGGACCGCTCCGAGATCTACCTGCCCGCGGTGCGCGCCACCCTGCGCGAGCGCGGCCTGCCCGAGGACCTGGCGCTCCTGCCCTACGCCGAGAGCGGCTACAATCCCAACGCCGTGTCCCGCGCCGGGGCCGTGGGCATGTGGCAGTTCATGCGCGACACGGGCCGCAAGTACGGCCTGCGCGTGGACTGGTGGATCGACGAGCGCCGCGACCCGGCCCTCTCCACCCAGGCCGCGGCCTCCTATCTGGCCGAGCTGCACGAGATGTTCGGGGACTGGCACCTGGCCCTGGCCGCCTACAACGCGGGCGAGGGCAAGATCAGCCGCGCCCTGGAGCAGACCAACACCAACGACTTCTTCGATCTGGTGGACAACAACGACCGCCTGGCCGGCCGCACCAAGCTCAAGGCCGAGACCCGCAACTACGTACCCAAGTTCATCGCCATCTCCAAGATCTTCCAGAACCTGGACCTGCTGGGCTTCCACTGCGTGAACTGGGACCGCGCCCCGCTGCTGGCCGACATGAACGTGCCGGGCGGCACGGACCTGGTGGCCCTGGCCCAGGCCGCGGGCATGACCTGGACCGAGTTCCGGGCCTACAACCCGTCCTACCTGCGCCAGGTGAGCCCCCCGGGCGTGAAGACCATGGCCCACGTGCCCCAGGACCGGCAGGCCCAGGTGGCCGCCTACCTGGCCAATCCCAAGTCCCGGCCCTACGCCGGGTACACCGTGCACACCGTGCGCGGCTCGGACTCGCTCTGGAAGATCTCCCGGCGCTACGGCGTGCCGGTGGCCATCATCAAGCGCATGAACAACCTCTCCTCCGGCGTGCTCAAGAAGGGCCAGCAGCTCCTGGTGCCCGGCGGCGGCTCGGCCCGCGACCTGGCCGAGGAGGACGACAAATCCAAGGCCAAGACCCGCAAGCTGGCCCAGGCCCGCTCCAACTACGTGGTCCAGGACGGCGACACGCTCTGGAGCATCTCGCGCACCTGCGGGGTGTCCGTGACCAGCCTGCAGCAGGCCAACGGCCTGAACAAGGACTCCAGGCTCTCCGTGGGCCAGAAGCTGTACCTCCCGGACCAGGGCGCCCAGGCCACGCGCAAGTCGCGCCAGGAGGCCCAGGAGGTGCAGGAGAAGCTGGCCGCCGCCAAGCCCTCCAAGACCGCCCAGGCCAAGGCCGCCCAGGTGGCCCAGGCCCAGCAGCAGGCCGTCCAGGCCCGGGCCCAGGCCAAGAGCGCCAGCTACACCGTGCGCGAAGGCGACACCCTCTACTCCATCGCCCGGCGCTTCAACGTGAGCCTGGCCGAACTCCTGCGCTGGAATTCCCTGCAGAACGGCTCCACCATCCACGCCGGCCAGGAACTCAAGGTCCTGCTGCGATAGGCCCGCGGACCCCGGGCTCCGTGACCAAAGGCAAGGCCGCCCGCGCTTGCGCGGGGGGCCTTGCTTGTTCCGGGTCCTGCGGAGCCCCGCGCTACATCTCGCGCGCCCCGTACTTCTCCAGGTCGCGCTGCCGGATCTCGGCGCGTTTGATCTTGCCGCTGATGGTCTTGGGCAGTTCGGCCACGTATTCGATGACACGCGGGTACTTGTAGGGCGCGGTCTCGGACTTGACCCAGTTCTGGAGCTGGCGGGTGAGCTCTTCCGAGGGTTCAAAGCCCTTGGCCAGGACCACGGTGGCCTTGACCGCCTGGCCGCGCACCGGGTCGGGCACGCCGGTGACGGCGGCCTCCACCACGGCGTCGTGGGCCACGAGCACGCTCTCCACCTCGAAGGGGCCGATGCGGTAGCCCGAGCTCTTGATGAGGTCGTCGGTGCGGCCCATGAACCAGTAGTAGCCGTCCTCGTCCACCCAGGCCTTGTCGCCGGTGTGGTAGAAGCCGTCGAACATGACCTTGGCCGTGCGCTCGGGCTCGTCCAGGTAGCTGTGGAACAGGCCGGGCACGCGGGGCTCGGTGAGCCGGATGCAGATTTCGCCCTCCACGCCGGGCTCGCAGGGCTTGCCCTCCTCGTCCATGAGCACCAGGTCCCAGCCCGGGGCGGCCTTGCCCAGGCTGCCGGGCTTGGGGGTCATCCACTTGAAGGTGGCGATCTGGAGGCAGGTCTCGGTCTGGCCGTAGCCCTCGTAGATGGGCAGGCCCGTGGCCGTTTGCCAGTCGCGGAACACGCTCTCGTTGAGCAGCTCGCCCGCGGTGGTGCAGTGGCGCAGGTGGGAGAGGTCGTAGCTCTTGAGGTCCTGGCGCACCAGGAAGCGATAGACCGTGGGCGGGGCGCAGAAGGTGGTGATCTTGTGCCGGGAGATGACCTTGAGCATCTCGTCGGGGTCGAACTTGCCGCGGAAGTCCCAGACGAAGATGGTGGCCCCGGCCAGCCACTGGCCGTAGAACTTGCCCCAGGCGCACTTGCCCCAGCCCGAGTCCGAGACCGTGAGGTGCAGGTCGCCGGGCTCCAGGTCGTGCCAATAGACCCCGGTGGTCAGGTGGCCCAGGGGGTAGCCGTGGTCGTGCAGGACCATCTTGGGCATGCCCGTGGTGCCGGAGGAGAAGAAGATGAGCAGGGGGTCGTGTCCGCCCGCGGCGTCGGCCGGGCGGGGGAAGGAGGGCTGGCCCTGGGCCATGAGGTCCTCGTAGGCGCTCCAGCCCTGGTCCTTGGGTCTGGCGCCCACCTGCACGAGCAGGGACAGGCCCGGGCACTTGGGGTGCGCCTCGGCCACGCGGGGGGCCACGGAGTCCTCGGTGATCACGGCCTTGACGTGGGCGAAGTTCACCCGGAACTCGATGTCGTGCGGGGTGAGCAGCGAGGGCGAGGGAATGGGCAGGGCCCCGAGCTTGTGCAGGGCCAGCATGGATTCCCAGAACTCCAGGCGCCGGTAGAGGATGAGCATGACGCGGTCGCCCTTGCCGATGCCGCGGGCCTGGAGGCTGTCGGCCAGGCGGGAGGAACGCTCCTGGAACCAGGCGAAGTCCAGCTCCCGGCGGTTGCCGTCGTTGTCCACGTGGACCATGGCCGGGGCCTTGGGATCGGCCTTGTCCAGGAAGTCGTAGGCGAAGTTGTAGGTCGCCGGCACCGTGAGCCGGAATTTTTCCAGGAATTCTTCGTAGGTCTTGGGTCGCAGCTTGTCCATTTTCCTCTTTCCCCTATCCCCTACAGGATCACGTCCAGGAACACGGCCTGTTTGCCGTCCAGGCCCCGCAGGGCGTGCGGGGTCTTGGAGTCGAAGTAGAGGCTGTCGCCGGGGGCCAGCGTGAGGACCTTCTGGTCCAGGCGCACCTCCAGGCGGCCCTCCAGCACGTACATGAACTCCTGGCCGATGTGGTGGTTGAAGGAGAGCTCGCCCTCCTCCTTGAACGGCACGGTGATGAGGAAGGGCTCCATGCGGCGGCCCTTGAACTTGGCGGCCAGGTCCCGGTAGTCGTAGGTCTTGCGCCGGTCCACCGAGAGCCCCTCGCCCTTGCGCACCAGGGCGTAGTTGCGCAGGTGCGCGTCCTCGCCCGAGATGAGGCTGGTCAGGTCCACCTGGCAGGCCTGGGCCACCTTGAGCAGGTAGCCCACGGGAATCTCGGCCGTGGCGGACTCGTAGAGCCGGACCTCGTCGGCGGTCACCCCGATCTTGTTGGCCAGGGCCTCCACGGTGAGGTCCAGGGCGTCGCGCAGGCCGCGCAGGCGCGGGGCGATCTGCTTGTAGGCGTCTTCCATGGGCAACTCCTTGTTACTGCATGGCCTCGGGGAACAGCCTGGCGGCCTCTTCGCGCAGCTTGTACTTCTGGATCTTGCCGCTGGCGGTCATGGGGTAGGCCTCCACGAAGGCGATGTACTTGGGGATCTTGTAGCGGGCGATCTTGCCCCGGCAGAAGTCCTTCACGTCCTCGGGCTCCATGGAAACGCCCTCGCGCAGGATGATGAAGGCCCCCACCTCCTCGCCGTACTTGCGGCTGGGCACGCCCACCACCTGCACGTCCAGGACGCCCTCCATGGTGTAGAGGAACTCCTCGATCTCGCGCGGATAGACGTTTTCGCCGCCGCGGATGATCATGTCCTTGAGCCGTCCGGTGATGGAGAGGTAGCCCTCCTCGTCCATGACGCCCAGGTCGCCGGAGTGGAGGAAGCCCTCGGCGTCGATGGCCTTGGCCGTGGCCTCGGGGTTGTTGTAGTAGCCCTTCATCACGTTGTAGCCCCGGCAGCAGACCTCGCCCACCTGGCCGCGGGGCACCTCCTGGTTGGTCTCGGGGTCCACCACGCGGACCTCGATCCCGGGCATGGCCCGGCCCACGGTCTCGGTCATCTGGCGCAAGCTGTCGCCCACGCGGGTCTGGGTCATCACCGGCGAGCCCTCGGTGAGGCCGTAGCAGATGGTGATCTCGCGCATGTTCATCTCGTTGATGGCGCGCTTCATGAACTCCACCGGGCAGGGCGAGCCGGCCATGATGCCGGTGCGCAGGCTGGAGAAGTCGAACTTCTTGAAGAGCTTGTGCTCCAGGATGGAGATGAACATGGTGGGCACGCCATAGACCGCGGTGCACTTCTCCTGGTCCACGCTGGCCATGACCAGCAGGGGGTCGAAGCCTTCCAGCAGGACCGCGGTGGCGGCGTGGGTCACGATGGCCATGATGCCCAGCACGCAGCCGAAGCAGTGGAACAGGGGCACGGGCAGGCAGACCCGGTCCTTTTCGGTGAAGCGCTGGTGCTCGCCGATCCAGAAGCCGTTGTTGGCGATGTTGTAGTGGGTCAGCTGCACGCCCTTGGGAAAGCCGGTGGTGCCCGAGGTGTACTGCATGTTCACCACGTCGTGCGGCGAGAGCGTGGCCTGGCGGGCCTGGTACTGCTCGTCCGTGACCATGGCCGAAAGGGCCATGACCTCGGGCACGGAGTACATGCCGCGATGCTTCTCCAGGCCCAGGAAGAAGATGCGCTTCAGGTGCGGGTAGTTGGCGGCCTTGAGCCGGCCGCGCTCCTGGTCCCTGAGCTCCGGGGCCAGCTCGTAGAGCGTGGCCAGGTAGTCCACCTCGCGGAAGCCGTCGATGAGGAAGAGGTTCTCGCACTCGGACTGCTTCAGGAGATAGGACAGCTCGTGGGAGCGGTAGTAGGTGTTCACCGTGAGGAGCACGGCCCCGATGCGGGCCGTGGCGAATTGCAGGACCACCCAGTAGGGCACGTTGGTGGCCCAGACCGCCACCTTCTCGCCCTTCTCGATGCCCAGGGCCATGAGGCCCTTGGCCATGGTGTCCACCAGGTCGGCGAGCTGGCGGTAGGTGAGGCGGAAGTCGCGGTCCACATAGACGACGGCCTCGTTGTCCGGGAACTTCTCCACGGCCTCGTCCAGGATCTGGCCCAGGGTGAGTTCGCGCAGCACTTGGCTCATGGTTCCCCCCGCGTCCCTATTCCGGGAAATAGAGCACGGCGTAGATCTCGGCCGGCTCAGAGCCCTCGCAGCTCACGCTGTGGGGCACCACGGAGTTGAAGTAGATGCTGTCGCCGGGCCCGAGCACGGTCTTGTCCGGGCCATAGACGATGGCCACCTTGCCCTTGGTGCAGACGATGAACTCTTCGCCCTCGTGGGAGCTCATGGGATGGGCCTCGCCCTCCTCGGGCAAGAGCTCGATGAAGAAGGGCTCCATGTGGCGGTCGGTCTTGCCGCGGCCCAGGGAGAAGAAGCGCAGGCTGGCCTTGCTGCCCCGGCCCTGGTGCATGGTGAGTTCTTCCTTGCGATCGGCCAGGCGGACCAGCAGGGGGTCGCGGCTCACCTGGTCGTCCAGGAAGGTGCCCAGGCGCAGGCCCAGGGCGCGGGCGATCTTGAGCAGCGGGCCCAGGGAGGGGTAGAGGTCCTCCTCTTCCACGGCCTTGAGAAAGGCCAGGCTCAGGCCCGTGCGCTCGGCCAGCTGGTTCAGGGTCAGTTCCTTCTTCTCGCGGAAAGAACGGATGCGTCCGCCGATCTTGGGTTCCATGATGTGGGCTCCTCCGTGTGGCAGTGCTGCGTCGGTGACAGTGGGCAATAGGGCGCAGGTGTGCTGCATGTACCCAAAATCGTCCATGATGTCACGGATTAGGACAACAACGCGTCAAAGCGAGCGCCCGCTTGCATATCCTGTTTGGATGGAGTTGCCAAGGGTTTGGCTCGCGTGTAACAGCGTCGTCAATGAGGGAGAGTCAGCAATGAGCGAACCGGGCAAGGCAGAACAGGACACGCAGCCGTTTGCCGCCGGGCCCGAGGCCCAGCGCGCCCACGTGGATCCCGAGGCCCTCAAGCGCCAGAAGATCAAGGGCGTGTTCTCCTCCCAGGTGGTGGAGAAGGTGGGCACCGGCACCACCACGCGCAAGACCATCAGCAAGATGTTCTGGTACGCCGAGCAGCGCGACGCCGAGGTGGTGGAGATCCAGCCCCTGAACACCCAGCACGTGCCCTCGGGTCCCAAGTCCGAGGTGCCCCTGGCGGACTTCCTGGACAAGTACCAGCCCGAACTGGAGTTCTACACCAAGGTCGTCTATCCCAAGATGTGCGAGGTGGCCAGCACCATCAAGCGCGCCGAGGAGCAGCGCGAGCGCGGGGCGCTCTACAGCGCGGAGTTCGAGTTCTCCAACGTGCTCAAGGTGGACGAGGAGAACGTGCGGGCCAACTTCGGCCTGGGCCTCACCTACATGGCCAAGGGCGAGAGCGCCAAGGCCAACGACATCTTCGGCCGGGTGGTGCACCTGGACGCGGCCTTCAACCAGGAGCACAAGCACCTCTTCAACGAGTTCGGCATCAGCCTGCGCAAGACCGGCATGCACGACCAGGCCATCGAGTACTACACCCGCGCCCTGCAGATGACCCAGAACGACGAGAATCTGCACTACAACGTGGCCCGGGCCTACTTCGAGAAGGGCGATATCCCCAAGGCCCAGTACCACCTGGAGAAATGCCTGGAGCTGAACAAGGGCCACGAGGAGGCCAGGAAGTTCCAGGAGTTCATCCGCACCAAGGTCGCCAAATAGTCCCGCCAAAGGAGCCGCCATGATCCGCCGCCTCCTGTTCTCCGCGTGCGCCCTGGCCCTGCTGGCCGCGTGCCAGCCCACGGTCCTGACCCAGCCCGTGGCCGTGGCCACCACCCCGGCCGGGGCCACCGTGAAGGCCGACGACGGCCAGACCTGCCAGACCCCCTGCCAGGTCACGCTCACCCGCAACGCGGACCACGCCCTGACCATCAGCAAGGACGGCTTCCGCCAGCAGAGCATCCTGGTCCACCGCCAGTACCAGAGCGACCGGGTCATGGCCCGGGCCGTGAACGACGGCGTGCAGAGCGGGCAGTTCTTCAAGAATCCGTACATGGGCATCAATTCCGGGGTGCAGTCCCTGGACGAGCAGGAAAAGACCGGCGAGGCCTATGTCCTGGTTCCCTCGGCCGTGAACGTGGCCCTCATCCCCGAGGGCGGCGGCGCGTCCGCGGCCATGCCCGGCCTGGAGGCCATGGACGCCACGGACCATGGCTGGTTCGGCCGCACCCTGGAGACCCTGGCCACGGGCCAGAGCCAGTCCTGGACCAATGCGGGCACGGGCCTGCGCTACACCCTGTTCCCGGGTCCGGCCCGCCAGGAGAACGGGGCCTGGGTCCGTTCCTTCACCCTGCGCATCGCCAATGCGGGCGGGGCCGTGCGCGAGGTCACGGGCCAGGCCGCGCGCGCGGGCGCGGGCCAGTGGAACCCCG
>JAWRKD010000158.1:0-8121 GCA_040307135.1 Desulfovibrionaceae bacterium
CCCTGGCCCGGGCCAGGGCGCGGTCCAGGGCCGCCCGGCGTTCCAGCAAGCGCTCCAGGGCCGGGATCCGGGCCTCGGCCTGTTTCACTGCGGCCTCCTGGTCCCGGGCCGATTCCAGGGCCAGATGCAGGTCCGGCAGCCCGGCCAGCCTGCCCAGGTCCGCGGCGGCGGCGGCCAGCCGGTCCCGGGCCTGGGCCTGGTCGCGCTTGGCGTCGGCCATGCGGCGCTTGAGCAGGTCCTGCATGGCCAGGAGGTGGGCGCTTTCGCTGGAGGCCGCGAAGAATCCGGCGGCAGCGGCGGGCGGCAGGTTCAGGAGAAAGACCGGCTCGCGCTGGTCGCCCAGGTGCACGTCCACCGGGTCGCGGCCTTCCAGCTCCACCAGGTCCAGGCGCAGCGCGTCGCGGATCTCGTCCGGCACCCCGCCGCGGCCCAGCTTCCAGAACTCCTCCGGGGCCTCGGCCCCGGGCCGCCAGAGCTCGTAGCCCGCGCTGGCCTTTTTCCTGATCCAGACCACGCGGCAGCCGTCGTCCAGCTCCAGGGTCACGCGGGCTTCCTTGGCCCCGTGGCGGATCACGTGGCGCGGCGCAGGGTTCTGGGCCAGGCAGCGCAGGGCCTCCACCACCGCGGACTTGCCCACGTTGTTGGGGCCGGTGAGGGCGGTGAGGCCCGGACCCAGCACCAGCTCGGTGCGGCCGTGGGCCATGAAGTTTTCCAGGATCAGGCGGCGGATCACGGGTATCTCGGCTTGTCCTTGATGCGCGCGTAGTAGGCCTCGGGGCCCTCGGCGCGCAGGCGTTCGTTGTTCTTCTGCCAGCGTTCCCTGAGGCCCGGGGGCAGGCCCGGGTCCGCGCAGGGGAAGTCCGCGCATTCATAGCAGAAATCAATGCCCTTGTCGCGCACGCAGGCATGCACGCCGCAGGCCGCGAACAGGCAGCCGGACTGGCGGCAGCCCCCGCACGAGCCCCGGGCCAGGAAATCCAGGACCCGGGCGAACGCCGGATAGTCCCGGAACACCGGGTTCATGGCCTCGAAGCGCTCGGCGTAGGCGCCGAAGTTCGGGCCCAGCAGCCGGGTCAGGGTCTGGGCCGCCACCTGCACGGGGCCGCTGGAAAAGGCCAGGCACCCGCCGCAGTTGAGCCCGCAGGGCGAGAGCCGGGCCACGAGACCGGGATCAGGCATGGGTCACTCCTTGGCGTCTGCCCGATTGCACGCCAAAAACGGGCAAAAGGCAAGGGCCTCGGGCATCAGGGCCGCACCGCGCCCCGGCCCGGCGTAGAGCACGAGGGGCGGCTCCACCAGGAGTCCGGGGCCGCCCGCCTTGACCGCCTCCAGAAGCAGGACCTTGGCCCTGGCCCGGGCATGGCCGTGCACCAGCCGCAGCCGCTTGGGAGCCAGGCCGTGACCGGAACAGACCGCAAGGATCTCCGGCAGACGCTCGGGCAGGTGCACGAGGAAGAACCGGCCCCGGGTCTTGAGGCTGCGCCGCGCCGCCGCCGCGAAATCCGTGAGCCCGGCCCGGCCCTCATGGCGGGCGTGGGCCTTGTCTGGACCCGGGCTCTGGCGGCCCCGGCCCGGTTCGCGCCAGGGCGGGTTGCACGATACGAAGTCATAGGGCGGATCGGTTTCTGGAACGTATGACGAAACGTCATCGTTTTGTACTTTGAACTGATGTTGGAACCCAAGACGTTCCGCATTGAGCGAGGCGTGGCGCAGCATTTCCGGGTCGTTGTCCAGGCCCGTGATGTGCAGGTCGTTGTGGTCCTGGGCCAGGAGCAGGGCCAGGCCCACCACCCCGCAACCCGTGCCCAGGTCCAGGCCGCGGCGGTCGGCCTTGCGCAATCGGGCAAAGCAGGCCAGGAGCAAGGCGTCCACGGAAAACCTATGCCCGCCAACAGGTTGCGACAGCGCGCGCGGAAAGTTCAATCTCTGTATCCGGATAGAGTCATCCATGGGACTTCCGTATCTTGCGTGATCGCTGATTTTTTTCGTTCCAAAGAGGGGATGGGGGGCAAAATGCCGGGACAGGACGGAAAACGATCATCACACACGGGGCCTGTCCCGGGTTCAGGACGCGGCCCCGTTTCCGCTGCCCCGGCCGCGCCGCACCCGGCCCCAGAGCATGTGCAGGAAGAGGCGCGCCTCCTCCATGCCCAGCAAACGGCCCGCAAGCACGTACAACCCGGCCCAGACCGGGATCAGGGCCAGCCAGAGCCAGGCCGTGCCCGCCGTGGCCCAGGCCGCGCCGAAAACCAGGACCGAGAGCCCTGCCATGCGTCCCAGGCTGGAAAAAGGCAGGAGCCGCCCCGCCTTGCGGCGCATGATCAGGGCCAGGCAGGCGAAATTCACGGCCGAGGACGCGGACACGGCCAGGGCCAGGCCCACGTGGGCCAGGACCTGCATGAGGGCCGCGCCCAGGCCCAGGTTCACCAGCATGCAGAAAAAGGCCACCGTCACCGGCGTGCGCGTGTTTTCCCGGGCGTAGAAGGCCGAGGCCAGGGGCCGGGCCAGGGCCGCGAAGGGCAGGCCCAGGGCGAAGGCCATGACGGCCTGGGCCGTGGCGTCCACGGCTGCGGCGTCGAAGCGGCCGCGGCCGAAGAGCAGGAGCACGATGGGCCGGGCCAGGGCCATGAGCCCGGCCATGGCGGGCAGGCTCACGAACAGGGTGAGCCGCAGGGTCGAAGAGAGAGTGCCCCGGAATTCCTCGGTTTTTCCCGTGGCGGCCAGGGCCGAGAGGCTGGGCAGGGCGGCCGTGGACACGGCCAGGCCGAACACGCCCAGGGGGAACTCCACGAGCCGGTCCGCGTAGTAGAGGTAGGAGATGCTGCCCGCGGCCAGGAACGAGGCCAGGAGCGTGCCGAGCAGGGTGTTGATCTGATAGACCGCGGCCCCGAACACCGTGGGCAGCATGAGCCGGCCCATGCGCGCCACTCCCGGGTGCCGCCAGGAGCGCTCCCCGCGCCAGGAAAAGCCCTTGGCCCGCAGGGCCGGGAGCTGGGACAGGAACTGGCAGAGCCCGCCCGCCAGCACGCCCCAGGATAGGCACCAGGCCACGTTCCAGCCGAAGCGCCAGCCGGTGAGGGCCGCGATGATGAGGCAGACGTTGAGCACCACGGGCGACAGGGCCGGGGTCAGGAAGTGGCCAAGACTGTTGAGGATGCCCATGCACAGGCCCACGGCCGAGATGAGCAGGATGTACGGGAAGCAGACCCGCAGCAGGGCGGCGGCGGTCTCCAGCTGGCCGGGATTGCGGGCGAACCCCGGGGCGATCAGGGCGGTGAGGGGTCCGGCGAAGGCCTCGGCCAGGAGCGTGGCCGCCCCCACCACGGCCAGGAGCCAGAGCAGGGTGGAGCGGGCCATGACGAAGGCCGCGGGCTCGCCCTTTTCCGAGCGCAGGCGCTGGAACACCGGGATGAAGGACATGGTCATGGAGCCTTCGGCAAAGAGGCGGCGCAGCACGTTGGGCACGCGGAAGGCCACGAAGAAGGCGTCCGCGGGCAGGCCCGCGCCCAGGGTGGCGGCCACAACGGCGTCGCGCACGAAACCCAGGATGCGGGAGGCCAGGGTGGCCACGGCCACCACGGAGGCGTTTTTCGCGATCTGGCGGGACTGGGACAGGGTCATGGGGGTCCTCGGGGCCGGAGGCCTCGCACCGCCAACCCACTGGATTCCTTGTTACCCGAAATTCGCGAAAAAGCCTATAGAAAATGAGGAGGAAATCCAGATCTGGAGCAAGCTCCCGGGGTTGCTGGGGTTTTGTGGCAGAGCGCCGGAAAGGGGCAAAAACGGGGCCTCAGCCCGAGGGCAGGCCGAATTCGGCCACGAACGGCGGCAGGGCGGCGCGCACCACGAAGGCTCCCTCCGCATGGTCCACGGTGGCCTCGGCGAGCACGGCCAGCAGCCGCGGGTCCACGGCCAGGGGCAGGCCGTCCAGGTCCAGGATCTCCTCGTCCTCGTGCGGCCCGTCCAGGGCCACGGCCAGGCGGCGCCTGGCCCCGCCTCAGCCCGCGGTGAGGTAGAGCCGCGCGGCCCGGGCCCCGGACGCGGCCAGGGCGAAGCCCAGCTGGCGGCGGGCGGCCGGGGTCAGGCGGATCATGGACTTTTCGGACATGGCGGTTATCTTTCCCTGAGGCCGACCCTAGCCGAATACGGAAGGAAAATCATGCCCGAATTGCCCGAAGTGGAGACCATCGCCCGGGGCCTGAAGCCCCTGGCGGGCCGCGTCATTGCCAAGGTCCAGGTCCTGGACCCCATCAGCACGCCCCAGGGCGCGGCGGCCTTCTGCCGCCGCCTGGCGGGCGCGGCCATCCGGGACGTGCGGCGCAGGGCCAAGCTCCTGCTCCTGGACCTGGACGGCCCCCGCGGCCCCCTGGTCCTGGCCGTGCACCTGCGTATGACCGGCGGGCTCACCGCCGGCCTGGACACGGACGAGGCGCGCCGCTTCTGCCGCGTGCGCTTCGAGCTTGAAGACGGCGGCTTCTTCGTGTTCACGGACATCCGGCGCTTCGGCTCGTGCCAGGCCCTGACCCTGCCGGAGCTGGCGGCCTGGCCCTTCTACGCGGGCCTCGGCCCCGAGCCCCTGGAGCTCGACGCTGCGGCCTTCGCCGCCCTGTTCCAGGGGAGGAACGCCGCCATCAAGGCCGCGCTCCTGGACCAGAAGACCCTGGCGGGCGTGGGCAACATCTATGCGGACGAGAGCCTGTTCCGCGCGGGCATCCGGCCCCAGGCCAAGGCCGGGTCCCTGTCCCTGTCCCGTCTGCAAGGCCTCCACAGGCATCTGCAAGAGGTGCTCGGCCAGGCCATCCGGGAGAACGGCTCGTCCATCCGCGACTACCGCGACGCGGGCGGCAACGCGGGCGCGTTCCAGAACAGCTTTCAGGCCTATGGCCGGGCGGGCGAGGCCTGCGTCAGGTGCGGGGCCACGCTGCGCGGGACCAGGGTGGGGGGCCGCAGCACCACCTACTGCCCCAGGTGTCAGAAGTAGGCGGCCCGCGCCACCACGAAAAAGGGCCGGAGCTTTCGCCCCGGCCCGGTTTCGGCGCGGGAAGGCAAGGGAAGGCAGGGGCTAGAAGCTGTAGGCCAGGCCGGTGCTCAGCTTGAAGGCGTCCTCGCGGTCGATGCCGGCCCAGGTGTCCTTGTCGTAGCCGTTGACGATGTAGCCCAGGTCCAGGGACAGGGTGAGCTCGTCGTACAGCTGGTACGAGTTGTTCAGGTCGAACTCGATGATGTGGTCCTCTTCGGTCAGGGAGTGGCCGTAGGTCACGAACTCCAGGTCCTGGTCGCCGTTGATGTAGGTCCCGGCGGTGGCCTTGTCGTTGGTGCCCTGCACGTACATGGCCGTGACCGTATGGGACAGCTTCTCCATGAAGCTGATGTCCTTGAGGCTCAGGCCCAGGGCCCAGAAGCCGGTCTCGGTGTTCAGGTAGCCGTTGCTGCCCGAGAGCAGGGTGTCGCCGCCGAACCAGAAGGAGCCCGGGGCCCAGTTCTGGGTCTTGAGGGCGGGCAGGCGCTCGGAGCCGTTGGAGGCGTCGTCGTCCTCGCCCGAGGTGTAGATGAAGAACACGCCCGGGGTCATGAAGTCCAGGCCCGTGTAGTCCACGGCCAGGTCGGCCATCCAGCCGGAGCGGTCGTTGACGTCGCCGCCGCCGGACACGCTGCCGTAGGCCACGTCGGCCATGACCTTGACCGGGTCGAAGTAGGTCATGGCGAAGCTGGCGCCGGTCCAGTAGGCGTTGCGGCCCACGCTCAGGTCCGAGACCGGGGTCAGCAGGCCCGCGGCGATGTCCGGCGTGTCGTCGCCGCCGGGCAGGTTGTTCAGGGCGTCGTGGCCCACGTAGGCATAGACCGCGTAGGGCGTGAACTGGAAGCCGTCCAGGTTCACGGGCAGGGCCAGGAAGCCGGTGTCGAACGAGCCGTTGGTGTGGCCGGTGTCGCTGTCGTCGGAGTCGTACAGGCGGCCGTAGCCCGCCAGCACGCTCACCTCGTCGATGATCGGCGTGGACACCACCAGGGCGGGCATCTCGTCGTCCAGGATCATGCTGCTGTCCACAAAGGCGCCGGAGTTGGGCAGCACGATGGTCTGGAAGCCGCCGCGCACCGCCACCTTGGTGTCCGGGACCGTGAAGTCCAGGTAGGCCCGGCGCACGTTGATGGCGGCGTTGTGGTCGTGGAAGTGGAAACCGCCGCCGTCGCCCCAGCGGGTGGTGCCGATCTCGGTGCCCAGCACGCCCTTGAGGTTCTCGTTGGCGATGAACTCGAACTGGGTGCGGGCGCGCTGATAGACGTTGAAGTCGCCGTCGCCGTCAGCGCCGCCGCTGTCGTCGGTCATGTCGAAGTTGTTGGACCAAAGGAACTCCAAGGCCCAATCGCCCGAGGCCTTGACCGTGGCGGCCGAGGCCGAGGCGGCCAGGCCGAGCACGAAGGCCAGGACGAGGGCGGGAAACACCAAACGTTTCATGGATCCTTCCTTTCCTTTGCAGGTGTTGCGTGAAGCGGTTGCCCTTCCGAACCTCAATCAGACGCCGTGTTACTAAATGAAATATCGTGTAACTAATTTCACGGGTTTTGACAAGACGGATGCGGGAATGGCGCAGGAGCGCGGTCCGGCCCCGTTGGTTGTGTTGATATTGATTTTGATTTTCAGTGTCAACAAAAAACAGGCGAATCCGCAAAAAAAAGCTCGGGGAATCGCAGCGGGAGACGAGATGTCCCAGGCCAGGCCCGGGGTCAGGGAGAGGTCCGGCCCGGCGTGGTCCTGGGAGTCGATGCCCGCGCCCAGGCGCAGGTGGCCTCCAGGCCCGCGCGGGTGATGTTGGCCGTGTCCTGGCGGGAGCTGAAGCGGGCCGGCGCATGGGGCCAGGATCGCGGGTCTGCCGTTTCCGGCATAGCCCCGTCCCCTTTGCGCAGGTGGCCCGGCGGCCGAAAAAAAGCCGCCCGGCCAAGGACCGGGCGGCGAGAGGTCAGACTGGAAAGTCGGGTCTTCCGGCTACCAGCGGGGGCGGCGCTCCTCGCGGGGCTTGGCCTCGTTGACCTTGAGGGTGCGGCCGCCGAAATCCGCGCCGTTCAGGCTGCGGATGGCTTCGTCGGCGGCGGCGTCGTCCATCTCCACGAAGCCGAAGCCGCGGAAACGGCCGGTTTCGCGGTCCATGATGAATTTGACGGAGGACACTTCGCCGTAACGGGCGAACAGGTCGCGGGTCTGATCCTCGGTGGCGCTGAAGGGAAGGTTCCCGACATAAATGGACTTCATAAACCCCAAACTCCTTAAAAGAAAAGACAAAATTTGCCGTCCGGCCCATGCGGCTCCGTGCCGCGCGGAACAACCGGATCACGGCGGAAAGCCGACCCATAAAGGGTTGTCAACAGGGAGTCAAGGGATCCAGGGGTTTTGCGGACAAAAAAAGTGCGCCCGTGCCGGTGGACCGGCTGGCCCGGACTCCGGGGTGGTCGCGGGCCGTATCACGTGGCGCACAGCGCTCTTTCTGGGCGGGGGGCGGCTCGATCCGCCATATGGTGGAAGGAAGCTGGTTCTATTTCGGCCCTCCCTCCGTTGCGGTTCCGGCATATCGCCACAAAGGGCCCTTTGCCGTTGTCCCAGAAATACCGCCGAAGGCAGGGGCCTGTCCACGATTTTTATCGCGAGCCGCGGCGGGCGGTTAGGCCTGGGAGCCGTTGGGGCTCTAGGGATTTGTCCGCAATATCCAGGGCTTCGGTCGGAATTGGAAAGGGGGCTGGCCGCTCCGCGAGAACAGGGGGGCGTCCGCTCACGTATTCCGCGCCCGGTCCCGGGCCGCCAGCTCCCGGCGCATGGGCCGAAGGGCGGAGAAAAACCGGCGAAGCCGGGCGGCCCTTCACGGGAGAAGGAGCGGGGAGAGGAGAAAACCGGGGCCTGGGGCGAAATCAGTATGGCGTCCCCAGAGTTCAGGGGAAAAGGCCTGAGCCCCAAAGTTCCGCTGTGAGCTTTTCTAGAGCACCACGCCGGACACGGGCAGCCGCACGGACCAGCCGGCCTGGGACGCCGGGACCTGGGGCTGAACCTGGGCCAGGCTGGGCCAGTCGGGCAGGTCCACGGCCACGGCCGGGACCGGGGCGTTGACCGCCGGGGCGCGCACGGCCGGAGCCGCC
>JAWRKD010000159.1:0-8562 GCA_040307135.1 Desulfovibrionaceae bacterium
GGCGGGGGCCGCGGTGCTCTCCCTGGCGCTCTGGCTGGCCTTCTTCCGCCAGCCCCCGGCCCCTGCCCTGCACCAGGAGGCCCAGCCGCCCCAGACCCTCTACGAGGAGAGCCCGGCCCAGGACCTGGAGGACCGGGTCAAGGAGACCGATCTGGCCCTGCTGGAGTCCTTGCGCGTGCTGGACGAGGGGGCCCGGGCCATGACCCTCACCGACGCCCAGGTGCGCCGGAGCGGGGACGAGAGCTACCACGTGCAGAACCTGCGGCTCAACGTGGGCCGCAAGCGCCAGGAGTTCCTGGACGCCTTCCGCGCGGCCCTGGCCGCCCGCGCGCCCCAGGCCAGGCTGGCCGAGGACGGCTCCACGCACCTCACGGTGAGCATCGACGGCCTGCTGACCCACGACATCCTGCTGGACGGCTTCGTCAAACCCGCGCCCCTGCCGCCCACGGTGCCGGGACCCAAGCTGACCATCGTCATCGACGACATGGGCGAGGACCTGGGATTCGCCAAGGGTTTGGCGCGCCTGCCCTTCCCCGTGACCTTCTCCATCTGGCCGAGCGCCTCCCAGAACCGCGAGGTGGCTGCCGTGGCCCGCAGGGCGGGCCGCGAAATCCTGGCCCACGTGCCCATGCAGCCCAAGGGCTGGCCCGAGGTCAAACCCGGCCCCCAGGCCCTCTACACGAACATGAGTCCGGACGAGGTGCGCGACACCCTGCGCCGCAACCTGGACAGGCTGCCCGAGGCCGTGGGCATCAACAACCACATGGGCTCGGGCTTCACCGAGTCGGCCCAGGACATGGCCGCGGTCATGGACGTGCTGGCGGAAAAGGGCCTCTTCTTCCTGGACAGCGTGACCACACAGAAGAGCGCGGCCCCGGCCGCGGCCCGCAAGATCGGCCTGAAAATCTACCGCCGCGACGTGTTTCTGGACAACGAGCGCAGCGTGCCGGCCATCGTGCACCAGCTCCGGCTGGCCGAATCCCTGGCCCGCCGCTCGGGCCGGGCCATCGCCATCGGCCACCCGCACCGCGAGACCCTGGAGGCCCTGACCCAGTGGTCCGAGGAACGCGACACGCGCATCACCCTGGTGCCCCTCGCGACCCTGCGCTGAATCCTGTCCGGCCTTGCCATGGCCCGCTCCCGGGGCTATCCTCTGCACAAACGCGGCAGAATCCCGCATCCCTGGCCCGCTTCTTGCTTCTCCCTTGCGCCAAGAGGCCGGAGCATCAAGTTTTTTTGACACAGGACCGATAACCAGACCAGGGACCTCAACGCGGAGACCGCGACCGGACCATGAGCAAGATACTTGAACAGGACGAAGTAGATGCGTTGTTGCGGGGCCTTTCCGGAGGCGACGTAGAGACGGAGTCCGACCTGCCGGAGGACGACTCCGGCGTCGTCTCCTTCGACCTCGCCAACCAGGACCGCATCATCCGCGGCCGCATGCCGGTCCTTGAGATCGTCAACGACCGGTTCGCGCGGCTCTACACCAACGCCCTGGCCAACACCATGCGCAAGCGCGTGGACATCAACCCCATCTCCATCGACATGTCCAAGTTCGGGGACTTCATGCGCTCCCTGCCCGTGCCCACGAGCATCTCCATCTTCAAGATGGACCCCCTGCGCGGCAACGCGCTGCTCGTGGTGGACTCGCGCCTGGTCTTCGCCCTGGTGGAGAACTTCTTCGGCGGCGCCGGCTCCCAGCCCAAGGTCGAGGGCCGCGACTTCACGCCCATCGAGCAGGCCATCGTGGACCGGGTGGTGAAGATCGCCCTGGCCAACATGGAGGACTCCTGGAAGCCCGTGCACGAAGTACACATCGAGATGATCCGCTCCGAGGTGAACCCCCAGTTCGCGGCCATCGTGCCGCCCAGCGACGTGGTCATCGTGGTCACCTTCGAGGTGGAGCTGGAGAACGCCATCGGTTCGCTCATCTGCTGCCTGCCCTACGCCACCATGGAGCCCATCCGCTCCAAGCTGCACGCCTCCTTCCAGTCCGAGCGCCTGGAGGTGGACCACGCCTGGATCAGCCGCTTCAAGGAGCGGCTCTTCGAGACGCCGGTGGACATGCTCGTGCGCCTGGGCCGCACCAAGATCACCGGCCGCCAGCTCCTCCAGCTCCAGGTGGGCGACATCCTGCTCCTGGACACGGACGAGGACGACCTGCTGGAGGCCGAGGTGGAGACCGTGCGCAAGTTCTACGGCATCCCGGGCCGGGTCAAGGGCAACAAGGCGTTCCAGGTCATCAAGGAAGAACCCATCCGGTTCTAGCGTCCCTGCCCCGGCCGTCGGAAGAACCCATCCGGTTCCGACGCCCCCCTTGACGCCGGGCCGCAAATGCGGCTTCATGCGGCGCAGTCGCCTTGAATGGAGGGCCGCCATGCGCCGTGTTCTTCTCCTCTTCCTGGCCGTCCTGCTCTGGACCGTTCCCGGCCTGGCCCAGGACAGGACCTATCGCATTTCCGTGACCCAGATCGTGGAGCACCCCTCCCTGGACGCCATGCGCCAGGGCTTCCTGGACCGTCTCCAGGCCGTGGGCCTCAAGGTGGAGCCCCTGGTGCACATCGCCCAGGGCAACATGGCCACCAATGTGCAGATCGCCAGCCAGATCCAGGGCGAGAACCCGGACCTCATCCTGGCCATCACCACCCCCTCGGCCCAGGCCGTGGCCCAGAAGATCAAGAACAAGCCCATCCTCTTCACCGGCGTCACCGATCCCCTGGCCGCCGGGCTGGTACGCCTGCTGGGCGCGCCCGGAGGCAACGTCACGGGCATGACCGACATGAGCCCCATGGACCGTCACGTGGCCCTCATCCGCGAGTGCCTGCCCGGGATCAAGACCCTGGGCGTGCTGTACAACGCGGGCGAACCCAACTCCGTGGTCCTGGTGAGCCTGCTGCGGGCCGAGTGCGCCAAGGCCGGCATCGGCCTGGAGGAGGCCACGGTGTCCAATTCCGCCGGGGTCTATCAGGCCGCCCAGAGCCTGGTGGGCCGGGTGGACGCGCTCTACGTGCCCGTGGACAACACGGTGGTCTCGGCCCTGGAGTCGGCCATCAAGGTCTGCGAGCAGAACCGCCTCCCCTTTTTCTCCGGTGACACGGACTCCGTGGCCCGGGGCACGGTGGCGGCCCTGGCCGTGGACTACCGCAAGATGGGCGAGCAGACCGCGGACATGGCCGTGCGCATCCTCAAGGACGGCAAGAAGCCCGCGGACATGCCCGTGGAGAGCATCCGGGAGCTGGTGCTCTGCGTGAACACGGCCGCGGCCGCACGCATGGGCCTGAAGCTGCCCCAGACCGTGCTGGAGCGGGCGGACAAGATCCTGCCGTAGCCCGCACGATCGGGGTCCGACATTTGCCTTGCGCCGCGTTTCAGGGTAAGGCGCCGTCAGCCCGACGCACCCCGGACAGGAACCACGCCAGCAGATGACCGCGTACGCTTTCTTCGGCGCCCTGGAACAGGGCTTCGCCTACGGCCTCATGGTCCTGGGCGTGTACCTCACCTTCCGGGTGCTGGACTTCCCGGACCTCACGGTGGACGGCAGCCTGCCCCTGGGCGCGGCGGTTTCGGCCGTGGCCATCGACGCCGGGCTGCACCCGGCCCTGTCCCTGTGCCTGGCCTGCGGCGCGGGCTTCCTGGCCGGGGCGGTCACCGGCTTCCTGAACACCCGGCTGCGCATCCTGCACCTGCTGGCCTCCATCCTGACCATGATCGCGCTCTACTCCGTGAACCTGCGCATCATGGGGCGGCCCAACCTGACGCTGCTGGGCAAGCCCACCCTGGTGGACCTCTTCACCCAGGCCAGCGGCCTGCCCCAGCACCTGGCCACGCCCCTGCTCTTCGGCCTGATCACCGTGTGCGCGGCCTGCGCCCTGGTCTGGTTCCTGCGCACCGAGCTGGGCCTGGCCCTCCTGGCCACGGGCGACAATCCGCGCATGATCCGCTCCCTGGGCGTGAACACCGGCAGCACCATCATCCTGGGCCTGGGCCTGTCCAACGCCCTGACCGCCCTGTCCGGCGCCCTGGTGGCCCAGAACCAGGGCGGCGCGGACGTGAACATGGGCGTGGGCACCATCGTGGCCGGGCTGGCCTCGGTGATCCTGGGCGAGACGGTCTTCGGCGGGCGCTCCGTGGCCCGGGCCGTGCTGGCGGCCGTCCTGGGCTCGCTCCTCTACCGCCTGGCCATCGGCCTGGCCCTGGGTCTGCGGCTGGGCTCCTTCGCCGTCACGCCCAGCGACCTGAACCTCATCACGGCCCTGCTCGTGGTCCTGGCCCTGACCGCGCCGCGCATGAAGGCCCGGGTGCGCTCCTGATGCTGGCCGCCGAAGACATCCGCAAGACCTTTTTCCCGGGCAGCCCCAACGAGGTGCGCGCCCTGAACAACGTGAGCCTGCGCCTGGATCCGGGCGAGTTCGTCACGGTCATCGGCTCCAACGGGTCGGGCAAGTCCACCTTCCTGAACTCCCTGGCCGGAGTCTTTCCCGTGGACGCGGGCCGCATGATCCTGGACGGCACGGACATCACGGCCTGGCCCGAGTGGCGGCGCGCGGCCCGCATCGGCCGGGTCTTTCAGGACCCTGCCCAGGGCACCTGCCCCGGGGCCACCATCGAGCAGAACCTGGCCCTGGCCCGCAAACGCGGCCAACGCCGCGGCCTGGGACCGGGGGTGCGCCGGCGGGACCGCGAGATGTTCCGGGAGAAGCTGCGCCGCCTGGGCCTGGGACTGGAGGACCGCCTGCGCGACCCGGCCGGGCTGCTCTCCGGCGGCCAGCGCCAGGCCCTGAGCATGCTCATGGCCGTGCTGGTGAAGCCCCGGCTGCTCCTGCTGGACGAACACACCGCGGCCCTGGACCCCAAGACCGCGGCCATGATCCTGGACCTCACCGTGCGCCTGGTGGAGGAACTGCAGCTCACCACGCTCATGGTCACGCACAACATGCGCCAGGCCATCGGCCTGGGCGGCCGGCTGATCATGTTCCACCGCGGTGAGGTCATCCTGGACATCCGGGGCGAGGAAAAACGGAATTTACGGGTGGAGGACCTGCTCCAGCGCTTCGCCGAGGCGCGCGGGGAGGAGTTCACCCTGGACCGGGCCCTGCTGGTCTGAAACGCCGCGAGGCGTTGGCAGCGGCCGCAAAACCATGTACACCCATCGAACACGAAGGAGACTTGCATGAGCGAACTGACCTTTTCCATCGTCAAGCCCGACGCCGTGGCCGCGGGCCAGGCCGGCTCCATCCTCCAGATGATCATCGACGCGGGCCTCAAGATCCGCGCCATGAAGATGATCCGCCTCACCCGCGAGCAGGCCGAGGGCTTCTACGCCGTGCACCGCGAGCGGCCCTTCTTCAAGGACCTGGTGAATTACATGATCTCCGGCCCGGTCATCGTCTCGGTGCTGGAGGGCGACAACGCCATCGCCCGCTACCGCGAGCTCATGGGCGCCACGGACCCGGCCAAGGCCGCCGAGGGCACCATCCGCAAGCGTTTCGGCAAGAACATCGAGGCCAACGCCTGCCACGGCTCGGACGGGCCGGACACGGCCAAGACCGAGGTGGCCTACTTCTTCAGCCGCCTGGAAATGGTGGGCTGAGCAATGGCCGCCGTCGGCTTCATCGGCGTGGGCAACATGGGCACGGCCATCATTCGCGGCCTGGCCCGGCGCAAGGACGTGCAGCTGCTCGGCCTGGACCTGGACCAGGCCAAGCTCAAGGCCCTGGGCAAGGAATGCGGCCTGAAGGCCGCGGCCTCGCTCAAGGAGCTGGTGCAGGCCAGCGACTATGTGGTCCTGGCCGTGAAGCCGCAGCAGGCCCCGGAAGTGCTCCGCGAGGCCGGTCCGCTCCTGACCAGGAACCGTTGCCTGGTGTCCATCGCGGCCGGGCTCACCGTGTCCCGGCTCAAGGAGCTGAGCAAGGCCAAGTGCCCGGTGGCGCGGGTCATGCCCAACACCCCGGCCCTGGTGGCCGCGGGAGTCTTCGCCCTCTGTCTGGACGACCCGGGCCTGAAGAAGCCCCAGCGGGAGTTCCTGGCCGGGCTCTTCACCAGCCTGGGCCAGGTGCATGTGCTGGCCGAGAAGCTCTTCGACGCCTTCACCGCGGTCATCGGCTCGGGACCGGCCTATGTCTTCTACTTCATGCAGGCCCTGGCCGACGCAGCCGTGAACCTGGGCCTGCCCCGGGCCCAGGCCGTGCAGATGGTCCAGGGCCTGTTCGAGGGCTCGGCCAAGCTGGCGGGCGAGGACGGGCGGCACCTGGGCGAGCTTACGGACATGGTCTGCTCGCCCGCGGGCACCACCATCCGCGGCGTGCTGCACATGGACCGCACGGGCGTGAAGGGCCACATCGCGGACGCCGCCCGGGAGTCCTACCTGCGCAGCGTGGAGCTCGGCAAGTAGCCTCCCCTTTCCCGGCGATAAAAAAAGCCCCGGCGGAAACGCCGGGGCTTTTTCATTGTCGCTGCGGCAGGGCTCAGGCGGCCCGCCTGCGCTGGCCCAGGACCTTCTTCTCGAACTCGCTGCGGTCCTTGCCCACGTAGAAGATGAAGGTGCAGAGCATGACCGCCAGGCAACCGGCCAGGGCCGTCTTGGCAGCCCCGGCCAGGGCCGCCAGACGGAACAGGCAGGCCAGGAGCGAGGCCCCCACCTGGAGCCAGGCCCGGGCATTCGCCAGGCCGTAGCGGCGCAGGAGGTTGAGCGAGGAATAGAAGTACGGCGGCAGGGTCAGGAGCACGGCGATGTTGCAGATCTCGCCGAAGAGGGTCTGGGTGTCGCCGCAGGACGAGCAGCAGGCACATCATGACCGAGGAGAGCATGAGCCCGGCCACGGGCACGCCCTTGGCGTTGCGGCGGCCGAACACGGCCGGGAGCGTGCCGTCCTGGGCCGCGCGGCCGCCCGCCTGGGACACGAGCATCATCCAGGAACCCAGAGAGGCCAGGCAGGCGCGAAGGCCGTGACCGCCGAGACCGCGTCCGAGACCAGGTGGGCGAAGGGCATCCCGGCGCAGATGCGCTCCATGGCCAGGGAGAACGGCGCGCCCGAGGCCGCCATCTGGGCGGCCGGGAACATGCCGGAAATGGCCGTGCAGGAGAGGATGTACACGAGCCCGGCCAGGACCGCGCCGATCATGGTGGAGAGCGGGATGGTGCGCCTGGGGTTGTCCACCACGGCCGTGTTCACCGAGGCGCTCTCGATGCCGATGAAGCTCCAGATGCAGAGGATGACGGCGGCCATGACCGCGGAGCCGGGAGTCTGCGTGCCCACGATCCAGTTGCTGCGGAACAGGGCCGGATCGAAGAAGAACCAGCCCAGGGTGCCGGTGAGGATCACGGGGATGAGCAGGAGCACCACGCCCACGGACACGAGCCGGCCGATCCAGGCCGCGCCCAGGATGTTGATGCCGGTGAAGATCCAGATGATGGCGATGGAGGTGATGCCGGAATAGACCGGATGATCCAGGGCCGGGAAGAAGACCGAGAGGTAGTCCACGCCGATGATGGCGCTCTCGTAGCCCGGGAAGACGTTCTCGAAGTCCTGGCGGGCGGAGAGCAGGATCACCGGGATGCTCCGGTTGCGGTGGCGGATCTCGTCCAGTAGGGCGTCCGGGGCCATGAGTTCGTCTGCGTCCTCCTTCTGGATGTCCCAGTCGATGACGATGGCGCCCAGGTCCGCGCGGGAGGCCACGATTTCCGCGGCGTCCTCGTAGCTCTGGGAGGTCAGGACCGAACACAGCTGCACCTGGTCGAGCTCCTCCTCCAGGGCGCGGAGCCGCTGCCCCTCGTCCGTGGGGGCGTCGAACTGGCGGGACACGATGAGGATGGGCCAGGTGCGCTTGGTGATTTTCATGCCGGGCTCCTTCGGTTGGAAAGACGCAACGCAGGGAACACGGGGCAAGACGGGAGGCGGCAAAAAAATCCCGAGGAATTCAGGAGAGATAGACGCATCCATGAAACAGCGTCAAACACGGAACGCTGTTTCTGAAGGAAAAATAAGAGTGAGGCGCAGGGATCAGAGGGGCCGGGTCATGAGGCAGACGGTCTTGGTCCCGCCCTCGGTGTCCTGGGTCCCGGCCTGGACGAAACCGAAGCGCTCGTGAAAGGAAAGCGAGCCCGGGTTGGCGGGCCGCAGGTTCACCTCGCAGGTGAGCACGGGCGCAAGCCCCGCGCCGAAGGCGATGAGATCGCGGTAGAGCGCGCTGCCCACGCCCAGCCGCCGGGCGCCCTCCCCCACCACCACCCGGTCGATGTAAAGGAAGCGGGGATAGCGGGCCTTGAACCAGAGAAAGTTGGGGCTCTCGTAGTCCGCCTCCGGGGTCATGGCCAGGAGGAAGCCCAGGGGGCCGCCGCCGTTCTCCACCAGCCGGAAATAGGCGGCCTGGGTCCCCAGACGGCGCAGGCCCGCCACGCCCACGTCGTTCACGTTGGGCACCGCGGCCCGGTTGAGCAGGTCCAGGGCCGCAAGGTCGGATTCGCGCACCGCGCGCGGCAGGGACAGGGTCATGCAGGCCTCCGGTCTAGAAGAGCATGGCCGCGGCGGGCCGCAGCACGAGGAATTCCAGGAGCGCCGC
>JAWRKD010000160.1:0-4494 GCA_040307135.1 Desulfovibrionaceae bacterium
CCGGGCCGGGGCCGCCAGGGCCAAAGGAAGCGGGCGCGTCAGCCAGGAGAATCTCCCGGCCCGCGCCCGTTCCTGTTCCTGCTGTTCCGGAGTCTGCTCGTCCATGACGGTCCGAGCGTTCCTCCTAGCGGATCTGCCGGATCACCGGCAGCTTCTTGACCAGCTCCAGGCCGAGGCGCAGCTGGTTGTCCTGGGCCATCATGTCCCGGACTTCCTTGTTGGCGCCGCCGTCCTTGGCCTTGTTCCCGCCGTTGTTTTCCAGGTGGCGGGAGAGGTCCTGCTCGCGCAGGGTGAAGCGGCCGTCGGGGTCCTGGTCCCCGGTGTCGGGCAGGATGAAGGGCACTTCCAGGTCCGGCAGAATGCCCTGGGCCTGGATGGAGCGGCCGTTGGGCGTGTAGTAGAGGGCCGTGGTCAGCTTGATGCCCGTGCCGTCGGACAGCGGGATCACGGTCTGCACCGAGCCCTTGCCGAAGGTGCGCTCGCCCACCAGCAGGGAGCGCTTGTGGTCCTGCAGGGCGCCGGCCACGATCTCCGAGGCCGAGGCCGAGCCGGGGTTGATGAGCGTGACCATGGCCGCGGCCACGTCGTCGCCGCTGCGGGTGGCCGGGAAGTCCTTGCGCTGGCTGGCGTCGCGGCCCTGGATATAGACCACCAAGCCGTCGGAGAGGAAGGTGTCGGCCACGGACACGGCCTGGTCCAGGAGACCGCCGGGGTTGTTGCGCAGGTCGAGCACCAAGCCCTTGATCTCGTGCTTGGAGCGGTACTCCTTGAGTTTGTCCTGGAGGTCGCGGGTGGTGTTCTCGTTGAAGCGGGTGAGCCGCACGTAGAGATAGCCGGGCTCCAGTTCCTGGGTTTTCACGCTGTGGATCGGGATGGTGCCGCGCACGATGGGCACGGTCTCGGGCTTGTTGGAGCCCTTGTGCAGGATCACGAGCTTCACCGTGGAGCCCTTGGGCCCGCGGATGCGCTTCACCGCCTCGGTGAGGCTGATGTCCTGGGTGGACTGGCCGTCGATCTCCAGGAGGATGTCGCCGCTCTTGAGGCCGGCCTTGTAGGCCGGGGTGTCCTCGATGGGCGAGATGACCGTGAGCCGCCCGTTCTCCAGCGAAATCTCGATGCCGATGCCGGTGAACTCGCCGCTGGTGCTGATCTGGATGTCCCGGAAGTCGTCCTTGTTCAGGTAGGTGGAGTGCGGGTCCAGCTGCTCCAGCATGCCCTTGATGGCGTCCTCGATGAGCGCGGAGCGCGGGATGTCCTGGACGTAGTGGCTCTCCACGATGTCCAGCACCTGGCTGAAACGCTTGAGGGCCTCGAAGTTGTTTTCGCCCACGGCCTGGCTGGGCATGGGCGCGACGGTCAGGACGAACAGGAGCAGCAGGGTGCCGATCCAAAGAAAGAGGCGCATAGGGTCTGTCCTCCAGGGACGCCGGAAAAGCCCCGGCGGCGTTAGTGCGCGGCGTTCAGCCACGCGTCCGGATTAATGGGTTTCTGGTGAAAACGCAATTCAAAATAGAGTCCTGGCCCTTGCGCTTCGGGGTAAAACCCGGCCGTGCCCAGCACCTCGTCCTTCTCCACCTCCTGCCCGGGGCGCAGGTCGGATTCGGCCAGAAAGGCATACAGGCTGTAGTAATCGTCGCCATGGAACAGGATGACCACGCGGCCGAATCCGCGCAGCACGTCGTTGTGCACCACCTTGCCCCAGAACACGGCGCGCACCGGGGCGCCCTGGGTCAGGGCCAGGCCCAGGCCGTTGCGCGGCGGGCTGGCCCCGGGGTTGAAGGAGATCACGGTGCGGCCCGTGGCGGGCCAGGGCAGCCTGCCTCGGCTGGCTTCCATGCGGCGGCCGCCAACGGAGCCCACTTGGTAGCGCAGCTCCTTGATGGTGGCCAGGATGCCGGCCAGCTCGCTCTCCAGGTCCTGGCGCTCGTCGCGCACCTGGGCCAAGGCGTGGCGCAGGCTCAGGCGTTCGGCCAGGAGCAAGTCCTTGGCCTGGTTCACCCTGGCCAGCTGGTCTTCGGCCTCGCGGGCCAGGCGCTTCTGGCGCTCCAGCACGGCGTCCAGGCGCTGCTGGGTCTGGCGGGCCTCGTCCAGCTTGCGGCGGGTGGCGTCATAGACGTGGCTCATCCAGGTGAAGCGGCGGTCCATGGCGTCCCAGGCGGACAGGCCCTGGAAACGGTTCTGGAAGTTCTTCATGTGCACGGGCCAGAGTCCCTGCAGCAGGCGGCGCAGGTCCTCCACGATGGCGGCCTTGCGCGCGGCCAGCTGGTCGTGTTCGGCCTGGGCCTTGCGTTCCTCGGCGCGCAGGGCCTCCAGGCGGCGTTCCCGCTCCGCGATCTCCTTCTCGGCCGCGCGCACCCGGCCCTCGATGGCCGCGATCCTGCCGGAGAGGTCCTTTTCGCGGGCCGCCAGGCGGTCCACCTCCTCTTTGGTGCGGGCCGCCTGCTCCTCGCTCCGGCGCAGGGTGTCGGCGGGCTCCTGGGCCAGGGCCGGGACCGCCAGGCAGAGAAGCAGAAGCAGGGCCGCGAAACCTCGCATCAATGGGTCCCCAGGAAGGGCTCCAGGGGGCAGCCCTGGCAGTGCGGGGTCTTCTTCAGGCACCACTGCTTGGCCGTGCGCACGATGAGGGCGTGATACTCGTTGTACAGGGCCGTGTCCCGGGGCAAGGCGTCCATGAACAGGGCCTGGAGCTCGTGGTAGTCGGTCTCCTCGGGGCTCAGGCCGTGGCGGGAGAAGATACGCTGGGTGTAGGCGTCCACCACGAACACGGGCGCGCCCAGGGCATAGAGCAGGATGGAGTCCGCGGTTTCCGGGCCGATGCCCTTGACCGCCAGGAGCTTGCCGCGCAGGACGGCCGGGTCGCGGCGGGCCAGGGCCTCCATGGAGAGCCCGGCCTCGGCCTTGAGGAAGTCCAGAAAATGGATGAGGCGCTGGGCCTTGAGCCGGAAGTAGCCCGCGGGCCGCAGACATTCCTCCAGCCGTTCCTGCGGCAGCCGGGCCAGGGCCTTGGGCTCCAGGGCGTTCTCGCGCTTCAGGTTGGCGATGGCCTTCTCCACGTTGCCCCAGTTGGTGTTCTGGGTCAGGATCGCGCCCACGGCCACCTCGAAGGGCGTGTCCCCGGGCCACCACTGGCTGGGGCCCAGGGCCGCCAGCATGGCGTGCTGCATGTTGAGCAGCAGGTTGAGCCGCGTCATGCCCGTTCCCCGGAGTAGAGCAGGGCGGCCCATTCCCCGGACCGGCTGAAGCGGGGCTGGCCCAGGCCCTGGGCCTCGTAGGCCGCGGCCACGGCCTCGGCCTGCTCCTCCAGGATGCCGGAGAGCACCAGGGAGCCGCCCGGGGCCAACCGGGCCACGATGGCCGGGGCCATGCCGATGAGCGGACCGGAAAGGATGTTGGCCACGATGAGGTCGAACTTCGGCTCCCGGGCCGCGGCCTCGATGCTGCCCACGGCCAGGGCCAGGGCGTCCTGCACGCCGTTGCGCTCGGTGTTCTCGCGGGCGCAGTCCACGGCCAGGGGGTCGATGTCCAGGCCCAGGCCGGTCATGCCGAGCTTGCACAGGGCGATGGCCAGGATGCCCGAGCCCGTGCCCAGGTCCAGGAAATGCCTGCCCTTCCAGCCCTGGCCGTCGCCCAGGATGGCGGCCAGGCCCTCCAGGCAGAGGGCCGTGGTGGGATGATGGCCGGTGCCGAAGGCCATCTTGGGTTCGATGATCACCGGGGTCAGCCCGTCCTTGGCCTGGTCCGCCAGCCAGGGCGGCAGGATCTCAAAGCGTTGGCCGCACTCCAGGGGCACGAAGAATTCCATCCAGGCCCGGCCCCAGTCCTCCTCCTCGCGCTCCTCGGCCATGACCTCGGCCTGGGGCCAGCGCTCGGCCACGGCCTTGGCCAGTTCGCGGCCGGCGGCCGTATCCTCCACGTAGAGCGAATAGGTCACCTGGTCCGGGGCGGGCTGTTCCTCCTGCCAGCCGTGGGGCACGTTCTCGGCCAGGAAGGCCTGGCAGGCGTCGGTCTGGTCCTCGGGCAGGGTGAAACGGATCTGGAGCAGGTCGTTCACGGAGGTTTCCTTGTGCGGTTCGAAAGACGGGGGCCGGTCGCCCGGCCCCCGGAGTGTCATGCGCGCTCAGGACGGTCAGATCATGGTGTCGAACACGGAGCCCTTGCCGGTGTAGGTGGACTGCAGCACCGTGGCGGTGAAGCGTTTCTGCTCCTCCCCGGCGCGCAGTTGGGCGAGCGTCGGCTGGTCCGGCGCGTTGGTCGTGCCCAGCGCCTGCTGCGCTTCCTTGGGAGTGGGGGGGACCGGGGGCTTGCGCCCGGGTCCGGCCACGGTCATGCTCATGCTGTCCTCGTCTGTCCCGTCATACGATTTGGGCGGTGCACGGTCAAGGATTGCCCAGGCTCATGGCGAGCTGTTCCCAGAATTCCGGGGCGTAGTCGGGAAAGCGGGCGCGCAGCGGGGCCGGGTCGCCGGCCGGTTGCGCCGGGGCCGGAGGCCGGAAG
>JAWRKD010000161.1:0-49308 GCA_040307135.1 Desulfovibrionaceae bacterium
CCCGGGGCACGCGCCCTGTGATTAATTCCGACCGGGGCACTTGTCTTTATCCGGAGAGCGCCTACTTCCCTGGCATGGAGGCCCCATGAACAAACGCTTTCTCACCCGTTTCGCGTTCCTGGCCCTGCTGGCGGCCCTGGGTCTGCTCCTGGGCGGCGGCCTGTCCGGCAAGGCCCAGGCCTTCCTGGGCCTGTTCGGCGGCCCGCGGAAGGTGCAGCCCAAAAACGGCGAGGTGCGCCTGTCCCTGGACGGCATGAACGACGGCAAGGCCCGCCACTACGTCTATGCCTCGGCCAAGGCGGAGATCCCCTTCTTCGTGGTCCAGAGCCCCGACGGCGTGGCCCGCGCGGCCTTCGACGCCTGCGACGTGTGCTTTCCCGCGCGCAAGGGCTATTCCCAGGACGGCGGCTTCATGGTCTGCAACAACTGCGGCCAGCGCTTCCACGTGTCCCGCGTCAACGAGGTCAAGGGCGGCTGCAACCCCGCGCCCCTGGAGCGCCGGGTGGACGGCGGGGAGCTCGTGATCCGCACCGCGGACCTGGACGCCGGGGCCGCCTACTTCCAGGGACCGGCCGCGCAGTGAACCTGCTGACCATCCCCCTGCGCTGCCTGCGCCGCAAGTGGCCCAGGAACCTGCTTTTGGCCCTGGTCTTCACCCTGGGCGTGGCCTCCATCACCGCCCTCACCGCGGTCTCCCGCGTGGTGGGCGAGAGCCTGGAGAAGAAGCTCACGGCCTTCGGCGCCAACATCCTGGTCCAGCCGCGCACGGACCGCCTGGGCGTGAGCTACGGCGGCCTGTCCCTGGGCGACATGCTCTACGGCCTGGAATACCTGGACGCGGCCCACGTGGACCGGGCCATCGACGGCATCGCCCTGCGCAGGAACGTGAGCGTGGTGGCGCCCAAGCTGGTGGTCCCGGCCAAGTCCGGCGGCCTGGCCCTGGCCGTGGTGGGCGTGCGCTTCGAGCGCGAGAAGCTGCTCAAGGGCTACTGGGCCGTGGACGGGGCCTATCCCGCGGACGAGGGCCAGGCGCTCCTGGGCGCGGCCGCGGCGGACCGCCTGGGCAAGAGGCCCGGCGACCCCCTGGACCTCTCGGGCCGCACGCTCCGCGTGTCCGGCGTGCTGGCCCCCACGGGCGGCGAGGACGACAACGTGGCCTTCGCCACCCTGGGCCTGGCCCAATCCCTGGCCGGACTGCCGGGCAAGGCCAACCTGGTGGAGGTGGCCGCGCTCTGCGCGGGCTGCCCCATCGAGGACATCGTGGCCCAGATCGGCGCGGCCCTGCCCGGCGTGGAGATCAAGGCCCTGCGCCAGGTGGTGGAGCAGCGCATGACCTCGGTGCACTTCGTCAAGAACCTGGCCCTGGCCGTGAGCCTGGTCATCCTGCTCACGGCCTGCGCCATGGTGGCGGCCAGCATGCTCTCGGCCGTGAACGAGCGGGTGCGTGAGATCGGGCTGTTGCGCTCCCTGGGCTTCTCGCGGGCCGCGGTGTTCACCCTGTTCAGCGCCGAGGCCCTGATCCTGGGCCTGGCCGCGGGCCTGGCCGGGCACCTGGCCGGATTCGCCGCGGGCGGCCCCATCCTGGCGGCCCTGCACGCCGAGGGCGCGGCCCCGGCCTTCAGCGCCCAGGCCCTGGTCCTCACGGCCCTGGCCGCGGCCCTGGTCTGCGTGCTCTCCACCCTGTTCCCGGCCTGGAAGGCCTCGCGCATCGACCCGGCCCAGGCCCTGGTGTCGCTCTAGGAGGTTCCGTGCTCAGCGCCACTGCTCTCGTCAAGACCTTCCACGCCGGAGGCGCGGACGCCCCGGCCCTGCGCGGGGTGAGCCTCACTGTGCCCGCGGGCCGCTTCATCGCGGTGGTGGGCCGCTCGGGCTCGGGCAAATCCACCCTGCTCCACGTGCTCTCCACCCTGTCCCGGCCCGACGCGGGCTCCCTCACCTGGCACGGCCTGGACCTGGCCCGGGTGCCGGAATCCACCCGCGACGCCCTGCGCCGCCGCGACTTCGCCGTGATCTTCCAGCAGCACCACCTGCTGCCCTATCTCACGGCCCTGGAGAACACCCTGCTGCCCTTCATGACCGGGCTTTCGCCCGTGAGCGCGGCCCAGCGCGAACGCGGCCGCTCGGCCTTGGCCCGGGTGGGGCTTTCCGGCAAGGAGGACCGCCTGCCCGGCGAGCTGTCCGGCGGGGAGCAGCAGCGCGTGGCCATCGCCCGCGCCCTGGTCAAGGACGCCAAGGTGCTCTTCGCCGACGAGCCCACGGGCAGCCTGGACAAGGCCACGGGCCTGGGCGTCATGGAGCTGCTGCGCGGGCTGGCCCGCGACGGCCTGGCCGTGGTCATGGTGACCCACGACCCGGAGTGGGCCGCCCTGGCCGACGAGGTGGCGCACATGGAGGACGGGGTCCTGGTCTGGCCGGACCGGATGGTGTAGAATGATTGCGATTTCTGGAGGTGTCCCATGTTCGAGAGCGTTTCCAGCGGCCTGCGTTTCCTGTCCCAGCAGGCCTGCCCGGGCTGGGGCCCGGGCCAGGGCTACGGTCCCGGCGGCTGGCAGATGATGTCGCCCCTGGGCGGAGGTCTGTTCATGATCCTTGGTCTCGTGCTCGTCATCGTCCTGGCCGCCTGGGTCCTGCGGCGGCCCTCGGGCGGGACCCCGTCCCAGCCCTCTCCGCTGGACATCCTCAAGGCCCGCTACGCCCGGGGCGAGATCAGCCGCGAGGAGTTCGAGCGCATGAAGCAGGACCTGAGCTAGCAGGCCGTTGAAAAATCCGCGACGGCTGCGTTGTTTGCCGCAACGCAGCCGTCGCGGGGTTTCGGGCGGCCTGCCCGGTTTGACACCCCTGCCCGGATGTCGGATAAGGAGCCCCATCTGCAAAGGGGGCTGCGGCCATGACCATCCTCTACATCCTGCTCGGCATCAGCGCGGTGATCCTCATCTGGCTCGTGCTGGCCTACAACCGCCTGGTGCGCGGCCGCAACCTGGTGCGCGAGGCCTGGAGCGGCATCGACGTGCAGCTCAAGCGCCGCGCCGACCTGGTTCCCAACCTGGTGGAGACGGTCAGGGGCTACGCGGCCCACGAGAAAAGCGCCCTGGAAAAGGTCACGGAGCTGCGCGCCAGAAGCCTCACCGGCGCAGGTCCGGCCGAGGCGGGCCGGGTCCAGGCCGAGATGGGCCGCGCCCTGGCCGGCCTCTTCGCCGTGGCCGAGGCCTATCCCGAACTCAAGGCAGACGCCTCCTTCCGCCAGCTCCAGGCCGACCTGGCGGGCATCGAGGAGCAGCTCCAGCTGGCCCGGCGCTACTACAACGGCGCGGCCCGCGACCAGAACATCGCGGTGGAGTCCTTTCCCACCAACCTGGTGGCCGGGGCCTTCGGCTTCGACGGGGTGGAGTATTTCGAGCTGGAGGACGCGGCCGACCGCAAGGTCCCGGGCGTGTCCTTCCACTAGGTCCATGCGCCGCGCCCTGTCCTGCCTGGGCCTGCTCCTGGCCCTGCTCTCCTGCGTTTCGGTCCCGGCCCGGGCCGAGGAGAGCGTGCTCTCCTTCGAGTCCCGGGTGCGCGTGCTGCCCAACGGCTCCCTGGACGTGACCGAGACCCTGCGCGTGAAGGTGGAGGGCAAAACCTTCCGTCACGGCGTGTTCCGCGACTTTCCCACCGACTACCGCGACCGCCTGGGCAACGCCGTGCGCGTGGGCTTCGCGGTCAAGGCCGTGCGCATCGACAACGCGCCCGGGGACTGGTTCGAGGAGCCCGCGCCCGGCGGCCGCCGGGTCTATATGGGCGACAGGAAACGGCTCCTGCCCCGGGGCGTGCACCGCTTCGAGCTGAACTACGTGACCTCGCGCCAGGTGGGCTTTTTCGCGGACCACGACGAACTCGGCTGGAACGTCACGGGCAGCGGCTGGAGCGTGACCCTGGACAAGGTCCGCGTGGTCATCGAGCCGCCGGGCCAGGTCCTGGAGAGCGCGGCCTGGACCGGGCCGCCCGGGTCCCGCGAGAGCGCGGCCCAGGAATTCCGCGAGCACGGCAAGGTCATCTGGCAGACCACCCGGGCGCTCGATCCCGGCGAGGGCCTCACCGTGGCCGTGTCCTGGCCCAAGGGCCTGGTGCACGAGCCCACGGCCCAGGACCAGGCCGCGGAGATCCTGGCCGGCGACGCCCCGGCCCTGGCCGCCCTGGCCGGGCTGGCGGCGGTGTTCGTCTATTACCTGCTCGCCTGGACCCTGGTGGGCCGCGACCCGAAGAAAGGCCCCATCGTGCCGCTCTTCGCCCCGCCGGACGGGCTTTCGGCCGCGGCCTGCCGCCGCGTCTGGCGGCTGGGCTGCGACCGCGCCTGCCTGGCTGCCACGGTGCTGGCCCTGGCGGCCAAGAAGGCGCTCACCATTTCCGGCCAGGACGCGCGCACCCTCACGGCCACGGGCCAGGTCCCGGCCGACCTGTGCCCGGACGAGCGCGTGGTGCTCGCCAACCTCTTTCCCCTGGGCGCAGGCAGCCTGGAGCTGGGCGCGCCGGACAAGGCCGTGCGGAACGCCCAGGCCGCCCTGGTCAAGACCCTGGAGTCCGGCGCGGCCAGGGACGCCTTCCGCGCCAACCGCCAGTGGCTGGCCCTGGGCCTGGGCATCACGGCCCTGACCCTGGGGGCCATCGTGCTCTGCCTGCCCCCCGGGGACCGGCAGGTCCAGGCCGGGTTCATCGGCGTCTGGCTCACGGGCTGGACCGTGGCCGTGTGGAAGCTCTCGGCCCGGGTGCGCGACGGATTCGCGGCCGGGTTCTTCCGGGGCCTGGGCGCGCTGCTCGTGGCCCTGCCCTTCCTGGCGGGCGAGGCCTTCGGCCTGTTCCTCCTGGCCCAGGCCATGGGCGGGGCCGCGGCCCTGCTCTTCCTGGCCTCGGCCTGCCTGGGCGCGCTCTTCTCCCACCTGCTCAAGGCCCCCAGCGTGGCGGGCCGCAGGCTCATGGACCGGATCGAGGGCTTCCGGCTCTTTTTGTCCGTGGCCGAGGGGCCGCGGCTGGCGGCCCTGAACCCGCCGGACATGACCCCGGAACTGTTCGAGAAGTTCCTGCCCTATGCCCTGGCCCTGGACGTGGAGAGCGCCTGGGCCGACAGGTTCGCGGCGCGGCTGGCGGCCGCGGGCCAGGACCCGGGCAGCTACCGTCCCTCCTGGGGCGCGGCGGGATTCGGCCACGGCGGCGTGCGCGGCCTGTCCACCGGGCTGGCCTCGGGCCTGGCGGGCGGGCTGTCGGCCTCGGCCTCGGCCCCGGGCTCGCGCTCGGCCTTCGGCGGCGGAGGCGGCGGGGGCTCGGGCAGCGGAGGCGGGGGCGGCGGGGGCGGCGGCTGGTAGCGGGCCGTCTCAAATTCCGCGCCCGCTGCGTTGCCGCAAACCAGGCAAACCCTCGCGTATGTTCAATACGCGTCGGGCTTGCCCGGTTTTTGCGCCTTGCGGACACGGTTTTGAAACGGCCCGCAAGAAACGCTTTTCCTTCTGAACCATGCGCAGGCGGAATCTCCGCCGCGGGCAAAGACAAGGAGCATTGATGCAGATCGTGTTGGCCACGCGCAATGCGGGCAAGATCCGGGAATTCTCGGCCCTCATGGCCGATATGGGCGTCACGGTCCTGGGCCTGGACGCCTTTCCCCAGGTGGAAGAAGTCGAGGAGACCGGGACCACGTTCGAGGAGAACGCGCTCTTGAAGGCCCGGGCCGTGGCCGCGGCCACGGGCCTGGTCGCGGTGGCCGACGACTCGGGCATCGTCGTGGACGCGCTGGGCGGCGCTCCGGGCGTGTATTCCGCGCGCTTTGCGGGCGGCCACGGGGACGCCGAGGCCAACAACGCCAAGCTCTTGCAGGAACTCAAGGACGTGCCGGACGCCAAACGCACCGCCCGGTTCGTGTGCGTGGTGGCGGCGGCCAGGCCGGACGGGCAGGTCATCACCGCGCGCGGCGAATGGGAAGGCCGCATCACCCACGGCTATGCGGGCAAATCCGGGTTCGGCTACGACCCCATCTTCTTTGATCCTGAGATGAACATGACCGCGGCCCAGATGACGCCGGAGCAGAAGAACGCGAGATCACATAGGGGCCGGGCGCTCAGGGCGCTCCTGGATAAGTGGAACAAATTTCAGTAAGGATCTTACCACCTCTATTGAAAATTAATCTGCCTTGCCATATACAAATTATAACTATACTTTGCCATAATATTAAAAAATCTGCGTGGCCAAATAATGATCGCACCACCTAGCAGCAGAAATACATTAGCAGGGGAATCATTCATTGAGAATGAAACTGAATATATTCTTTCTTTACCATATTACTACGCGGAAGTTTTCAAAGCAATAGCTCCAAGAACTTTTCAAAAGCTAATCCCTATAAATGAGGGATTTGGCGTTGCCAGCTTAACTTTTAGAATACAAAAACCGGCAGTTAATGAAGCAAAAACCATTAAATGGTTCATTGATCACTTTAAACGTATTGTAATAATCGCTATCAATAAGAATATCAAATCACACTTTAATAATGAGCTTGATTCATGTATAGCGTTAGAGTATATATACAATTTTGAAAAGAATGAAAAAACTCACTATGGAAAACTGTTTAATACAGCGAAATACAATCAAAATCAAAAATCCGTTTCAGGCTTAATAGATGGACTGTTTTTTATCATGAGATATTCTCCATATATTGGAAATATAAGAGATGCATATATTACATATGTTCCTCCGTATAATAAAAAATACTATTTGCCGCGCCTGTTAGCAATAGGTTTAGTAAAAAAAGCAAATGGTGCAAGCTTAGGATATAATCTAAAATTAATTGACGCACGCATTAAATGCGAAAAGCCTGACTTCAAAGAAGTTCCAATTGATCAAAAGTTTAGCAAATGGGAAGAAATATACAATACTGGAGTTTCATTTTCAGAGCAAATTAAAAATGACAAACCTATCATTATAATAGACGATAATTATCAGTCTGGAACGACCTTATGGTCCTATGCAAAACACCTTAAAAGTATTGGCTATGAATCTGTGCACGGATTAGTTTGTGTTAAACTTATGCGAGACACAGACAACACTGCACGAGAAAATGAATAATACAATGACTGAATTTGAAGATATTATTATCCATTTGCTTTGTATAAGAGGTCTTGGCCCAAAGACCATAAGGAAAATTTTGGACTACAAAAATGATAATAATATACAAATTGATACTATAATTGGCTTTAAAACAAATAAAATCGCACAGCTATTCTCTGTTTCTGAATCAGTTGCGGAAGAGATTGCAAACTACAAGAAGACTGACCTGTACAATAAAATAATTAATAATGAGGTTAGGCTTATCAGCATTCACGATCAAGCGTATCCGCGGCAACTAAAGTTAGTCTTAGGCCAAGCGGCACCACCTGTTCTTTTTGTCTGTGGCAATCTCCAGATTCTAACCAAAAAGTCAGTCGGTATTTGTGGATCAAGGCATGTTTCCGAGAAGGGATTACTCGTAACGAAGTTGTGTGCAAAAGCATTGGTTGAGAAAGGAATAAATATAACAAGTGGGTATGCCAGCGGCGTTGACATGACCGCTCACATTTCTGCGTTAGAACACAATGGAACCACAGCAATTGTGTTGGCGGAAGGAATTTTAAATTTCCACAAAAAAAGTCGCATTTCAAAATACATTGATGTCAATAATACTGTTATTGTTTCTGAATTTCATCCTGAGGCTAGATGGTTTGCATCAAATGCCATGCAACGAAACAAAACTATATTGGGTCTTTCAAAGGCAATGCTGGTTATCGAATCTGGCATGAAGGGCGGCACCTTTGCCGCAGCAATGGATGCAATCAGATATAAGTCGCCACTTTTCTTTGTCGATTACAGAGAAAACAGTTCGTCGGAGGGGAATAAATATTTCTTATCAAAAGGTGCCAACGCGGTTAGAGCAAATCGCCATGGTGAGCCAAATATTGATGGGATATTGAAAGCCGTTTATACTAAAGAGGATACTATTATTTCAAAAGCTACCCAGCTTAATTTGTTTTAGAAATTATGCCGTCAAATAAGGCTGGCTAGAAAAACTACTGCGCCCGCGCGCAGCACGGAGCCAGGAACTCCAGGAGCAGGTCCTGCCGCGCCGGGCCCGAGGGCTGGAAGTTCAGGGCCAGGGTGAAGCTGCCGTTGGGCTCGCGGGTCACGCGCACGGCCCTGGCCCGCAGGGGGTGGCGCGATTCGCGCCCGCCCCGGCGCAGCACGATGTCCACCTCCGTGCCCAGGGGCAGGGCCCCGTCCGCCTCGCAGAGCAGCCCGCCCAGGCTCATGTCCCGGGTCTGGCAGGTGCTGACCCCGCCCTGGGCCAGGTGCAGCTCGGCCTCCAGCCGCACCGGCACGCGCGGGTGCTTGCGCGACTCGTCGTGGAAGGCGAAGACCGTGTTGCGCGTGGCCTTGGCCCGGTACAGGGCCTGGTCCGCGCGGCGCACCAGCCCGGCCGTGGAATAGGCGTCCTCCGGGAAGCTGGCCACGCCCGCGCTCACCGTGACCCCGCCGCAGTCGTGGCCGAAGCAGACCACCCGCTTCTCGGCCACGGCCTCGCGCAGCCGCTCGGCCGCCACCAGGGCCTCCTCCTTGCCGGTCTGGGGCAGGATGAGGATGAACTCCTCGCCGCCGTAGCGCACGCAGAGGTCGATGGCCCGGGCCGTCTCCAGCATGGCCTGGGCCACGGCCTTGAGGGCCTCGTCCCCGGCCTGGTGGCCGTGGGTGTCGTTGAAGATCTTGAAGTGGTCCAGGTCCAGGAGCACCAGGGAGAAGGGCTCGCCGAAGCGGCGGTAGCGCTCCAGCTCCCGGGCCAGCTCCAGGTTGAAGTGGCGGCGGTTGGAGAGCCCGGTCAAGTCGTCGCGCAGGGCCATTTCCTCCTGGCGGCGCAGGAGGTGCACCTCCACGATGACCGGGTTCTTGACCCGCGGCGCGATGTTCACGAAGTAGTCGCAGAGCGCCACGCGCAGGCCCACGTCCCGGCCCAGGGCCAGGGCCAGCTGCTCGCGGTGGCGGAGCACGGCGCGCCAGTGGTCGCGGGCGGCCTCGGGCGGGAACTCCTGGCGGGTCAGGCAGTAGAGGATCTCGGCATAGGCCTGGACGCCCAGGGCCTGCTCCAGGCTGCGCAGGGCCTCGGTCTCGGCGGCCGTGCCATGGCCCTGGCCCGCCACGTCGAGGTAGCGTTCGCAGAGGCTTCTGCGGTCCGCGCTTGTGTCCATTCGCCCTCCGGGCTGGGGGAATTTTCAGGGTGATCGCCTATACGATATTTCAGAACGCGAAGCAAGCCGGAGCGCGCTGTTGCGCAATCCAACCATCCCGAAGGGTTGCGTGGGGCGTCCGAAAATTGCGCGCAGCCATGTCAAGGGGTTGCGCAAAAAACGTACGCCGGGGCGAGGAGCCCTCTTTTTTCCGGGGCACAATGGAATGCGCCCGGCAACCCTTGATCCGCGCCGCTTTCCTGGCGACCGCCATTTGACAAAAAAAGGGAAACCGTCATACTCGGCCCCATCCCGGGGGTGTCCCGGGCCGAACCGCCAACCAAGGACGACAGCAAACCATGTGCGGCATCATCGGATACAGCGGCCACCGTCCCGCCGTGCCCCTCATCGTGGAGGGCCTGCGGCGGCTCGAATATCGCGGCTACGACTCGGCAGGCGTGGGCTTTGTCCAGGCCGGCGAGCTTTCCGTCATCCGCGCCCCGGGCAAGCTCGGAGAGCTGGAGAAGAAGCTCGCGCAACACAACGTGTTCCAGGCCACCGCGGGCATCGGCCACACCCGCTGGGCCACCCACGGCGTGCCCAACGAGGCCAACGCCCACCCCCATCGCGACAACTCCGGCAAGCTGGCCCTCATCCACAACGGCATCATCGAGAACTACCTGGAGCTCAAGAAGGAGCTCGCGGCCAAGGGCTACGCCTTCTCCTCCCAGACCGACACCGAGGTCCTGGCCAACCTCATCAGCGAGGGCCTCAAGGAGCAGGGCGACCTGACCAGGGCCGTGTCCTGGGCCCTCACCCGGGCCGAGGGGGCCTGGGCCATCGCGGTCATCCACCAGGACCAGCCCGGCGTGATCCACGCGGCGCGGCGCTCCAGCCCGCTGGTCCTGGGCATCGGCACGGGCGAGAACTTCCTGGCCTCGGACATCCCGGCCTTCCTGCCCTACACCCGCGAGGTGGTCTTCCTGGACGACGGCGACCTGGTGCGCATGGACGCCGGTTCCTGGCAGATCTTTGACGCGGCCACGCTCCAGCCCCGGGACAAGAAGATCCAGCACATCGCCTGGGACGTGCAGGCGGCCCAGAAGGGCGGCCACAAGCACTTCATGATCAAGGAGATCTTCGAGCAGCCCAAGGTCATCGCCGACTGCCTGGTGGGCCGCGTGGACCACGCCAAGAACGAGGTGAACCTGCCCGAGATCGAGGCCCTGGGCGTGCCCAGGCGGCTGCACATCGTGGCCTGCGGCACCTCGTTCCACGCCGGGCTCTGGGGCATGTACCTGCTGGAGAAGTGGGCGCGCATCCCGGTGCAGGTGGAGATCGCCTCGGAGTTCCGCTACCGCGCGCCCATCCTGGACAAGGACGGCGTGGTCCTGGCCATTTCCCAGTCCGGCGAGACCGCCGACACCCTGGCCGGCATCCGCCTGGCCAAGGAGCAGGGCCTGCCCGTGGTGGGCCTGTGCAACGTGGTGGGCTCCAGCGTGGCGCGGGAGTCGGACTACGTCATGTACACCCAGGCCGGGCCCGAGATCAGCGTGGCCTCCACCAAGGCCATGTGCAGCCAGCTCACGGCCATGCTCCTCATGGGCCTCTACTGGGGGCGGCGCTCCGGCGCCCTTGACGCCGACACCGCGGCCCGCTGCGTGCGCGAGCTGGCCCTGCTGCCCGAGCTGCTGGACAAGGAGCTGCCCCGCATGCGCGCCGAGGCCCAGCGCCTCTCGCGCCTGCACGCCGAGGCCACCAGCTTCCTCTACCTGGGCCGCGGCCCCTGCTACCCCCTGGCCCTGGAGGGCGCGCTCAAGCTCAAGGAAATCTCCTACATCCACGCCGAGGGCTACGCCGCGGGCGAGATGAAACACGGCCCCATCGCGCTCATCGACCCCAAGTTCCCCACCTTCGCCATGGCCCTCGACGACGAGCTCTACCCCAAGGTGAAGTCCAACCTCGTGGAGGTGCAGGCCCGGGGCGGAACCATCATCGCCCTGACCAACCCCGGCCTGGACGTGGGCGTGGACCACGCCTGGGTCCTGCCCAAGGCCTTCGGCCCCCTGGCCTCGTTCCTGGCCCTGCCCGCGCTCCAGCTCTTCGCCTACGAGATGGCCGACTACCTGGGCAAGGACGTGGACCAGCCGCGCAACCTGGCCAAGAGCGTGACCGTGGAATAATCCACCAACAGGGCACAAAGTTAGAGGGGGCTTAGCCCCCTTTTTTTTAATTTGCAGCTAGATAGTTTTATAAATATTGTATATTGGTCTTTCAAACGCTAGCCCATACCAGCCAACAGAGCAGCTTATGAAAATAATCTCTCGCATCGAAATTAATTATTTCAGATCAATATATACCGCAAACATATCTGATATCAATGATTTAAATATAATTGTTGGCGGGAATGATTCTGGCAAATCCAATATACTAAAAGCGCTCAACTTATTTTTTAACAATAAAACTGAAATTGATTCGCAATATTTATTCGAAGATGACCTTTCACGCCTTCGAGAAAGCGAAGCCAGAGCAGCAAAAGGTCGAGCTTTTTTATGGATAAAAATAACGTTTAAGAACTTTTTAAACTGGAGTTCACTCCCAGAGTACTTTACAATTAAGAGAACGTGGAACAGGTATGAAAATAGACCACAAGATGCATTGCCACAAGGTGTAACTGGATCTACGGTTGGCCGTTTCCTGAACAGATTATCATACCACTACATTCCAGCCATTAGAAGTAAATATATTTACTCATACTATTTAAATGCGCTACATGATTCATTGATTGACGATGAGAAAGCAGGGGTAAGAGAATCATCAGAAGTGTTAATGAGTGTCATAAATGCTAGCACAAACGACATGGCCGAGCGGATTAAGGCCGGCCTAAGCATTGAAAGTAATATACAAGTTCCAAAGGATTTACGTGAGCTATTTACCGCTCTTGATTTTTCAACGAAATATTCTGGGTACGATATCCCCCTGCAAAAACGAGGTGACGGGATACAATGTAGGCATATCCCTTTTATCCTCGACTTTATCGCTAGGCACTCAAAAAAATTTCATATCTGGGGATACGAAGAGCCAGAGAATTCTCTTGAACTCGGAAAAGCATTCGAATTAGCAAACCAATTTAATTCAGATTTTTCAAAAGACAACCAAATATTTATAACAACACATTCGCCTGCATTTTATGACTTGAATGGAAAACATGTAAGCAGATGGTTAGTAAGTGCAGTTCCACATGATCCGAAAGATGAAGATAATAGTCCAAAAGTCACAAGCGTTCTTTCAATTAATGAAAATAAAATCGCGGATGACCAGCTTGGCCTCGCAGCATTGATATCGGATCGAGCGCGCGAATTGCACGATGCGTTATCAAAAATTAAAAGTATCAATGATGGGTTATATGCTGCGATAAAACGTTCGACTACTCCCCAAGTATTAGTTGAAGGCCCTTCTGATTTACAAATTTTTAAGGCAGCACTATCGAAAATTTATCCAAATTCAAATTTTTGTGAATTAATTCATGCAGAAGGGTGCACAAATATAGCTGCGCTACTGAAATCTCATTATAACATTGAACATGTTCAACGCTACCCGATCATTGGAATATTCGATAATGACAACGCCGGACGCAAGCAGTTTGAGATGTTTAAAGCCTCATCGTGGGTACATAACAAAATTTTTAAAATTTTAAGCAAAAATATTAATATTTATGGCACAGTGTTACCTTTTCCAAAGGTTATTATCGACACATTAAAAACACACTGCAAAAGACAATTTGATTTATTACCACTTCCAATAGAATTCCTTTTCCCACATGCTATTGTGAATTATGCCATTGATAATAAAATACTTATATTAAATGAACGCAGCGGAACTGCGAGAGATAACGAGTTTTCACTGCCAATTAATATGACAGAATATGTAGCAAGTAACTTGCCAACAGAATATAAATATTTTGCCTACTCAATCGATGATTCTTGTAAGAAGCATTACGCGGAATGGGTCTCAAAAAAATCTCGGGATGACTTTATCTATTTCGCTGACCTCCTCAACGACCTCAAACTTCTCTGCACTACGCCATAGTAAAGTTAACTGACGTGGACCAGCCGCGCAACCTGGCCAAGAGCGTGACCGTGGAATAGGGGGCTTCGCCCCGTTCGCGGAAAGACAAAAAGCGCCCTGGGGGAAACCCCGGGGCGCTTTGTTTGCGGCGTTCGCGCGCTCAGAGCGGCGCGCGCCGGGCCAGCCAGACCCGGAACACCGGGTCCACCACGCGCCAGGGGCCGGTTCCGTCCCCGCCCCGCTCGGCCAGGTCCAGGTCCAGGAGCCGCCTGAGCGCCGACTGCACCCCGCCCGCGGTGAGGCCGTGCCGGGCCATGTAGTCCCCGGCCGTGGGCGCGGCGGTCTGCTCCGCGGCCAGGGCCGTGAGCATGACCTGCTGGCCCCGGCTCAGCCCCGCCAGCTGCGCCTCGAAGGCGTAGCGCTCGCCCTCCAGCAGGGCGCGGAAGGCCGCATCCAGGTCCTCCTCGCGCACCACGGCCCCGCTCGTCTCAAAGGTCCAGTAGCCCAGGGCCTGGGCATAGTAGGGATGCCGCTCCACCCGTTCGGCCAGGGCTCCGGCCAGGGCCTGGGGACAGGTCTTGCCGCCCCGGGCGAAGAGGTCCGCCAGGTAGGCCGTCAGGTCCTCCCTGGGCAGGGCCTGCAAGGGATACATGATCGAGCTTTGCCAGAAGGGCCGGGACTTGTCGTTGAAGATGGACAGGAGCACGCGGCGGCGGCTGCCCACAAAAAACACCGACACCCGCCGCTCCTGGAGGAACGAGCGGAAGGCCGCCTCCACCCGGGGCTCGCCCAGGTCCACGATGTCCTGGAACTCGTCCAGGGCCAGGTGCACGGGCCTGTCCGCCCGGGCCACGAAGCGGCCCAGGTCCTCCAGGGTCTCGGCCAGGAGGTCGAAGCCCTGCCTGCCCCGCTCCACGGCCACGGAGAACTCCACGCCGTCCGGCTCGCCGAGCTTGAGGGTGGGCCGGAACGAGCGGAACACGCGCGGGATGGCCTTGAGGCCGCGCTCCAGCAGGGGCTCGTGGCGGGCGAAGCCCTGGTACACGCCCCGGGCCAGCCGCGCGGCCAGGTCGTCCAGGGAGGCCAGCTGGAAGAAGTCCGCGGCAAAGGTGTGGGCGCGCTCCCCCATGGCCTGCTGCACCCGGCGCACCAGGGAGGTCTTGCCGTAGCGCCGGGGCGAGAAGAGCACCACGCTCGCGCCGTTGAGGGCGTGGCGCTCCAGCTCGGCCAGCTCGCGCCGCCGGTCGCAGAAGGGGTCGTCCGGGGTCAGGGCCAGTCGCCGGAAGGGATTGCGCGCAGAAGCGGACAGGGCGTTACTCCAGTTTAATTATTGTACTTGAATAATTGTAGTGGATAACAAAGTCAAGGGGGGCTCCGCCCTGCTCACGGCGACAAAAGCGCCCCGGAGTTTCCCCCGGGGCGCTCGTTTTCCGGTGCGCGGGAAATCAGGCCTGCCCGGCCCGCCTGGGCTGCACCTTGAGCACGTAGAGGGGCATCTCCGCGGCCTTGAGCGCCTTGCCGTCCTGGATCAGGGCCAGGACCACGGCGTGGCGTCCCTCCTCCTCCAGGGCCAGGCCCCCCAGCCGGAAGTTGAGCCGGTGCATGCGCGCCTCGGCCGGCAGCACCTCCTGCTTGCCCAGGGCCGTCTTTTTGCCCGAGGGCGTGTGCAGCCGCACCTCCACGCTGAACGGGCCCGCGCCGTCCAGCTCCCAGAGCGTGCCCAGGCAGACCCCGGCCAGACGCGCGGGCAGCGCGGGCGTGAGCACGTGCTCCAGGGTGCGGATGAAGGACGTGGACCCGGATTCCCGGTCCACGATCATGTCGTTGGCCAGCACGGCGTACACCAGTCGCGGCATCGCTCCACCTCCAGGTGCGAACCACCTAGCAGGTTTCCGGCCGCCCCGCCACTGCCGCCCAGCGCATTGGCAAGGCCGCGGGCTTGGGCTATCCTGCCTCCCGGCCGGAACTCCGGCCCCAAAGGAGACACCCATGACCCGATCGCGCACCGTGGCCCTGGTCCTGGCCGCAGGCAAGGGCACGCGCATGCACTCGGACCGGCCCAAGGTCCTGCACGAACTCCTGGGCGAGCCCATGCTCGCCTTCGTCTATCAGGCCCTGGACCCGCTCTGCCCGGGGGCCGTGCTCACGGTCACGGGCTTCGGCGCGGACCAGGTGGCCAAGGCCTTTCCCGGGCGGGCCGCGGACTTCGTGCTCCAGGCCGAGCAGCTGGGCACGGGCCACGCCCTGCAGACCGCCTGGGAGCGCGTCACGGCCTCGGGCAAGGAGTACTGCCTGGTGGTCAACGGCGACACGCCCCTGGTGCACGCCGAGGCCCTGGAGCGCTTCCTGGAGGCGGCCACGGGCGCGGACCTCTCCTTCGCCACCATCACGCCCGGGCACCCCGGCTCCTTCGGCCGCGTGGTGCGCGACGCCGAGGGCCGCGTGGCCGCCATCGTGGAGGCCAAGGACCTGAACCCGGCCGTGCACGGCGACCCCCGCGAGGTGAACGCGGGCATCTACCTGCTGCGCGTGGCCGCCGTGGCCCCCTTGCTGGAGAAGCTCACCAACGCCAACAAGAGCGGCGAATACTACATCACCGACCTGGTGGCCCTGGCCAAGGACGCCGGGCTCGCCGTGCGCGGGGTGGAGTGCGGGGACGACGAGGACCTCATGGGCGTGAACTCGCCCCTGGAGCTGACCGAGGCCGAGGAGCGCCTGCGCGCCCGCATCGTGCGCATGTGGCTGGCCCGCGGGGTCATGATCCACCGGCCGGAGCTGGCGGTCATCGGCCCGCGCGTGGTTCTTGCGCCGGGCTGCCGCCTGCACGGTCCCTGCGAGCTGTACGGGGCCACGCGCCTGGCCCGGGGCGCGGCGGTGGAATCCCACTGCGTGCTGCTGGACAGCGAGCTGGCCGAAAACGCCCGGGTGCGCTCCTTCTGCCACCTGGAGCAGGCCCAGGTGGGCGCGGACTGCGTGGCGGGACCCTACGCCCGTCTGCGGCCCGGGGCCGTGCTCGGGGAGAAGTCCCGCGTGGGCAACTTCGTGGAGGTGAAGAAGTCCGTGCTGGGCAAGGGCGCCAAGGCCGGCCACCTGACCTACCTGGGCGACGCCGAGATCGGACCCGGCGTGAACGTGGGCGCGGGCACCATCACCTGCAACTACGACGGGGTGAACAAGTTCAAGACCACCATCAAGGCCGGGGCCTTCATCGGCTCCAACACGGCCCTGGTGGCCCCGGTGACCGTGGGCGAGAACGCCCTGGTGGGCGCGGGCTCGGTCATCACCAAGGACGTGCCTGACGGCGATCTGGCCGTGGCCCGGGGCCGCCAGGTGAACCTGCCCAGGAAGAAGCCTTCTTGATTTCACCACCTGAAAAGATTAGGACAATAGACATGGAACTCATCAGCCAGTTGGAGAACCGGTTCGACGGACTGCTCCAGCGGATCAGGACCCTGGAGCAGGAGAACCAGCAGCTCAGGCTAGATCTGGAGGCGGAAACGGCGGGCAGGCAGGACGTGCAGCAGCGCGTGGAGGCCCTGCTCAAGAAGATCGAGGCGCAGCTCGGCTAGACGCCTGCGGGGAACCATGCCGCGCTACACGCTGGCCCTGCTCGGCCTCGACGTCACCTTCAAGACCGATGCGGATCAAGGCCGCATCGACGCCGCCCGGGAGCTCATCGAGAACCGTTTTGCGGAACTCGTGCGCAACGGCGGCAATATAAGCAAGGAAAAGTTGCTCACATTCCTGGCCCTCGGCCTGGCGGACGATTTCCTGGAGTCCGAGGCCCGGCTGAGGAAGCTGGAAGACCGGATCAGCGGCATGCTGGAGAAAGTCCCGGAAGCCTGACGTTCCGGGAGAAGGATAACCACCCTGGGGAGTTCGTGATCGTCCGAACGGTTCCTGAGCCAATGAGACAAGAACGGGAGTCCGCCCTGTCCCGGCCCGTGCGCATGCCCGCCTCGACGCGGGAAGCCTGACGGCCGGGCGGTGGAGCCCAACCTGGGAAACCAGGTTCAGAACCAACGACGACACGGCGCCCCGGGGCCCAGATACAGGGCCCGGGCATTGCCACATGCCGGACCCGGCGCGGGCCTGAACCCCGCGCTCCCAGGCCTGCCGCCCCCTCTGGCCCCCCGCTCCAGGTCCCTCTTTTCCTTGCACATCTGCCGGAAGAGTCCGGCACGCATCCCGGCGCGTTTTGGGAATTTCCGGGCCTTCCCGGCCCGTTCACCCATAGAGCAGGAGTTTGATCATGCTGACCACCATCCTCACCGTCCTCGCCGCCGTGGTCATCGGCGCCGGGGCCGGTTTCGTCCTCAACGCATACGTTGCCAACAAACGCAACGCCGACGCCCGCAACCTGGCCGAACGCATCGTGGAGGAGGCCCGCAAGGAGGCCGAGGCCATGAAGAAGGAGCTGCGGCTCCAGGCCCAGGACGAGGTCTTCCACCTCAAGAAGGAGCAGGAGGCCGAGTTCAAGGGCCGTGACCAGGACCTGAAGCGCCAGGAGGCGCGCCTTCAGGAGAAGGAGGAGCGCATCGAGCAGAAGCTGGAGAAGCTGGCCCAGAAGGAGTCCGAGGTCATCGAGCTGCAGAAGAAGCTCATCACCCAGGAGAAGAAACTGGAGGAGATGACCAGCGAGATCGAGGCCCGGGCCCAGGAGCAGGAGCGCATGCTCCAGGACATCTCCGGGCTGACCCGCGACGAGGCCCGCCAGCGGCTCATGTCCGAGATCGAATCCAAGACGCGCCACGAGGCCGCCAAGATGGTCCGGCGCATCGAGACCGAGGCCCAGGAGAACGCCTCCAAGAAGGCCCGCGAGATCCTCTCCCTGGCCATCCAGCGCTACGCGGGCGACTATGTTTCCGAGCAGACCGTCACCGCCGTGACCCTGCCTTCCGAGGACATGAAGGGCCGCATCATCGGCCGCGAGGGCCGCAACATCCGCGCCCTGGAGGCGGCCACCGGCGTGGACCTGATCATCGACGACACGCCCGAGACCGTGGTCCTCTCGGCCTACAGCCCGCTCAAGCGGGAGGTGGCCAAGCAGTCGCTTGAGCGGCTCATCCACGACGGCCGCATCCACCCCGCGCGCATCGAGGACATCGTGCGCAAGGTGGAGCAGGAGATGGACGTGAAGCTGCGCGAGATCGGCGAGCAGGCCACCTTCGACGTGGGCGTGCACGGCATCCATCCCGAGATCGTCCGGCTCATGGGCCAGCTGCACTACCGCACCAGCTTCTCCCAGAACGTGCTCCAGCACTCCCTGGAGGTGGCCTTCCTCTGCGGCGTGATGGCCGCGGAGCTGGGCCTGGACGAGAAGAAGGCCAAGCGCGCCGGCCTGCTGCACGACCTGGGCAAGGCCGTGGACCACGAGATCGAAGGCCCGCACGCGGTCATCGGCGCGGACCTGGCCAAGAAGTACGGCGAGGGCGAGGAGATCATCCACGCCATCGCCGCGCACCACGCCGACGTGCCGCCCCAGACCATCCTGGCCAACCTGGTGCAGGCCGCGGACGCCCTGTCCGGGGCCCGGCCCGGGGCGCGCAAGGAGCTTCTGGAGAACTACGTGAAGCGCCTGGAGGACCTGGAGAGCATGGCCACGGGCTTCGACGGCGTGACCAAGGCCTACGCCATCCAGGCCGGCCGCGAGATCCGCGTCATGGTCGATGCCGAGCGGGTGAGCGACGACGAGACGCACCTGCTGGTCAAGGACATCGCCGAGAAGATCGAGAACAACCTCACCTACCCGGGCCAGATCCGGGTCACGGTGATCCGCGAGAAGCGGGCCGTGGGCTTCGCCAAGTAGCTCCGTCCCCGCGCGCTTCCCCCGAGGGCTCCGCCGTCTTGCGGCGGGGCCCTTATTTTTTTCCCGCCGTCCTTGTTGCCCTCGTCCGGCCATGGTATCCTGCCTGTCCTGGAGATCTTCCCATGGCCCGTCGCGCGCGCATACTGCGGCCCTGGCTCGCCGCCCTGCTCCTGCTCCTCCTGGGCGGCCTGGGCTGGGGCGCGGCCCGGGCCGGGGACGCGGACCGCGTCCTGCGCGTGGCCGTGCTCGCCAACCACCCGCCCCTGTTCCTGACCGATGCCGAGGGCCGCCCCTCGGGCTTCATCCCGGAGGTGCTCGCCGAGGTCCTGGCCCGGGCCGGAATGCGGCCGGAATGGGTCGTGGTGGACGGCTGGGACGGCCTGGTGACCGCGCTCAGCGAGGGCAAGGCCGACCTGACCCTCACCACCCCCTCGCCCGAGCGCCGGGAGGTCCTGTCCTTCGGCGCCCCGCTCCTCACCTCCCAGATGGCCCTGCTCACCCGCTCCGAGGGTTCGGGCATCCGGGGCGCGGCGGACCTAGGCGGCAAGGCCGTGGCCTTCATGCAGGGCGGCGTCGTGCCCCCGCTGATCACAAGCCTGCCCGGGGTGCGCATCGTGCGTCAGCGCGGCGTGGAGCAGGCCATCTTCGCCCTGCTGGCCGGAGAGGTGGACGCCGTGGCCACGGGCAAGCTGGAGATCCGGTACGTGGTCCTGCGCGCGGGCCTCGGCCATCTCGTGCGCCTCCAGCCCGGGCCGGACTTCGAGTACAAACGCTGCCTGGCCGTGGCCAAGGGGCGGGAGGACCTGCTCGCGCAACTGGACCCCCTGGCCCAGGAGCTGGTCCTGGAGCCGGGCTACAAGAACCTGGTGGAGCGCTGGTACGGCGCGCCCAAGCCCTACTGGACCCTCGAACGCCTGGCCCTGTACCTGGGCGGGGCCTTCGCCCTGGTCCTGGCCGGGCTCCTGCTCTGGCACTACCGCGCCGTGCTCCGGCTCAACCGCGGCATGAACGTGAGCCTGCGCCAGGCCGAGGCCGCGCGCACGGCCCTGCACGAGGCCAGCCGCCTGCTGGAGACCCTGGTCCAGGCCTCGCCCCTGGCCATCTGCGTGCTGGACCGGGCCAACCGCGTGCTGCTCTGGAACCCGGCGGCCCGGCAGCTCTTCGGCTGGACCTCGGCCGAGGTCATCGGCGGCCCCCTGCCTTTCGTGCCCGCGGACCGGCGCGAGGAATCCCACCGCCTCGTGGAGCGCGTGCTGGCCGGGGAGAGCCTGTCGGGCGTGGAGGTGCGCCGCAGGCGCAAGGACGGCAGCCTGCTGCACATCCGCCTGCACACCGCGCCCCTGCGCGATCCCGGCGGCCGGGTGGACGGCGTGCTCGGGATCATGGAGGACGTCACCGGCCGCAAGCAGGCCGAGGAGGCCCGCCGCCTCAGCGAAGAGCGCCTGCGCCTGGCCATGGACGCCACCAACGACGGCATCTGGGACTGGAATCTGATCACGGACGAGGTCTATCGCAGCCCCAACGACCTGGCCCTGCTGGGCTATCCCCCCGACGCGGCCCTGGACAACGACGGCTGGGTCAAACACGTGCTCGAGGAGGACCGGCCACGGGCCAGGGCCGCGCTGGAGGCCCACCTGGCCGGGACCCCGGCCTACGAGACGCGCTACCGCGTGCGCACCCTGAGCGGCGACATCCGCTGGATCCTGTCCCGCGCCATGGTTGTGGAGCGCACCCCGGACGGCAAGCCCCTGCGCCTGGTGGGCACGCACCAGGACGTGAGCGGCCAGGTGCGGTACGAGGAGGAGCTGGCCGCCACCAACGAGGAGCTGCTCCAGACCAACGACGAGCTCATGAGCGAGATCGACCGCCGCCGCCAGGTGGAGGGGGCCCTGCGCGCGGCCACGGCCCAGGCCGAGGCCGCCAGCCTGGCCAAGAGCGAATTCCTGGCCAACATCAGCCACGAGATCAGGACCCCGCTCAACGGCATGCTCGGCATGCTCCAGCTCCTGCGCGACACGCCCCAGAGCCGGGAGCAGGCCGAATGCACGGACACGGCCCTGGACTCGGGCCGCCACCTGCTGACCATCCTGAACGACGTGCTGGACTTCTCCCAGATGGAGGCCGGGGCCCTGCGGCTCACCAGCGAGCCCCTGGACGTGGCCGCGGTGCTGGCCTCGGTGGACAAGCTCTTCGGCCCGGTGAGCCGGGCCCGCGGCCTGGCCTTCAGCACGTACGCCGACCCGGCCCTGTCCCGGCAGCCCCTGCGGGGCGACCCGGCCAGGCTGCGGCAGGTGCTCTTCAACTTGGCGGGCAACGCCGTGAAGTTCACGGAAAAGGGCTTCGTGCGGTTGGAGGCCTACCCCCTGCCGTCCATCCGGCCGGGCGAGGCCCGGGTCTTCTTCTCCATCACGGACACCGGCGTCGGCATCGCGGACGAGCAGATCGCGGGCATCTTCGAACCCTTCACCCAGGCCGACGGCTCCCTCACCCGCCGCCACCAGGGCACGGGCCTGGGCCTAGCCATCGTCAAGAACCTGGTGGAGCTCATGGGCGGCAGCGTGGTCCTGGAGAGCGAGCCGGGCCACGGCAGCACCGTGAGCTTCTGCATCCGGGCCGCGGCCGGGGAGCCGGACGCCCCCGCCATCGTGGAGACCCCGGAACCGGCCGCGGACCGCTCCCTGCGCGTGCTCGTGGTGGAGGACGACGCCGTGAACCGCACCCTCACGGCCCGCTTCCTGGGCAAGCTCGGGCATGTCCCGGCCGTGGCCCGCGACGGCCAGGAAGCCCTGGAGATCCTCCGGCGCGAGCGCTTCGACTGCGTGCTCATGGACGTGCAGATGCCGGTGCTGGACGGCATCGCCACCACCCTGGCCATCCGCGCCGAGCCCGGCCTGGGCGGCCTCGAGCGCATCCCCGTCATCGCCCTCACGGCCCACGCCATGCTCGGGGACCGCGAGCGCTGCCTGGAGGCGGGCATGGACGGCTACCTGTCCAAGCCCGTGGACCTGGAGGAGCTGAGCCGCGGCCTGCGCCTGGCCTGCGCCGGAATCTGACCCGCCCCTGGAGGCCTTTTCCTGCCCCTGCCGCCCGCTCCCGAACCCGCCGTTATTATTTCCGGACTTCCGGCGAAAACACCAGGGGGGCCTTGCCCGGGCAGTTTTGGCTACCGTATGATAGCCATACGCGGCCGGGTATCGCCGGCGGGGCAAGCGGATGCCCCGCGCCGACGCGGCCCGGCCCGCAAGGCCGTCCATGTTCAAGAAACGCATCAACACCGTGCTCGTGACCGCCGTGAGCCTGGCCGTGACCCTGGCCGTGGCCTTCATGGTGGCCCACGTCTCAAGCTCGTTCTACGCCCTGGCCCTGGACCTGGAGGAGCAGTCCATGCGCCAGACCTCCCGGGCCACGATCCAGGCCCTGGACCTCTTCCTGGACAAGGGCGACATCATGACCCGCTCCCTGGTGGCCCAGGCCGCCCTGCAGGAAGCCGCGGCCGGAAGCCCGGAGCGCGCCCGGCGGCGCCTGGACGAGTACCTCAAGGACGGGAACTACTGGGCGCTCTGCGTCTTCGACCTTGAGGGCCGCGTGCTGGCCGGCCGCAACGCCGACGGCGAGGACCTGCGCGGCCGCGACCTCGCGGCCAGGGACTACGTGAAGGCCGTCCTGGCCGGGGCCGAGTCCTTCACCTCGCCGGAGATCCTCCTGGTGCGCGAGGACGGCCCGGTCCTGGCCGTGGCCCAGTCCCGGGCCCTGCGCGGCCCCGAGGGCGTCCTCCTGGGCGGGGTGGCCGTGTTCCCCTACTGGAGCCACTTCACCGAGGCCTTCATCGACCCGCCGCGCTTCGCCGCCCTGGGCCACGCCCTGATGTTCGACAGCCGCGGCCGGGTCATCGCCCACGCCACGGAGCGCGGCCTGCTCTTCCAGGACATGAGCCAGGACAGCCTGGTGCGCCGGGCGCTCTCCATCCGCAACGGCGAGATGACCGCGTCCTGGCGCGGCGAGCCCCGCTACTACGCCCTGGCCGAGGACGCCCGCACCGGCTGGATCGTATGCATGAGCGCCTCGGAGACCGAGCTGGCCACGGCCGCGGCCCGGCAGCGCAACTTCCTCCTGGCCCTGGGCGGGGCCACCATCCTCCTGCTCTCGGCCACCATCACCCTGCTGGTGGGCGGCCTGGTGGTGCGGCCCATCAAGGACATGAAACGCTTCACCGCGGCCGTGGCCAGGGGCGACTTCCGCGCCGGGCTCAGGCCGGGCCTGTGCTGCGAGCTCAAGGACCTGGCCGGGAACCTCCGGCACATGGTGGCCGAGCTGAAGAACCGCCTGGGCTTCGCCCAGGGCGTGCTGGCCGGGTTCCCCCTGCCCTGCGCCGTGGTGGACCGCGACAACCGCCTCACCTTCCTGAACCAGCGCCTGCTCGCGGCCTTCGGCAAGAGCGGCTCGCCCATGGACCACCTGGGCGAACTCTCGGGCCAGTTCCTGTTCAACAACCCGGACCACCCCTCCTACCTGCTCCTGGCCCTGCGCGAGGAGCGCGCCGTGACCGGCGAGGTGCGCTACCAGTTGCCCCAGGGCGAGAAGATCTTCGAGGTGGCGGCCACGCCCATCCGGGACATGGACAACACCCTGCTGGGGGCCCTGGCGGTCTGGTTCGACATGACCGGGGTGCGCGCCCAGGAGGAGGTCATCGCCCGCCAGAAGGACCAGCTGGCCGAGAACGAGAAGCGCTACCGCACGCTGTTCATGAACACCGGCGCGGCCACCATCCTCATCGGCGCGGACACCCGCATCCAGCTGGCCAATCCCGAGTTCCTCAACCTGGTGGGCCTGGGGCCGCAGGACCAGGTGGAGGGCCGCAGCTGGACCGAGTTCTTCCACGCCGACGACCTGCCCCGCATGCGCGAGTACCACGCCCTGCGGCGCAAGACCCCGGGCCTGGCCCCGCGCGGCTACGAAAGCCGCATCCTGACCCGCAGGAACGAGGTGCGCGAGGTGCGCCTCACCGTGGCCTCCATCCCGGGCACGGACCTCTCCCTGGCCACCATCGCGGACATCACGGCCCAGAAATCCAACGAGCGCCAGCTGGAGCGCCAGGCCTTCTACGACGCCCTCACGGGCCTGGCCAACCGCCAGCTCTTCCAGGACCGCCTGCGCCGGGCCATGCTGACCGCGGGCCGCGAACAGTCCCAGGTGGGGCTGCTCCTGCTGGACCTGGACGAGTTCAAGCACGTCAACGACTCCCTGGGCCACTCGGCCGGGGACCTGATCCTGCGCGAGGCCGCGGCGCGCTTCGCCTCGGTGCTGCGCAACTCCGACACCCTGGCCCGGCTGGGCGGGGACGAGTTCGCCGTGATCCTGGAGGACATGGAGGGCATCGACGCGCTCATGCGCGTGGCCAAGGACCTGCTGGGGGCCCTGCGCGCGCCGTTCCTGGTGGAGGGCTCGGAGATCTACCTGGGCGTGAGCGTGGGCATCGCGGTCTATCCCCTGGACGCCGAGGACGCCGAGCGCCTGGTGCAGTGCGCGGACCTGGCCATGTACCGGGCCAAGGAGCAGGGCAAGAACACCTTCGGCCTGTACAAGAAGGACCTCAACGACCAGGCCGTGCGCCGCCTGACCCTGGAGGCCGAGCTGCGCCAGGCCCTGGCCGAGGAGCGCTTCAGCGTGCTCTACCAGCCCAAGGTGGAGGCGGCCGGGCAGCGCATCTCGGGCATGGAGGCGCTGGTGCGCTGGCGCGACGCCGGCGGCGGCCTGCGGCCGCCCTCGGCCTTCATCCCCTTCGCCGAATCCAGCGGGCTCATCGTGCCCATCGACTTCTTCGTGCTGGAGCAGGCCTGCCGCCAGACCGTGGCCTGGCAGGCCGCCGGGCACCGGGACCTGACCCTGTCCGTGAACCTCTCGGCCCAGCATTTCCGCCGCCTGGACCTGCCCAAGCGCGTGCTCGAGATCCTGGAACGCACCGGGCTTTCCCCCGCCTGCCTGGAGCTGGAGATCACCGAGACCGCGCTGCTCAAGAACTTCCAGGCCGCCCACACCATGATGGAGGACCTGCGCTCCCACGGGGTGCGCTTCGCCCTGGACGACTTCGGGGCCGGGTACTCCTCCATGAGCTACCTCATGGCCCTGCCGCTGCAGGCCGTGAAGATGGACAAGACCTTCGTGGACCGCATCGACGAGGAGTCCGGCCGGGGCCGCGCCCTGGCCCGGGCCATCCTGTCCATGGCCGAGGGCCTGGGCCTGCCCGTGGTGGCCGAGGGCGTGGAGACCGAGGCCCAGCTCCGCTTCCTGCGGGACGAGGGCTGCCGCTACGTGCAGGGCTACCTCTTCGCCCCGCCGCTCGCGGCCCAGGCCTTCGAGGCCCTGCTCCGGCGCGGGGAGATCACCCCTGTTCCCTGCGTGTCCGGGGCCCAGGAGCCGGACACGCCCTCCGCCGTGTAGCGGGCCGTCCAAAATCCCACGCAACACCGCGGGGGGACGGCGCGAAATCCTCTGTTCCCCGGGCCGCTCAAAAACCGCGAAGGCAAGGCGCAAGAACAACGCAAGCCCGACGCGTATCAGGACATACGCGAGGGTTTGCGTTGTTCGCAGCAACGCAGCCAGCGCGGATTTTTCAGCAGCCCGCTAGAACGGGTCCGGCGTGCGGCACTGCGTGGGCAGCCGCCCCTCCACGGTCCAGGCGGCCTCCGCGCCCTTGCCCCAGAACTCGTGGCGGCCGTCGGCGTAGCGGATGCCGGACCCGGACAGGACCTGGGGCAGGGTCAGGGTTTCGCCGCCCGCAAAGGTCAGGACCAGGGCGGGCAGGCGGTTGTCGAAGACCGCGGTGAAGCGCGTGCCGTCGTCGCAGACGTAGTGATAGGGGCCGTACACCTGGCCGTCGTCCCCGGCGGACGCGGGCAGGGCCAGGCAGAGGAACAGCAGGGCAAGGGCCAGGGTGCGCATGGCGAGCCTCCTGCGCCCCCTGTAGCATGGACCGGGCCGGGCCGCACCCCTTGCCCGGGACCCCCGCCCCGGCATACATTCGCGGCCATGCGCATCCTCTTCCTTGGCGACATCGTGGGCCGCCCGGGCCGCACCCGGGTGCAGGAGCGGGCCGCGGACCTGCGGCGCGAACTGGGCCTGGACCTGCTCCTGGCCAACGCCGAGAACGCCTCCGCGGGACTGGGCCTGTCCGCGAAGAACGCGGCCGAACTCCTGGAGGTCTGCGACGGGCTGACCACGGGCAACCACGTCTGGCGCTACCGCGACCTGATCCCCGCGCTGGAGGCCGAGGAGCGGCTGCTGCGGCCGCTCAACTACCCGGACGCCCCGGGCCGCGGCGCGGCCGCGGCCCTGGTGAACCTCCAGGGCCGGGTCTTCATGGACCCGGTGGACTGCCCGTTCCGCGCGGCCGACGCGGCCCTGGCCGCCCTGCCGCAGGACGTGACGGTGCGGCTCGTCGATTTCCACGCCGAGGCCAGCAGCGAGAAGATCGGCCTGGCCCTGTACCTGGACGGCCGGGTGAGCGCGGTGCTCGGCACCCACACCCACGTGCAGACCAGCGACGCCTGCGTGCTGCCCGGCGGCACGGGCTTTCTCACCGACCTGGGCATGTGCGGCCCCTTCCCCTCCTGCCTGGGCATGGAGCCCGCGCCCATCCTGCGGCGCTTCCTCACCGGACTCCCCGAACGCTTCGAGGTGGCCGAGGCCCCGGTGCAGCTGCGCGGGGCCCTGCTCGACATCGACGAGGACACGGGCCGCTGCCGGAGCGTGGAGGCCTGGCGGGAAAACTAGCAGGTTTTACATCCCCCCCTGTTTGGCGTATCAACACACCCGCCACATGCGAGGTCATGGATGAACATTTTCGACGAACTTTCCTGGCGCGGGCTGGTGCACCAGGTCTCGGACGCGGACAAGGTCCGCGAGTACCTGGCCATGCCCGGCCGCTCCATGTACTGCGGCTTCGACCCCACGGCCGAGAGCCTGCACATCGGCAACCTGGTGCCCCTGCTCTGCCTGGCGCGCATGCAGCGCGCCGGACACCGGCCCATCTTCCTCCTGGGCGGGGCCACGGGCCGCATCGGCGACCCCTCGGGCAAGGACAAGGAGCGCGAACTCACGGACCCGGCCGTGCTGGACGCCCGCGCCGCCCGCATCCAGGGCCAGGTGGAGGCCTTTTTCCAGCGCAACACCGGCGAGCTCCCCCTGGTGGTGAACAACCTGGACTGGACCGCGAACGTAAGCTTCCTGGAGATGCTGCGGGACGTGGGCAAGCATTTCACCGTGAACTGGATGCTGGCCAAGGACTCGGTCAAGGGCCGCCTGGAACGCGAGGACGTGGGCATCTCCTTCACCGAGTTCAGCTACATGCTCCTGCAGGGCTTCGACTTCTACCACCTCTACCAGGCCTGCGGCTGCAAGCTCCAGATCGGCGGCGGCGACCAGTGGGGCAACATCACGGCGGGCGCCGAGCTCATCCGGCGCAAGGCCGGGGGCGAGGCCTTCGCCCTGACCTTCCCGCTCATCACCACGGCCTCGGGCAAGAAGTTCGGCAAGAGCGAGAAGGGCGCCGTCTTCCTGGATCCGGGGCTCACCAGCCCCTACGCCTTCTACCAGTTCTGGCTGAACACCGACGACCGCGACGTGATCAAGTTCCTGAAGTACTTCACGTTCCTGTCCCAGGACGAGATCGCGGGCCTGGAGGCCGAGCTGGCCGCCAACCCCGGGGCCCGCGCAGCCCAGAAGCGCCTGGCCGCCGAGACCACCATCATGATCCACGGCCAGGAGGCCCTGAACCAGGTGCTGGCCGCCAGCGAGGCCCTGTTCGGCAAGGGCGACCTGCGCGCCGTGGAGCCCGGGCTCCTGGCCGCGGCCCTGGAAAGCGCGCCCGCCGCGTCCTACGAGCGGGACAGGCTGCCGGACCTGCCCCAGATGCTCGTGGACCTGGGGCTGTCGCCCTCCAAGGGACAGGCCCGCAAGGACATCCTGGCCGGGGGCCTGACCCTGTCCGGGACCCGCGTCACGGACCCGGCCCACACGCCCGGACCCGCCGACTTCCTGGGCAACGTGCTCGTGCTGCGCAAGGGCAAGAAACATTACGGACTGGTGACGGTGCGCTGAATCCGCCCCTTCCGGTCTTGACCGGGCGCTGTCCAGCGCATAGTCAGGATTACAGGAAGATTACATGGAATTTCTCCAGCACGTCATCAGGGAATACGGCTACCTTGCCCTGTTCATCGGCACCTTCCTGGAAGGCGAGACCATCATGCTCCTGTGCGGGTTCGCCGCCTTCACCGGGCACCTGGACCTGTCCCTGGTCATGCTGGCGGGCGGGGCCGGGACCTTCTTCGGCGACCAGCTCTATTTCTACATCGGCCGCTGGAAGGGCATGGCCGTGTTCGAGCGCTGGCCCAAGCTCAAGGGCAAGGCCTACCGCGTGGCCTGCCTGCTCCACCGCTACCGCTACGCCGTGATCCTGAGCTTCCGCTTCTTCTACGGTCTGCGCAACGTGACCCCCTTCGTCATCGGCATGAGCCCCATCAAGGCCTGGCAGTACTTCGGCCTGAACCTCATGGCGGCCTCGGTCTGGGCCGTGATCTTCGCCACGGCGGGCTATCTCTTCGGCAGCGCGGCCGAGACCTTCCTGCACGACGTGAAGCGCGTGGAGATATACGTGTTCGCGGGCGTGGCCCTGCTGGCCGTGGCCTTCTGGCTGGTGCGCCGCCTGCGCAGCAAGGCCAAGGACGAGGTGGAGGACTGCGCCGCCCACACCCCTGTCTCCGGGGAACACCCTGCCCACGGGGATTCCGCGTCGGCACAGGACGAAGACCACCGGCCCTGAACGTTTTCCTTCCACGGCCCGCGTCCCTTCTTGCTCATCCCGGACAATTTGATAATCATATCCCCATGCCCCACGAGGGCTGTACATCCCCGCCAGCCGCATTATGTAACTCCGCGACCATGCGGGTCTGCGGGCCGCGTTGAACAGCGGATCAGGAAAAAATCGTGCGCATTCAGCTTCTTGACCTTGTGACCGGCCTGGCCGGCGCCCTGGACCTCATCAGCCCGGCCGTGGCCGGGCACCACCGCCGCGTGGCGGCCATCGCCACGGCCCTGGGCCGCCGCCTGGGGCTCGGCCCCCGGGACATGGAGGATCTGCGCCTGGCGGGCCTGCTCCACGACGTGGGGGCCTTCACCCTGAAGAGCCGCCTGGACGCCCTGGCCTTCGACACCACGGACGAGGGCCACGCCGAGACCGGCTGGCGTCTTTTGCGCCAGGCCCCGGGCCTGGAGCGGGCCGCCCGGGTGGTGCGCCGCCACCACACCCGCTTCGACGAGTTCGGGGACATCCCCGAGGACCCCCGGACGCTGTTCCTGGGCAACGTGCTCAACTTGGCCGACCGGGTGGACGTCTATCTGCGCCGGGACCGCGACCTGGCCACCGAGGCGGCCCAGGCCCTGCGCGCCGCGGCCTTCCTCTCGGGCCGCAGCTTCGCCCCCGAGGCCGTGCGCGCCCTGCAGGGCACCGCCGCGGGCTCCCGCCTGGACCCGGAGTTCTGGGAGGATTCGGTCAAGGGCGGGGTCTGCCAGGGCCCCAGCCCGGACACGGCGCTGGAGCGCGGGCAGGTCCTGGCCTTTTCCGAAACCTTCTCCCACGTCATCGACTTCCGCTCGCGCTTCACTGCCACCCATTCCCGGGGCGTGGCCGAGGTGGCCAGGGCCCTGGCCGAGATGGACGGCTTTTCCCCGGCCCAGCAGGAGCTGGTGCGCCTGGCCGGGAACCTGCACGACCTGGGCAAGCTGGCCGTGCCCGCGGAGATCCTGGAGAAGCCCGGCCCCCTGGACCGGGCCGAGGCCGAGATCATGCGCCGCCACGCCGAGGTGGGCGAGCGGGTGCTGGCCTCGGTGCCCGGGCTGGAGGAGGTGGCCGAATACGGCGGCCGCCACCACGAGCGGCCCAACGGCCGGGGCTATCCCAACGGCCTGACCCGGGACGAGCTGCGGCGGCCCTCCCTGCTGGTGGCCGTGGCCGACGTGTTCACCGCCGTGCTGGAGGACCGGCCCTACCGGCCGGGCATGACCCTGGCCCAGGCCCGCGGCCTGCTCCTGTCCCTGGCCGAGGCCGGGGACCTGGACCGCGGGACCGTGGATCTGCTCCTGTCCCGCCAGCAGCTGGTGGCCGACATCCGCCTCCAGGCCCAGGACGAGGCCCGCCAGCGCTTCGCGGCCTTTGCCGCGGCCTAGCGGACGCACCGGAAAAGGGGGACACCATACCTCTTTTTAACCCGCCGCGGGCGGAAAAATAGGTATGGTGTCCCCCTTTTTCATGCCGGGCCTCTCCATTCTCCCCCTCCCACAGCCCTCCCTCTCCCCGCGGGCCGCTCGCAAAGCGTGCGCGCACGGCGCAAAAGAAAGCCAGGCCCGACGCGATCAGCACATACGCGAGGGTCTGGCTTTCTTGCAGCAACGCAGATGCTGCGGATTCTTCAGCGGCCCGCCCTACGCGGGGTGGATGGTGAGCACCGGCAGCGGCGAACTCTTGACCACCTTCTCGGCCACGGACCCGAACACGATGCGGTCGATGCCCCGGCGGCCGTGGGTGCCCATGACGATGAGCCCGCAGCCCTGCTCCTTGGCCACGCTCACGATGGCCTCGGGCGCGTAGCCCATCTCCACCGAACCCGTGGCCGTCACGCCCTGGCAGTGCCGGGCCAGGAACTCCTCCATGGTCTCGCGCGCCCCGGCCAGGATGGCGGCCACGAAGCTCTCGATGCTCTCCTCGGCCACGGCGAAGGAGCCGTAGCGCCGCAGGGTGGGGGCCACATAGACCAGGTGCAGGGGGACGTTCAGGGCGCGGGCCAGGGTGACGCCGTAGTCGGCCACCCGCGGGGACATGGTGGAGAAATCCACGGCGCAGAGAATCTTGGCGATCTGGGCCATCTGGCTGCTCCCGGCTGAGGGTTGCGCCGCCCATTCGCGGCTTTTTTCACAAGCTATCAGGAACAGGCCGCGGATGGCAAGGCCTCCCCCGGATATCCAGGCCAGGCACCAATTCCAGGGCCTCGGCCAGGCGGCCCGCGGTGAGCGGCTTGTGCAGGACCCCGTCCAGGCCCGCGGCCACGCAGTCCCGCTCGCAGCGCTGGCGGCCGGGCCAGGCCAGGCCCAGGAGCACGGCCCGGCGCGAGAGCCCGCCCCCTTCCCCGCGCAGGCGGCGGACCAGGGCCGCGGCGTCCAGGCCCGGCTGGTCCAGGTCCAGGAGCAGGAGGGCGTAGGAGCGCCGGGCCAGGAGCAGGCAGGCCTCGGCCGGGTCCTGGCAGCGCGTGTGAAGGAAACCCAGGCGGTCCAGCAGGGCGCCCGCCGCCTGGGTTTCGGGGACCGGGGCCTCCACCAGGAGGACACGCGGCCGGGCCGGGCGCACGGCGCCGCGGCGCGTCCCGGAACGGGCATCGGGGGGGAATCCGTTCCGGGTCCGGTCCAAATCCATGGCCGCGGCAGTGGCCGGGAGCCCGCCGGGGGGCCAGTGCCGCTTCAGATGTTCGTCCAGGCCGCGCAGGTGCAGGAGTTCCTCGCGCACGGCCTGGAGCCGCTTCTGCCGGACCGTGTCCCGCCGCTCGTCCAGCGCCTGCTCCAGCAGGCCCAGGGCCGCGTCCAGGGGCTGGCGCATGCCCTGCAGCAGGCCGTCCAGCACGGTCTCGGCCTTCTTGCGGCCGCTGATGTCCACGCTCACGCCCTGGATGCCCATGACCCGGCCCCCCTCGCCCAGGCGCGGGGCCAGGGACACGCGGACCCAGCGCGGGCTGCCGTCGGCCGCCAGGGAGCGGCACTCGAAGACCGCGGACCGGCCCTGCAGGACCAGGCGCACCTGGACCTCGGCCAGTTCCCGGTCCGCGGGCCAGACGGTCTGGCTGAAGTGGCGGCCCACCACTTCCTCGGGCTTCAGGCCGAAGCCCCGCTCCACCGAGGGCGAGATGTAGGTGAACAGGCCGTCCGCGCCCATGGTGAAGAGCACGTCGTCCATGTTCTCCACGAACTGGCGCAGCCACCGGTTGCTGCGCACCAGGCCCTGGACCAGGGCCCGCTCCCGGGTCACGTCCTCGATGCTGGCCAGGGCGCCCAGGGGGCGGCCCTGCACATCGGTGTAGGGCATGATCTGGACCCGGGCCAGGAAGGTGCGGCCGTCCGCGCGGCGGGCCTTGCGCTCGATGGTCCGCGAGCGGCCGTCGATCACCATGGTCTCGAAATAGTCCGGATAGGACTGGGGCTCGGCCCAGAACGAATGCCGGTGCCGCCCCAGGACCTGGTCCTCGCTCGCGAAACCCCAGAGCCGGAGAAAGGCCGGGTTGGCGTAGGTGATGCAGCCCTTGGCGTCCACCAGCACGGTGGCCGTGGGCCCGTTGTGGATGGCTTGGCGCACGAGCTTGAGCTCCATTTCCGCAGCCCTGCGGCTCTCCAGGGCCTGGCGCAGGAGGCGGCCCTTGTCCGAAAGGCGCTGGGCCAGGCGCGTGCGGTCGCGGACCAGGGCCCGGTTGCTCTTGATCTCCTCGTCCGGGGCGTTGCGCAGCTCGCGGATGAGGCGGCTAAACAGGGCGGGCCGGTGCAGGATGGCCCGGCGCACGTCCTCGGCCACCTTGCCGTTCATGGCCAGGAGCAGGTCCGGGTCCTCGCCCAGTTCCAGGGCCAGGGCCACCAGCTTGCGCTCCGAGAGGCAGGCCGGCTCGCCGCGCTCGATCTTGCTCAAAAAGGAATGATGCACGCGGATGCGATCGGCCAGCTTGCGGATGGAATAGCCACCCCGTTCGTGGTCCAGGGCCTGGCGCCTGGAACGCACGAATGTCCCGAACAGTTCTCCCATCGTCCCTGTCCCCGGAAATTCCCCTTGTCTCTTTCTACATCCTTTCCAGGGAATTGAGCATATTTTTTGCGCGCCAGGAAACAGCCAGGAGGCAGGCGTTTCCGGGCGATGTCTCTCCCGTTATCGGCTCTGCTGCATGTCGCCGCTGATGGTCTTCAGCTCCTGGGCCGGCCACGGGAACGAGCAATCAAGGGACAGAGCGCCCCAGCCAACGGCCTATGATGGCTATCGTACGGTAGCCACGGAAGGCTGGACAACTAGTTTGGCAATATATGCAATAATTTTTCAGGTAATAATGCCGCCGATCCGGCGGCTTGCGTGGTGATCCTCGGGGATTGCCCCCGGGAACGGGCGGTCTGGCTGGATGATGCGGGCGGGCGCCCCGGCTACATGCGCAGCCGGATCTTCTCCGGAGTCAGGCGGCGCTCCAGGCGGGCGGCCACCAGGCTCATGGCGTAGCAGCCCAGGAAGTAGAGCGCGGCCACGCTGGAGTAGATCTCGAAGGGATGGACCATGAGCCGGTTGTTCAGGCCCTGGGCCACGAAGGTGAGCTCCAGCACGCCGATGACGTAGGCCAGGGAGGTGTCCTTGAAGATGGCGATGAACTGCCCCACGATGGCCGGGATCATCTGCTTGAGGGCCTGGGGCAGGATGATCCGGCGCATGGTCTGGGCATAGGACAGGCCCGTGGAATAGGCCGCCTCGAACTGGCCCCGGGGGATGTTCTGGATGCCGCCGCGCACGATCTCCGCGATGTAGGCCGCGGTGAACAGGGTGAGGGCGATGGTGGCGGACCAGAACACGTCCAGGAAGGCGTCCAGGAGCACGGGGATGAAGAAATAGACCCAGAAGATGACGATGATGAGCGGGTTGCCGCGGATGAGCTCGATGTAAGCCGTGGCGGGCAGGCGCAGGATGCGGTTCCCGGCCATGCGCGCCAGGCCGATGAAGAGCCCCAGGACGAAGCTCACGGATATGGCGATGCAGGCCATGATGAGCGAGAAGGACAGCCCGCCCAGACCCCAGAGGATCTCGTGCCCGTCGCCGTGGGGGAAGCGCCAGATGAGCAGCGTGGGCAGGTTGTCCCAGACCACGTTCCAGTCGAAGGAGCGCAGGCCCAGCACGATCCGCCAGGCCAGAAAGGCCAGCAGGCCCAGGAAGGCGGCCTTGGCCGCGAAGGCGAGCGCCAGGCGCAGCAGGCCCAGGCAGCGCACCCAGAGCGCGCCCAGGGCCGAGCGGGTCAGGCTGCGGCGGCGGCGCAGGGCGCGGCGCAGGGGCCGGGTGGCGACGCGCAGGGCCAGCCAGAGCGGGGCCAACGCGCGGTCCAGGAAGCGGTCCAGGGCCGTGCGGCGCTGGGCGCTCTCCATGCGCAGGCGGCGGTTCACCAGGTTCAGCAGGCCCGAGATGGAGAGCGAGAGCGAGAGATAGAGCACCGTGGCCGCGGTGGTGGCCTCGAAGCCGCGGAAGGTGAGGGACTCGATCTGCTGGGACTGCCAGGTGAGGTCCGCCACGCCCACCACCATGGCCAGGGACGAGTTCTTCATGTTGTTCAGGAACTCGCTGCCCAGCGGCGGGATGATGGCCCGGAAGGCCAGGGGCAGGATGATGCGCGTGAGGACCTGGAAATAGGTGAGGCCCGAGGAATAGGCGGCCTCCAGCAGGCCCTTCTGGATGGACTGGAGCCCTGCGCGGATGACCTCGGCCATGAACGCGCCGGTGTACACGGCCAGGCCCATGACCGCCACCCAGAACTCGTAGTGCAGGGAGAAGAGCCACTCGCGCACCGGGTCGGACACGAGCTTGGGCAGGGCGAAATACCAGAAGAAGAGCTGCACCAGGAGCGGCGTGTTGCGGAAGAACTCCACGTAGAACGAGGCCGCGAGGCGCAGGGGCCTGAAGTGCGAGAGCCGGGCCAGGCCCGCGGCCGTGCCGAGCGCCAGGGCCACGGCGGCCGAGACGATGGAGATCTTCACCGTGAGGGCCAGGCCCTTCAAGAGCTCCAGGCCCAGGTGCAGGCCGTAGGTCTGGTTCTCGACGAAGAGCACGGACCAGTCGAACTTGTAGTGGAAGCGGAAGACGAAGCCCCAGAACCAGGCCGCGAAGCCCAGGATGAGGCCCAGGACCAGGTACTGGACCCAGGTTTTTTCGAATTGCCGTGCGAGCATGGGCGTCCTTCCCGTGAAAAGGCCCCGGCCCGGAGGTTCCGGGCCGGGGCCGGGGAGACCGTGCGGCCTACGGCCAGGTCTCGATCTTGCCGGTCATGGGGAAGGCGTACGGGGTGTCGGGGCCGTACCACTTGTTGTAGATCTTCATGTAGGTGCCGTCGTTCCAGATGTCCTGGAGGGCGAAGTTCACGGCGTCGCGCCAGGCCGAGTCGTCCTGGGGCAGGCCCATGCCGTAGGGCTCGTCGGAGATGAAGTCGCCGATGACCTCCCACTTGCCGGGCTCCTGGGCGGCGTAGCCGAGGAGGATGGTGGAGTCCGTGGACCAGCCGGCCACGCGGCCCATCTGCAGGGCCTGGAAGCATTCGGACTCCTTCTGGAAGGAGATCACGTTCTGGTCGGCGTTCTTGTCGCCTTCCTTCTTGAGCTGGTTCCGCAGGTTGATCTCGGAGGTGGTGCCCTGCATGGTGGCCACCTTCTTGCCCACCAGGTCCTTCCAGTCCTTGGCCGAGCCCTTCTTGACCATGACCTTCTGGCCGTCGAAGAAATAGGTGATGGAGAAGTCGATGCTCTTGTCGCGCTCGCGCTTGTGGGTCATGTTGGCCACGGAAAGGTCGATGCGGCCTTCCTGCACGAAGGCGATGCGGGTCTTGTTGTTCACGGCCACGCGCTCCACCTTCACGCCCAGGCGCTTGCCCACTTCCTCGGCGATGTCCACGTCGAAGCCCACCCACTCCTTCTTCTCGTTGTAGAAGCCGGCGGGGATGGAGTCGGTCATGAGGCCCACGCGCACGACCTTGTCCTTCATGACGCGGTCGTAGGTGGCCCCGGCCAGGGCCAGGGAGGAGGCCGCCAGCACGAGCAGGCAGGCCAGGGTCGCGATCTTCGCCAGACGCATGTGCACACTCCTTTGTTTCCGTTCCATTCCAAAGGCGCAACCATAGCAGAGAACAAGGCCCCGGAAAACCCTTTCCGCGGGCCGACGAAACTAGTGCGAGAGGATCTTGCTCAGGAAGTCGCGGGTGCGCTCCTGCCGGGGCCGCAGGAAGAACTCCTCGGGCGTGTTCTCCTCCACCAGGGCTCCGTGGTCCATGAAGATGACCCGGTCGGCCACCTCGCGGGCGAAACCCATCTCGTGGGTCACGCAGACCATGGTCATGCCCTCGCGGGCCAGCGTCTTCATCACGTCCAGGACCTCGCCGATCATCTCCGGGTCCAGCGCGCTGGTGGGCTCGTCGAAGAGCATGATCTGGGGCCGCATGGCCAGGCCGCGGGCGATGGCCACGCGCTGCTGCTGGCCGCCGGAGAGCTGGCTGGGGTAGGCATGGGCCTTGTCCGGGATGTTCACCTTCTCCAGCAGCTCCATGGCCACTTCCTCGGCCTCGGCGCGCTCCATGCCGCGCACGAGCATGGGCGCCAGGGTCACGTTCTGGAGCGCGGTCATGTGCGGATAGAGGTTGAACTGCTGGAACACGAAGCCCACCTCGGCCCGGAGCATGACCAGGTCCGTGCTGGCGGCGTTCACGTCCGCCCCGTCCACCACGATGTGGCCCTTCTGGATGGGCTCCAGGCGGTTGATGCAGCGGATGAGCGTGCTCTTGCCCGAGCCCGAGGGCCCGCAGAGCACCACCACCTCGCCTTTGGCCACGTGCAGGTTCACGTCGTTCAGGACGTGGAGGTCATGAAACCATTTGTGGACGTGCTGGAAGCGGATCACGGGACAGACTCCTTGGAACCTCGTGCGGCGCCTTCCAGCTATCAGAATCAGCCGCGCCGGGCAAGGTCCAGGCCCGCGGGGCAGGGTTCGCCGGCACGGGGTCCGGCCCTGTTTCCTCCCTCCGGCGGCCCGGACCCCGGGGCCGAACCCCGCAAAACCGGCCCGCCCCCGGGGCGTTTGCCCGCTTCCCGGACCGGAAACCGGCCCCTGGCGCGGCCGCGTTATTATTTCGCCCTGGGCGAGGGTCTGGACTTTTCGCGGCAACGCAGGCCGCCGGGGAATTTTCAGCGGCCCTCCCCCCGGGACGCTCAAAAACCCCGGAGCCAAGGCGCAAGAAAAGTCCAAGCCCGACGCGTATCCGGACATACGCAAGGGTTTGGACTTTTCGCGGCAACGCAGGCCGCCGGGGAATTTTCAGCGTCCCGGCTAGATGGGCATGCGGGCGCGATAAATGTTCTGGCCCCGCTGGATGGTCAGCACCAGGGCGTTGTGCAGGTGGTAGCGGGCAAAGGCCCGGGCCAGGTCCTCCACGCTGGTCATGTCCTGGCCGCCGATCTGCATGAGCAGGTCCCCGGGCTTGAGGCCCAGGCGCTGGGCCGGACCCTGGGACCGGCTCAGGACCAGCCCGGCGCGCCGGGGCCGAGGGTCCAGGGCGATACCCCAGTGCTCCAGCACCAGGCGCTCCGCCGTGGCCGGGTCCAGGGCCTGGGGCGTGACGCTGAACGTCAGTTCCCGGCCCGCGCGCGCCACGGTGAGCCGGGTCTCGCTGCGGCCCAGGTCGCGCACCAGGCTCAGGAAGTGCTGGCGGTCCTCCACGGGCCTGCCGCCCAGGGCCAGGAGCGCGTCGCCGGGGCGCACGCCCGCGGCCTCGGCCGGGCCGCCGTGGGCCAGGTCCGTGACCAGGACCCCGCGCGGGGACTTGAGTCCCAGGTACACGGCCGTGGGCTGGTCCAGGTCCTGGCCGAAGAGCCCGAGCCAGACCGGGGTCACGTGGCCCGAGCTGATGAGCTCGTCGATGACGCGCCTGGCCTTGTTCACCGGGATGGCGAAGCCGATGCCCTGGGCGTCGGCCCGGATGGCGGTGTTGATGCCGATGACCTGGCCCAGGATGTTGAGCAGCGGGCCGCCGGAATTGCCCGGATTGATGGCCGCGTCGGTCTGGATCAGGTCGGTGAGGATCTCCTCGTCCTCGCCCACGGAGCGGCCCACGGCGGAGATCACGCCGGTGGTCACGGTGTTGGTGTAGCCGTAGGGGTTGCCGATGGCGATGACGGTCTCGCCGATGAAGAGGCCGGCGGAATCGCCCATCTCGGCCTGGGGCAGGCCGCCCGCCGGGTCCACCTGGAGCACGGCCAGGTCCAGGTCCGGGTCGGCCCCGCGCACCCGGGCGGCCAGCTCGCGGCCGTCCTGGAGCCGCACCGCGATCTCGCTCGCGCCCTCGATGACGTGGGCGTTGGTCAGCACGAAGCCGCGGCGGCCGTCGATGAGCACGCCGGAGCCCAGGCTCTGGGCCTTCTGGGCGGGCATGTCCAGGCCGAAGTCGCGCAGGAAGCGGTCGAAGAGCGGGCCGGAGAACTGGCCGCCGAAGGGCGTCACGGCCTTGACCGTGCGCGAGGAGGTGATGTTCACCACGGCCGGGCCCACGGCCTGGACCGCGCGCACCACGGGCGTGCGGCGCAGGTCCTCGGACTGGGCCAGGGCGGCCGGGGCCAGCAGAAGCACGAGCAGCAGGGCGGCGAGGGCGCGGCGCATGGCTTATCTCCCGGCCATTTCCCGCAACCGGGCGATGCGCTCCTCCACGGGCGGGTGGGTGGAGAACCAGTCGCCCAGGCGGCGTCCGGCGAAGGGGCTGACGATGAACATGTTCTCCGTGGCCGGGGCGGCCTGCATGGGCAGCTCCCGCGAGGCGTTGTGCAGCCGGGCCAGGGCCTGGGCCAGGTGGAGCGGCTGGCCGGAGTATTCCGCGCCGGCCCGGTCGGCCAGAAACTCGCGCGAGCGGGAAATGGCCATCTGGATGAGGGTGGCGGCCAGGGGCGCGAACAGGGCCACGGCCAGGGCGGCCAGGGGGTTGCCGCGCTCCTCGCCGTCGCGTCCGCCCAGGCCGCCGAACAGGGCGGCCCACTGCATCATGTTGGCCAGCATCATGATGGCCGAGGCCAGCACCGCGGCCACGGACTGGATCAGGATGTCGCGGTGGGCGATGTGGCCCAGCTCGTGGCCCATGACGGCCTTGACCTCGGCGGGCGGCAGCAGGCGCAAGAGCCCCTCGGTGACGGCCACCACGGCGTTCTGCGGGTTGCGGCCCGTGGCGAAGGCGTTGGGCGCGTCCTGGGGGATGAGCGCCAGGCGCGGCGCGGGGATGCCGGCCTTGGCCGCCATTTCGGCCAGGGCCGCGTGCAGGGCCGGGGCGTCCTCGGGCGCCAGGGGCCTGGCCTTGTACATGGCGAGCACGATCTTGTCCGAATACCAGTAGCTGGCGACGTTCATCACCAGGGCGAAGCCGAAGGCGATGTAGAGCCCGGTGCGGCCGCCCATGAGCTGGCCCAGGAACAGGATCAGGCCCGTGAGCAGGGCGAGCAGGAAAAAGGTCTTCAACTGGCTGGTCATGCAGGTCCTCCGGGGAATTGCCTCACCTGCCAGAATTAGTCCTTCGGGAGCGGGAGTCAAGGACTGCCGGGACGATCCGGCTGGACGCCCCGTGTCCGGCGCAGGACTCGGGAAAAGGAACGTTGCGCCGCCGCATGTCCATTGCCCGGGACATCGGCAACGGCCTGGGATTCCCGGCCGCAGTCCTGCAGAACCAAGGACCGGCGAGGTCCGGCTGGCCGCATGATGCAGGCGTTGTTCCACCGCGTTACAGCACTGCAATGCGGTGCAACTCCTCGAACTTTCTGCGGCATCATATAGATTACGCCATTCTTTCGGTTCATAAGCATTTTTCCCTTGAACAAAAAATCTCTCTTGAAGTATAAAGACATTATTGCGCATGGAATTGCAACACAGGAGAAAAGCAATGGATGATTTCCTGAAAGCCGCCCTGGAGATCGTGAAGGCCCAGGCCAGCGTGCGGACCATGACCGAGGAAGAGATCGTGAACCTGGCCCAGAACCTTACCGCGAGCCTCAAGGGCATCGTGGGCGGGGAATGCGAAGCCAAGGCCGAAAGCGTTGCCTGTGATCCGGGCAAGGCCATCCGCGAAAAGTCCATCATCTGCTGCGAATGCGGCAAGTCGTTCAAGATCCTGACCAAGAAGCACCTGGCCACCCACGGCCTGGACGCCAAGAGTTACAGGGCCAAGCACGGCTACAAGAAGAACCTGCCCCTGGTCTGCAAGGGCCTGCAGCGCGAGCGCCGCAAGAAGATGACCGAGATGAAGCTCTGGACCAAGCGCGGCAAGAAGGCCGCCGCGGCCAAGCCCAAGGCCGTGAAGAAGGCCTAGCCTCCCCTTTCCCGGGCACGGAAAGCCCCTGCGGTTCGCGCCGCGGGGGCTTTTTTTCGCGTCCCGGCGCGGGCCGGGGATTCGCGCGCCGCGATCGTCGCAAAAATGTCATCCTTGTCATCTGCCGGGCCCGCGCCGGATGGTCCCGCGGCCGGCAACGCACGGCGGCGCAGGGCCGCGTTGTATGGTTGATCAACGGCGCAAAACAGGTGTTGACCACGCCTATGCAAGGCTCTATGCCGTAATAAAGAGAAAGAGCCCCGCTGGCCCGGCCTGGCGGATGGAATCGCCCGGTCGTCCGGCTCGGCCCAGCACAAGCTGCGGGAGGAATCGCCATGCGAGAGACGCAAAAGACCACGAGCAGAAAGTCCGGCAAGGGCGCGGGCCCCAGAGCCAAGTCCGGCTCGCCCGGGGCGCGCAAGGGCGGCCTGGACGCGGTCCAGGCCCGTGTGGACCAGATCCGTCAGGCCCAGCGCGAGGCGGGCCACTTCGATTGTTTCGGCCGTGCCCGAGAAGCTTACTGCGACCAGGGCGAGTGCATGTACCGCGAGGAATGCCTGGACCTCTCCCCACGGCTGCCCTGAGCGGACGCAACGGCCGGTCCCGTCACAAAACCCCGGCCGGAAGCAGCGCCTCCGGCCGGGGTTTGTCGTCATCGCGCAGCGGACCTAGCCCCGGGACTCGTTCCCCCGGCCCTTCTGGTGCGCCACGTAGGCCTTGAGCACCGCGTTGATGCGGGTCTGGTAGCCCTTGCCGCCCTTGCGGAACCAGGCCAGGACCTCCTCGTCCAGCCGCAGGGTGACCTGGGGCTTGGGCCGGGGCAGGAGGTCCTCGATCCGCACCCGGCGGGCGGCGTCGAAAAAGTCCTCGTCCACGGGCCGGGCGTCCGGGTCGGATGCCGCGGCCCGGGTGATCTCGGCCTCGGTCTTGGCCCGCAACCGCTTCCAGTCCGTGCGCGACGGCTCCCGGGCCGCGCTTTCGGCCGTGTGCCGGGTGGTCTCATTCTTGGGCCTAGCGCCTCCTTTCCCGGGCATTGGCCCTGCGCGCCGAAATGATCCGCACCGCCTCGCCGCGCACCGTGAAGACCACGGCCAGGAGCAGACCCTCCATCTCGCCCCAGGCGATGTAGCGGGGCGCCGTAGTCCCGGCGCTCGTCGGCCAGGATCAGCGGGGAGCGGGACAACACCGCCGCGGCATCCACGAAATCCACGCCGTGCTTGGCCAGATTCGCGGCCCGCTTGGCCTCGTCCCACTCGAATTCCATGACAAAATGGACCTCCATTTTGTCGGGGTGGCAAGGAGGGGCGCATACCTGCCGCAAACATACAAAAAATGACCATAAACGGCAGGCTCACGTTGACATAACTTGATTTATATATAAATAAATATAAAATTTTAACTTTTGGGGGTTCACTATGGACACCGCTGCCGGATTTGGATTGCTGGAAGGATTCTCCTTCGAAACTCGTCTCGCGGTTTGGAACAAGGCCAGCCATGCTCCGGGGAAAAGTCCGGAGGCATATCGCCTTGATGCATGTGGCGCTTTGATTGAATGGAGTAAATATGGGGACACAACCCCCAATGGCACCGGATGGGAAATCGATCACATTTATCCAGCAGCACTAGGCGGCAGCGATATTCTGTCGAATCTTCAGGCGTTGCAATGGGAAAATAATCGCAAAAAAGGCGACTCCTACCCAACAACTCCTTCCCAATACACAGCCGTGTCTTGGAACCGCGGATGAGAAAAATCCTGTCCGCCGTTACATCTTGTCGATTTAAAAAAACCGGCCGAAGGCAGTGCCTCCGGCCGGGGTTTGTCGTCCTCGTCCACCCGCCCCCTACTGCGCCAGCTCGATCTCCGGCGGGGTCCAGGCAAGGTAGACACGGCACGACCTGCCTCAGGACAACTCCAGCGGGCCGCAGGGAACGTGGCGGATTCAAGGAAGCGTTGCACGCATCAGGGCTGACGCCCTGGCTCAACGGACGGTCCGTTGTAACCGGTTGTTAGCCGACGGACGGGCCACTCGGGCCCTCGGTGACCGGCATTTTTGCTGCCAAGAGTTCGCGCTTCAGCTCTTGTTGCCATCGCCGGTCATCGTCCATCCGGATGTAGCCGATGCCGTCAAAGTCGGAGGGAGTTTCAAGGCCTGGGGTGATCAGTGCGCATACCTTTGCCTGACCAAGGCGCGACAAAAAGTAACCCAGCTCGAGAATTACGTTTTGACGAGCGCGTGGCGCGGGTGTCCCCCCCTTCACGCTTCCCATGTCATCGTCAGTCATCAGGACAACTGCAAAGGTCGTGAGTTCTGCTTCCTGAATGAACTTGGTGAGAAGATGGCGGCCCATGTTGGGCTGATCATGGAGAACGATTCCCACTAATCCGATGCTCTCGAGAAACGATACAACTGCTTTGCGGGCGGCTTCGTTCCGGCCATGCACCACGAAGACGCGATTCGGGATGCGGCTGTCAGATTGGGCCTCGGGAGCGAGGCCGGTGCTGGGTGCAGCCCCTTGGGCCTGCGGAAGTGGAGTTTCTTCTTCGGCTTCGCGTCCCGCGGTAGGTGCCCGTCTCACGAGATATGCGGAGAAAAGCGAATTCTCCGCGGTGACCGCCGAGGGGTTCTGGAGCGCGTACTGAACAATCGCATTGGCTCGGTCGCGTCGAGAACCGACATCCCGACCTGCGGAGAGGCCTTTCACGCCTGCTTCCAGCAACAAGTCGTCAATATCAGTGTGGCTCCACTCGGAAATCGCGTTTCGTGCGCTGATGAGGGTTGCCCGGGTAGGTGCGGGCAGCGGCAACGCTTGAGGGAGGCCAACAGCGGAAATATCGAGTTCGTGTCCAGCCGCCCGAAGAACCGAAAGCATATCTTGTTCCTTCACCGCCCAGTGGTTTCGATTGAACTCGAATTGATCGATGCCAAGATCATCTCGGACGCGCCATAAGTGGTCATTCAGGATCGGGGCTTTGCTCGGGTACAGCGTGACCGTCAGCTGGATCTCCCTGTCGAGGTCTTGAAGGTCTGAGATGAGGGCGATGCGGACGAGTTCTTCTGCTTGCCCTTCCTCCATGAGCACACAAGGCCAGGATTTGAGGCATGCAATGGCTTCGTTTGACAACATTCGCAGTTGTTCTTTGATGGCCGCGTTCGTGTACTCCAGGAAGCGGTTCTTATCGAACCGAAACGTTTTTCCGTCCCAATCGTTGAACTGGTAAGATACTATCAGATTATACACGGCAGTCTCCATCTTGGAATGGCAGTTCCTCGACCAGCTAACGCTCAGCATCAGCGGCGGCATGCAGCGCCCGTCCGCAGCAGCCGGATGACGGGCGTCTCACTGTCCGGTTGTCACCATCGGACTTTCCACATACCGCCGCCGGTGCATGTGCCGCAATGGTAAACACTCTGCCAGTCGGAACGTCCCTCCAGCTTCGCGATACCTTTCTTTGCCTTGTCGCCCTTGTGCGATGGTTGCCACCGATTGTGACCACAATCTTGTACCGGGTGCATTATGTCATACTTTGGCCGTTCGCCGACCTTCTTGTAATATCGAGTCTCGCCCGACACTGGCTCTGCGGGCACGACCTCACACTCGTCTCCACCAGGCGCGATTTCACCCTCGTTCTTGGTCTCCTCGACGGCACCCTTGGCGACGAGGTGAGCCCTGAGCGCGAGTTTGTCGCCCTCTAATGTCCTGACTTGCGCCTGAAGATCCTCAACTTGACTCCTTGCTAGCGCCAGTTCATGGCGTAGCCGATCGTTGTCATTCGCATAGTTGTCCGCGAGCACTTGGAACTCTGCCAAAGAAGTCGCCTGTTGGCGAAGTTCAGCGAACTCGCGGCGATTATGGGCCTCGCGAATTTCGTCGATCTCGCGTGGCCTAGTGACGCTGAGCGCAGATGCGCGAAAGATGAGACCACGAAGTTGCCGCCGGAATAGCTCCCGCGTATCTTGAAGGTCCCCTGCTCTTGAGCGCAATCGCTCGGCTGTCCACAACGGATGCTGGAAACGATCTTGGTTCGAGGAGAAACGGGGCCAGTACAGCCGGACTGCCCCGTGGTAACAGCACCAATCGCGCCCGAGCACGTCTGTCAATGCCCACGACGCATCCTCATCGAGCACGCAGACATTAGCGAGGCCTGCCAAGTCATACCCGAGTGTCCGGTCGAGATCAGGCAGGGCCAGTTCGCCATATCTTTTGCTGATGGTGATGATCGGTATCGACCGATCTGCATATTTGATTTCGTGAACAAGCGCGTCGCCCGCATCGAAGCCCGTTATGGACTTGGCTTGGCTCAGCAACGACGCGCCGTGGAACCATCTGCCTGGCAACTGCATCAGGTCGCGAACAATTCTCGGGCAACGCGGGTCAAGCGAGACCGGCATGACCTGGGTTGTCATCCAACCGGTCTCAAGAGTGATGTAGACCGAGACCCTGTCCCTGCTTGCGATGATCGAAAGACTGGCCAAGAAGCGCCGTCCTTCTGTCGTATCTTCCTTAAGGTCGAGCGCCCACAGCGTTCGCTCGCCGTCAGCGGCCTCTTGGATTTTAAAGGTGCCCGCACTCCCATCTGGGGGCAGATAAGAGCCAGTCGAGCCGTTGCTCGAGGCCCCCTTCGAGCGTAGCCAGCTTTCAACTTGGGTCTTGAGGCGATCGGCTTCTGCAGCCCGAGCCTCGGGCTGCTCCATGTCGTCACGGCGCTCCAGGAGGTAGGCGGCTACTTTTTGCACACTACAGTCCTCACTTGCCATCTCTCAACGCTCATCCGAAGGGCTCCGCATGCCAAATATCCCACGGTTCCGAACATGATCGCAAATAATTGCTGGCTTGTACCACACCCGGTTTCCTGGAAACAAGAATTTTCTCCGCCGCCTTTTCCGCGAAAGAGGCGTCGCAGTTTTGATACAAATTCTACAGCAACCGCTCAAACATCAAAAACCCCGGCCGGAGGCGCTGCTCTTACGGCCGGGGTTTGTCGTCCTCGTCCACCCGCCCCCTACTGCGCCAGTTCGATCTCCGGCGGGGTCCAGGTGCCGTCCAGGATCGAGGGCGGCGCGGTCTTGGGCCAGTAGAGCCGCAGCAGGAGGTTGAAGGTGCCCGTGGGCGCGGGCAGCCAGTTGGCCTCCTTGCCCGGCCCGGGCGAGTCGTGCTGGATGTACAGGGTCACGGAGCCGTCCGGCCCGGGCTTGAGCGCGTCGCGCGTGCCCAGGGACGAGCGGCCCAGCGGGTTGGCCACCAGGAAGCCCGCGTCGTCGTAAAGCGTCAGGGACCAGAAGGCGTTCACCGGCGGCAGGCCGTCGGCCGGGAAGCGCAGCACGTAGCGGCCCTCGCCCGTGTACCAGCCCTGGGACTTGGGATAGACCGCGTCCTGGGGCAGGTTCGCGCCCAGGGCCTCGGCCGCCACGTAGGCCCGGTTCTCGTAGTCCGTGCCGTAGGTGCCCAGGTTCAGGTTCATGGCCCAGCCGTTGACCACGCCCGTGCTGCTCACGGCCCGGGCCGCGATGCGCGCCAGGCCGAGCCGCGGGGCCCCGGCCACGCCCCCGGCCACGGCCAGGGGCAGGCGCGAAAGGTCGAAGTCCTGGCCCGGCACGATGCCCACCTTGGCCATCTTCTCCAGCAGGGGCGCGTCCTGGGGCAGGGCCGGGTTGTCGCGCATGAGCCGGGTCATGAGCCGGAAGAACTCGGCCGCGCTCAGGGCCTCCACCTGCTCGCGCACCGGGGTCTTCATGTCCACCGCGGGGTCCACCCTGCCCGGCTGCGGCGCGGCGGCCTTGCCCCACTCGGCCAGGGGCTTGAGCACGTACTGGTCCTGCAGGGCGTGGACCAATGCATAGTCCTCGGGCGTGCCCTCGCAATAGGTGCGGCCCACGATCCAGACAAGGTTGGTGGGCGAGCGGATCTCGCGCATGTCCGGGGGCAGGACGCCCTTCCAGCCCGGCCCGGTGAGCACCCATTTCTGGGCCTGGGTCCCGCTGGTGCGCGAGCCCGGCGCGGCCAGCACCTCGGTCCAGGCCGACATGACCTGCATGAGGTAGTAGCGGCCCCGGGTGTCCGGCAGGCTCAGGACCATGGGTCCGGCCGAGAGGTCCAGCCAGGCCGTGGAATAGAGGGTGTCGGAGTTGGGCCACACCACCTCCTTGTGCCCCGGGGTCACGTAGGTCCGCACGTGGGCGAAGCGGTTCATGGGCGCGCGCCCGGCCCCGGGCTCCACGGCGTTGGTCAGGATGCGCCGGGTGTATTCCATGGTCACCAGGGGATAGCCGTAGAGATAGGCCTCCACGGCGATGGCCCGGGCCTGTTCCGGGTCCAGGCCGCCGCCTGCCGTGGGCGCGGGCGGGGCCTTTTTCTGGGCGCAGGAGGCCGCCACCAGGACGGCCAGGAGCAGGACCGCGGCCTTGCGGAACAGTGCGCGTGCGGACATGGGAACCTCCTTGGCGCGGCGCTCGGCCGCGTTCATCCGGTCTTTCTGCGGCCCCGGCCCAGGGACACGCCCACGCCCAGGCAGGCCAGCACGGCCGAGGCCGCCAGCCCCGTGCGCATGGCGTCCAGGAACGCGGGCAGGGTCTCGGCGGTCACGGCCGCATCGCCCAGGAACAGGGAGAAGACGAAGGCCACGCAGGTCAGGTTGGCGGCCATGCCCAGGGTGCGCATGACCCCGATGAGCCCGGAGGCCAGGCCGAAGCGGGTGCGGTCCACGCTGGCCATGATGGCCGCGGAATTGGGCGAGACGAACAGGCCGAAGCCCGCGCCGATGAGCGCCAGCTCCGGGATGAGCAGCCAGAGCGGGGTATCGCCCGTGGTGCTGGCCGCGGCCAGGAGCAGGCCCGCCGCGCTGACCACGATGCCCAGGGTGGCGATGCTGGCGGGCTCGTAGCGGTCGGCCAGGCGTCCGGCCAGGGGCGCGAAAATCACCTGCATCAGGGGCTGGGCCAGAAGCGCGAACCCGGCCTGCCGCGGCGAGAGGCCCTTGGCGTACTGGAGGTAGAGGCTCATGAGGAAGGTGATGCCGAAGGTGGCGGCGTAGTTGCCGAAGGCCGCCAGGCAGCTCAGGGACAGGTAGCGGTTGCCGGTGAAGAGCGAGAAGTCCAGGAGGGGGTGCTTCTGGCGGCGCTCCAGGGCCGAGAAGAAGCCGAACACGGCCAGGCCCGAAAGCATCATGAGCGGCCCGGCCGGGACCTCCCGGGCGTGGGCCGCGCCGAGCATGACCAGGCCCACGGCCAGGCCGAAGAGCACGGCCCCGCGCCAGTCCATGGGCTCCTCGCGGTCCGTGCCGGAGAGCGGCACGCCCAGGAGGCAGAGCACGGCCGCGGCCAGGCCCAGGGGCGCGGACATGAGAAACACGCTGCGCCAGCCGAAATGCGCGGTGACGAAGCCGCCGATGACCGGGCCGCAGGAGAGCCCGGCATAGGTGCTGGCCGAGACCAGGCCGATCATGCGGCCGCGCACCTGGGGCGGGTAGGCCGCGGCCACCAGGGCCAGGCTGCCGGAGAGCACCATGGCCCCGCCCAGGCCCTGGAAGAAGCGCTGGATCATGATCATCTCCACGCTCCGGGTCAGGCCCAGGGAGGCGGTCATGGCCGTGAAGACCACGAGCCCGGCCAGGAACACGCGGCCCTGTCCGCGCAGGTCGCCCAGGCGGCCGAAGGTAAGCATGGTCATGGCCAGGGACAGGGCGTAGAGCTGCTCCACCAGGCCCAGCTGCACGGCCGAGGCGTGCAGGTCGCGGCCCAGGCTGGGCAGGGCCACGCCCACGGCCGTGAGCATGAAGGGGGCCGTGAACTGGACCACGCAGACCGCGGCCAGGGTGAGCAGCGGGGAACCGTTCGCAGGCTTGGACATGCGGGCACTCTCGCCCAAACAGGCGTTTCAGGCAAGTCCCTTCGGGCCGTTTGCGGCCAGGGCGGGGAAAGGCCCTCCCCGGCCTTCACCGAACACGTCCCGCAGAGTTCCTCTTTACTCCGGCCCGGACTCGGGAGATACTTTGACGAGCAATCAACTCCCATCCCCGGAGGCCGTCATGTCCCGCGTGCTGCGCGCCCTGTGTCTGGTCCCGCTCCTTTGCCTCGTGCTCGCCGCCTGCGGCGGCAAGTCCAACACCCCCCAGAACCAGCCCGCCCCGCCGCCGGACCAGAAGTCCGCGCCCGCCTCGGCCACGGCCGAGGCCCAGGGCTTCCTGGGCGACGAGACCGCCCTGCTCCAGCCCGTGCCCGGCCACAAGCCCATGATGCTCTGGCGCAGCCCGGACTTCACGCCCCAGCGCTACAAGGCCATCCTGCTCGACCCGGTCGTGGTCTGGCGCATCACCGAGCAGTCGGACGCCTCCGGCATCAAGCCGGAACAGCTCCAGGCCCTGGCCGCGCACTTCCAGGACGTGCTCACCAAGGCCCTCATGGACATCAAGTTCCCGCTCACGGACAAGCCCGGACCCGGCGTGCTGCGCGTCTCCGCGGCCATCACCCAGGTGCGGCCCAGCAACCCGGTGCGCAACACCATCTCCTCGGTGCTGCCCATCGGCATCCTCATCTCCCTGGGCGAGAAGGCGGCCATCGGCCGGGACGTGAACGTGGGCAGCTGCGCCGTGGCCCTGCGCTTCAGCGAGGCGGACACGGACAAGACCATGGGGCTGTTCACCGACGACCGCCAGGGCGCCAAGTACTCCACCGAGAACTTCTCGGAGCTGGGCCAGGCCCAGAAGGCCCTGGACGACTGGGCCGCGCTCATCCAGAAGCGCATCCTGGCCTTGTGGGGCTCCAAGCCCGTGGCCGCGAAGTAGAAGAGGACCTTGTGCTGATTTTTGGACTGGCAGCGCCTAAGGTAGTCAGTGCATGTGGGCTGGCTATTGAACTGATCGGGTTCCTGCTAATATGGAAATATGGATTGCCTCGCTCAATGCCGAAAGTGCATTATATCGTCGAAAGTTTCGGAGAGTATAAAGCAGGCGAGATGGATCGAATTGAAAACCTCTATAACAAAATTGCCCATGTTGGCCTTGCCTGTGTCGTTGGTGGTGTTCTGATTCAGGTCTTCTCCTGTTTCATATAACGGTAAGTTGCGGAAAAACGAAACGTCC
>JAWRKD010000162.1:0-8018 GCA_040307135.1 Desulfovibrionaceae bacterium
AGCCCCTCACCCTTGCCGCGCCGAGGACTATAATGAACCTGAAGTTCTCAGCCTGAAGGGGGTTTTGTGATGAGGAGAAAAGGGTTCCCTGCTGTCCTGTTGCTCTTTTTCTGGGTTCTCGGTCCGGGACTGGCCGAGGCCTGTACGACGATCATCGTCACCCGAGGGGCCTCGAAAGACGGCTCCGTCATGGTCTCTCACTCCGACGACAACGATCTGTCCGATCAGCGGATCGTCTACGTCCCGGCCCAAGACCATGCCCCGGGTTCGACGAGGCCCGTCTACTGCTCCGCCGTGGCCATGGGCGATTTTCCCCAGTACAACAGCTACGGCCACAGGCGCATGGTCGCTCCCGAACGTGCCCCGGCCTATGCCGGAGGAGGAGAGCCCTCCATCCCTCTGGGACAGATCCCCCAGGTGCCTCACACCTACGCCTATTTCGACGGCAACTACGGCATCATGAACGAACACCAGCTCTCCATCGGCGAGTGCACGGACAAGGCCAAGGTCCATCCCGAGCCCGAGGCGGGCAAGCGCATCTTCTACTCCGCCGAGCTCTCGCGCGTGGCCCTGGAGCGCTGCAAGACCGCCCGCGAGGCCATCACGCTCATGGGCGAACTCATCGCCAAGTACGGCTACTACGGCACGGGCGAGACGCTCCTGGTGGCCGATCCCAACGAGGGCTGGGTCTTCGAGATGTGCGGCTATGATCAAGACGGCACGGACGGGGTCTGGGTGGCCCAGCGCGTGCCGGACCACGCCTTCTTCGTCGCCGCCAACCAGTTCCGCATCCGCGAGGTCCGGGAGAACGCCCCGGACATGATGTACTCCAAGAACATCTTCGACGTGGCCCAGGCCAAGGGCTGGTGGAAGCCCGCCGACGGTCCCCTGGACTGGACCGCGGTCTATGGCGACGGCGAGTTCCACCACCCCTACTACTCCCTGCGCCGGGTCTGGCGGGCCATGTCCCTGGTGGCCCCGTCCCTCAATCTCCCGGCCTGGGTGGAAGGCCCCTTCACCAAGGCCTACCCCTTCGCCGTCACGCCGGACCACAAGGTCAACCCCCGCGACATCTTCGCCATCCACCGCGACAACTACGAAGGCACGGAGTTCGACCTGACCCAGGGCCTGGCCGCGGGCCCCTTCAACGACCCCAACCGCTTCGAGGGGCAGGCCGAGGGCATGGCCGACAAGGAGGGCCGCCTGACCCCGCTCAACGGCGCCTTCGAGCGGCCGCTCAACATCTACCGCTGCGTCTATGCCTACGTGAACCAGTCCCGGGCCTGGCTGCCCGACGCCATCGGCGGCCTCTGCTGGTACGGGCCGGACCGCCCGGCCACGGCCGTGCTCCTGCCCTTCCACGCGGGCGTGACCGACCTGCCCCCGGCCATCCAGAAGGGCGACGCCCTCAAGCTGGAGCGCGGCAGCCTCTGGACCGCCTTCAACTACGTGGCCAACTACGCCATGCTCAAGTACTCGTTCATGATCAAGGACATCGTGGCGGTGCGCGAGCGTTACGAGGCGGCCGCCTTCGGCGGGCTGCCCGCCCTGGAGGACAAGGCCCTGGCGCTCTGGAAGAAGGGCGACCAGAAGGGCGCGCGCAAGCTGCTCACCGCGGACGCCGACACCCGCGCCAGGTCCCTGCTCAAGGACTGGTGGAACCTCTCGGACCAGCTCTACGTCAAGTACAACGACGGCTTCCTGAACACCAAGGAAGGCCTGGCCCAGAAGGTCTTCTATCCGGCCTGGTGGCTCAAGGCCGTGGGCTTCGAGAACGGCCCCACCAGCTACGACAAGCCGAAGAAGTGATCCCCCGGGCAGGGGACGCCCCGGCCGGGGCGTCCCTTGCCCAATGCCGCCCGCCTCTGCTAGTGCCTGTTCCCATGCCGCCTCTCTTCGTGCTCTGGGACGAATCCCACCTCTGGGGCCTCTTGGTGGTCCGCGCCCTGCGCGCCTGGGGCCTGCCCCACCGCCTGGTGCGCGGAAGCGGGGCCGCCGCCGGGCTCCTGGCCCGGGAGCGGCCCGCGGCCCTGCTGGTCCCGGGCGGCCGGGCCAAGGGCAAGGCCGAGGCCCTGGGCGCGGCCGGCATGGCCGCGGTGCGCGCCTACGTGGAGGACGGCGGGACCTACATCGGGTTCTGCGGCGGTGCGGGCCTGGGCCTGTCCGGCGGCGAGGGCCTGGGGCTCTGCCCCTGGGGCCGGGGCGGCTTCGCCAGCCGGCTGGAGCATTTCCTGAGCGGCCACGTGCGCCTGTCCCTGGCCCAAGGCCACGACCTGGCGCCCCCGGACCTGGACCCCGTCATCCTGGCCCCGGTCTGGTGGCCCGCCCAGTTCGCCCCGCGCGGCGGCGACATCGAGGTCCTGGCCTCCTACCAGGGGCCGGGGCCGGACTTCTGGGTGGCGGACCTGAGCCTGGCCTCCATCCCGGCCGAGGTCCAGGAGGACTGGCAGCACCTCTACGGCATCCGGCTGGAGCCCGCGGACATGGCGGGCCGCCCGGCGGTCATCGCCGGGGCCCTGGGCCGCGGCCGCTACCTCCTCTCCTACCCGCACCTGGAGACCCCGGCCTCGCGCCAGGCCAACGCCTGGCTGGCCCACATCCTGGGCCGGATCCTGGACCGGCCCGCGCCGTCGGCCGCCCTGCCCGCCTGGGACCTGGCCGCGCGGCCCATGCGCTGGGAAGATCCGGTGCTGACCCGGGCCGCCGGGCTTTTCGAGGACGTGATCCGCACCGGCCGGGAGCACTTCCTGCTCTTCTGGCGCAACCCCTGGCTCCTGGGCTGGCGGCGCGGCATTCCGGGTTCGGCCCTCGACAGCCTCTACGCCCTGGCGCGGGAGTGCCTGGCCTCCCCGGAAACGCCGGCCGCCCTGGACTTCTGGCGCGAGAAGGCCGCGGACTTCAACCACCTGGCCGCGCTCTTCCACCAGGCCTGCACCGGCTACCTCCTGGCCGAGCACCTGGCCATGACCGTGCTCCACTCCCGGCCCGACCCCCTCTACTCTCGAGGGCTCAAGGGCCAGCGCGAGGCCCTCTTCGGCCCTCCTCCCGCGGGCGGGGGACTCTACGCCGAGCTGGCCCGGACCCTGGAGGAGCTGTACTGGCGCCTGGCCCCGGGCCTATCGTGACATGCATACGTATTGCCAGGTTATAATTCGTGTTGTTGATTGTTCCGGCGAGGTGACGTATCCCGGAAGCGGGAGGGGCGGCCTCCGCAAATCGGCCAGCCACTAATCATGGCGAGCGACGACCCGAGGAGCAAGGACAACACCTGCGCCGAAAACCCTGACGGCGGCGCGCCGAGTGCGGCCGACGCCCAGGTGCGCTTCTGCCTGTCCGAGGACGGGCTCAAGCTGGGCATCAGCCGCTACAAACCCCCGGGGCCCGGCGGCAGGCCGCTGACCAAGGAGGGCCTGCGCCAGGCCCTGACCCGCGCCGGGGTCCAGCTGCCGCCCAGCGAGGCGGCCATGGACAAGGTCCTGCTCTACCTGGAGCAGAACAAGGCCATCACCGGCATCGCCCTGGTGCGCGGCAAGGCCGCGGTGGAGCCCCGGGACGCCTTCCTGGAGCCCATGGGCGACCACGCCCGGCCGGTGTTCCCCGGCGACATCGTGGCCATCAAGCACGCCCCGGCCCAGCCCGAGCCGGGCTACACCATCGACGGCCGCGACCTGCAGCCTTCCAGCTACGAGACGGCCAGGGACATCATCATCCCGGCCGAGGGCCTGGTGAGCTTCAACCCGGCGGACGACACGGTGCGTTCGCGCATCTACGGCCTGGCCGAGGCGGCCGCGGACCGCGCCCAGGTGCGGCCGCTCATCACCCTCTCCCCGGACAAGAGCCAGGCCTTCGGCGTGATCCACGCCACGGACTCCCTGGGCCGGCCCGTGACCCTGGAGCGCCTGGCCCTGGCCCTCAAGGCCCAGCGCATCGTCAAGCCGCTCATCCCCGAGGCCGCGGAGCAGGCCCTGGCCCTGGCCAAGGCCGAAAACCGGGCCGTGGAGGGCGTGCTCCTGGCCCAGGGCGTGGCGCCCGAGCCCGGGGCCGACGGCTTCCTCGAACTCCTGGTGCGCGGCCGCGACCTGGTGGGCAAGGAGTCCCAGACCGGACGCCTGGACTACCGCGAGCGCGGCAGCCATCCCTCGGTGCAGGCCGGGCAGGACTTCGCCCGGCTCCATCCCCCGGGCAAGGGCAAGCCCGGGGTGGACGTCTTCGACAAGCCCATCGCGGCCCCGGACGGCCAGCCGCTCAACGTCAGCGCGGGGCCGGGCGTCACGGCCCTGGAGAACGGGACGCTCTTCCGCGCCGAAATGGACGGCATCGTGGTCCACCAGGGCGGGGTCCTGTCCATCACCGAGTCCCTGGTGGTGGAGGGCGACGTGAGCCTGGCCACGGGCAACATCCGCGTGGAAAAGGGCGCGGTCACGGTGCACGGCAGCGTGCAGGCCGGGTTCGTGGTCCAGGCCGCCGGGCACGTGGTGGTGCGCGACGTGGTGGAGAGCTGCACCGTGGAGGCCAAGGGCAACGTGGAGGTGGGCGGCGGCATCCTCATGCCCAAGGGCGGCCAGATCACGGCCGAGGGCCACGTCACGGCCCAGTTCGCCACCAACGCCCGCATCACAGCCGCGGAGGACGTGGTCATCGGCAACGAGATCAACCACTGCCTCATCCGCACCCCGGGCCAGATCCTCTGCACCAAGGGCAAGGGCATCATCCAGGGCGGGGTGCTGGTCTGCGGCCTGGGCCTGGAATGCAACGAGCTGGGCTCGGAACTCGGCGTGACTACGGTGGTGGGCGTGAGCATCCGCACGGACGACGACCAGGCCGCCCTGGCCGAGCGCAAGGCCCTCAAGGAGGAGATCGAGCGCATCGACTTGAGCGTGGGCGGCGACCTGCGGGCCTTCCTGGAGAACACCCCGCCGGAGAAAAAGGCGGCGGCCATCAAGCTCGTGCGCTACCGGGCCAAGAAGTTCGAGCGCTTCAAGGAGATCACCCGCCAGCTGGCCGAGCAGGTGCGCAAGCGGCAGCAGGAATTCGCCCAGGCCCGCATCCGGGTGCGCCGGGTGGCCCATCCGGGCGTGACCATCAAGATCGCGGGCCGCAGCCTGGTGCTCTCCGCGCCCGTGGAGCGCGTGAGTTTCCACTACGACGCCCAGACCCGCGAGATCGTGAGCGGGAACCTCTAGTCTTCCGGCTCCACGGCGCGGCCGCGCAGCCCTCCGGCCAGGGCCGCCAGCGCGGCCGCGGCCTCGGGGTCCAGGTCCGCGCCCAGGGCCGCCAGCACGGCCTCGGGGTCCAGCCCGGCCTCCCGGGCCAGGCGCTGCAGTTCGTCCTTGTGCTCTGCGTCCATTCCCTTTCCCTGCCCCAAAACGGACGGGGCGGCAACGGGTCGCCCCGCCGCCGCCCCGGAATCGGGCCGATGCGCGCCTAGAAGTCGTAGCCGAAGGAGTCCACCACGGACTTGGTGCGGGCCAGCATGGAGGCCATGCGGGCCGAGAGCTCCTTGGGATAGGCCGCCAGGTCGATGGGCTGGGTGGCCACGCCGGAGTCCATGGCCGCCTTGGCCACGGCCGGGGCCTCCCAGGTGAGCACCCGCGGGTCCAGGGGCTTGGGGATCACGTAGTCGATGCCGAAGGTCAGCTCCTTGACCCCGTAGAGGGCGCAGACCTCGGCCGGCACCGGCTCCTTGGCCAGGTCGGCCAGGGCGCGGGACGCGGCGATCTTCATCTGCTCGTTGATGACCTTGGAGCGCACGTCGAGCGCCCCGCGGAAGATGTAGGGGAAGCCCAGCACGTTGTTGATCTGGTTGGGGAAGTCCGAGCGGCCCGTGGCCATGATCAGGTCGGCCCGGGCCTCCTTGGCCACGGCGTAGGGGATCTCCGGGTCCGGGTTGGCGCAGGCGAAGATCACCGGGTTCTTGGCCATGCTCTTGACCATGTCGGCGTTCAGGACGTCCTTGGTGGACAGGCCCAGGAAGAGGTCCGCGCCGTTCATGGCCTCGGCCAGGGTGCAGGGCTTGGCCTGGGCGAACTCCTGCTTCTCCTTGTTCAGGTCCGTGCGGCCCTTGTGGATCAGGCCCTTGGAGTCGAACATGAAGATCTGCGCCGTGCTCATGCCCATGCTCACGTAGAAGCGGCAGGTGGAGATGGCCGCGGCGCCCGCGCCGGAGACCACCACCTTGAGGTTGCCGATCTTCTTGTTGCTGATCTCGAGCGCGTTGATGAGGCCCGCGCCGGAGATGATGGCCGTGCCGTGCTGGTCGTCGTGGAAGACTGGGATGTCCATTTCCTGGATGAGCGTCTGCTCGATCTGGAAGCATTCCGGGGCCTTGATGTCCTCGAGGTTGATGCCGCCGAAGGTCGGCTCCAGCATCTTGCAGAAGTCGATGACCCGCTCGGGCTCCCTGGCCCGGATGTTCAGGTCATAGACGTCGATGTCCGCGAACATCTTGAAGAGCACGCCCTTGCCTTCCATGACCGGCTTGCCCGCCTCGGGGCCGATGTTGCCCAGGCCGAGCACGGCCGTGCCGTTGGAGACCACGGCCACCAGGTTGCCCTTGTTGGTGTACTCATAGACCTTGCCGGTGTCGCCGTGGATGGCGCGGCAGGCCTCGGCCACGCCCGGGCTGTAGGCCATGGTCAGGTGCTTCTGGGTCACGCAGGGCTTGATGGAGAAGACTTCGAGCTTGCCGCGGCGCTTGTCGGAATGATAGCGCAGGGCCTCTTCCTTGGTGTACAGTGCCATAGGGTCCGCCTCCGGAAATCTTGGGGTTTCCCGGTTTGATTAGTGAATCAACAGTCCTGGGTCAAGGGGAAACATGGGCCGACGCGGCAGGGTCGCGGGGCAGGTACAGCCGCACCACGCAGCCGCCGCCCGCCGGGCAGGAGAGGTCCATGGCCCCGCCGTGTTCCTGGCAGATGCGCTCGGCCATGGGCAGGCCCATGCCCACGGACAGGGGCCGGGTGCTGTAGAACGGGTCGAAGACATACGGCCGGTGCTCCTCGGCCACGCCCGGGCCGTTGTCCGAGAACTCCAGGGTCCAGGTCTCCAGGCCCGGCTCCAGCTTGAGCTCCATGAGGCAAGGGCCATCGGCCGCCTCCAGGCTGTTGCGCGTCAGCTCGAACAGGACGCGCCGGAGCAACTCGGGATCGGCCAGGACCACGGCCCCCTCCTCCGGGGTCTTGAGCCGGGCCCTGGCGGCCTGCGTGGGCAAAAGGTTCGCGGCCTGCTCCATGGCCTCGCGGGCCAGCCGGGCCAGGGGCGCGTTGCGCAGGGTCCCAATGCGCACCGCGGCAAAGGCCGAAACCGCCCCCACCACGGCCTCCAGGCGGCGGGCGCTGTCCAGGATCGGGATCACCAGCCCGGCCTCGGCCGAGGCCCGGGGCAGGCGGCGCAGCAGCAGGTCGCTGAACCCGCCCACGGTCATGAGCGGATTGCGGATCTGGTGGGCCACGGCCATGGACAGCTTCTGCAGGCCCTGGGCGCGATGCCGCTGGAGCAGGCGGTTCTCCTCCAGCATGCGCTTCTCGCGCTCGTGCAGCTCGAACACGCCGGTCATGTCCGCCACCTGCACGGTGATGCCGAAGAGCTTGCCGTAGTCCACCAGGAGCGAGCGGGAGAGCGAGAGGCGCATGCTGCGGCCGTCGGGGTGCTCGTACCCGAAGTCCACGGCCGGCAGAGGGCGGGGCCGGTCCAGGGGGCCGGCGGCCTCCAGGTACTCGTCCAGGTCCTCGTTCAGGCCCAGGAGCAGGAAGAAGGCGTCCCAGGTGCTGTGGGCCAGGTGCTCGCGGCTGGTGCCCAGCAGCCCGGGCAGGGCCTCGTTCACGGCATAGGCCCGGCCCGCGTCGTTGAAGAGGATGACGCCGGTCTGGAAGCTGTCCAGCAGGCCCTGGAAATAGGTGGAGCGGATGAAGGCCAGCATGCGCACCCCGCGGCACGGGAGTTCGAGCCTTCTTTTGGCCTAGCTGGGGCGGCGGCCCCCGTCAAGAGCGGCCGTGTGACAAGTCCCGGGGGGGGGGGGG
>JAWRKD010000163.1:0-17444 GCA_040307135.1 Desulfovibrionaceae bacterium
GGGCCCGGGGTGCCGTCGCGCTAGGCGCTCCGGTACAACTTGGTCAGAATGAACTCCCGGTGCCCGAGGACTTCGGCGCAGGTCAGGCGACCGTTGCAAGTCCTGCGGAGCATGTCGAGCAAATTGTCACCGGACTGGTCCAGGGTCATCTCGCCGCGCAGGATGGCCGAACAGTCATAGTCGATGTGTTCGCTCATGGTCTTGGCGGTGAGGGGGTTGGCCGTGAGCTTGATCACGGGCTCGATGGGGTTGCCGATGATGTTGCCCTGGCCCGTGGGGAAGAAGTGGGCCACGAAACCGGCTGCAGCCCAGAGGGTCACGGCTTCGGCCGCAGCCGAGGAGGTGTCCATGAACCAGAGACCCTTGCCGGTGGGCGCCTCGGCCGGGCCCAGCACGCCGACGTACTTGGCTTTCTTGCCGATCTTCTGCAGGTTGCCGAAGGCCTTTTCCTCGATGGTGGTCAGACCGCCGCGGATGTTGCCCTTGGTGGGCTGGGAACCAGAGAGGTCGTCGGTCTTGAACTCGTTGATGAAATCGTCGTAGGCCTTCCAGACGGCGTAGAACTTCTCGCCGAGCTCCTTGGTGGCCGCACGCTCCTTGCAGACCATCTCCGCGCCGGTGATTTCCGAGGTCTCGCCAAAGGAACACGTGGCGCCTGCATCCACCAGCTTGTCGATGGCGTTGCCCACGGTAGGGTTGGAGGCCAGGCCCGAGGTGGTGTCGGACTCGCCGCACTTCACCGAAACCCAGATCTCGGCAAGGTCCACCTCGGCCTTCTGGAGCTCGGAAGCCCAGTGCATGTACTCCTTGGCCTTGCGGCTGGCCTCGGCGATGGTGCCGATGTCGCCGGTGCGCTCGATGGCGAAGCCGGTCACCGGCTTGCCGGTTTTGGCGATGCCGTCCACGATGATCTTGGTCCACTCCGGCTCGATGCCGATGACCACCACCGCGGCCACGTTGGGGTTGGAGCCGATGCCGATGAGGGTGCGGAACGTCAGCATGAGGTCTTCACCGAACTGGAGGCGGCCGTAGGCGTGCGGCAGAGCCAGCGTGCCCTTGACGTTGTTGGCCACAGCCTCACAGGCGGCATTGGAGAGGTCGTCGAGAGGCAGGATCACCACATGGTTGCGGATGCCCACCCGACCATTTTCCCTACGGTATCCGAGAACTTTTCCCAGGCCCATTGTTACCACCTCTTGGTCTTGAGATTCTGGATGTGGACGTGATTGCCCTTCTGGAACGGGGCGACCACCTTGCCGATGTCATGACCATACTTGAGGACCGTGTCCCCGGCGGACATGGGCCGCATGGCGATCTTGTGGCCAAGGGGGATGTCGTCCAGGGCCTTGACTTCGACCTTCTCCTGCGAATCCATGAACAGACCCTTGACCGTTTCTCCGGCCTTGATGTCTACCGTGGCCACGCCCACGGAATCGCCTTTTTCGTGCACCAGGAATTGAATCATGCCACGACCTCCTTCGTTCGTTTTCACCGCGTGACAGGGCCCGCTGCCCCGTTTGTGCGGTAGAAAAACACTGTGTTGGCATTGGGGATGACGGCCAAGCGGGGCCGCCCCGGATGTTCCGCCAGCCAGGCGTCCAAGGTGGCCTGGGCCTGGCCTGCGGTGATCTGGCAGGCTTTGAGGGTGGCCGCGTCCAGGGACGAATCCAGAACGACCTGGTGGTCCTTCAGGGAGCGCCCGAAGAGGTAGGCCTTGTGCGCGCCCATGCGGAATCCCTGGGCGCGGAAATCCGCCATGAGGTCGACCGGACGCTCGAAGCGGCGCACGTAGTTGAAGTATGCGTCGTCGCCCACGCCGCCGGAGCATTCGGCCAGCAGCAGGACGCGGCCGCCGGGCTGGGCGGCCTGGCAGGCCATGTTCAGGCCCTTTTGGGCCTGGTACAGACAGATATCCTTGGGATGGCCGCCGCAGGAGGCCACGACAATGTCGAACGGTTCGTGCAGGGCCACGCCGTAAATCCCGGCGCACACCTTGGCGCCGTCGGCCAGCACGGCCTCCGGGGAGCCCGCGCCGATCCAGAGGATTTCCTTGGCCGGGCTCATGATGACGTTCACGGCCAGATGGATGCCGATGAGCCGGCCCGCCTCGTTCAGATCCCGGCGGACCACGTTTTTCTCGAGCACGCCGGCCCGGGCCGACGGCTGGAACATGAGCGCGTGGTTGGCCTCGATCATCTCGGCGGCGGCACAGCCCACGGTGATGCCCTTGGAGCCGCCGGTGAAGCCCACGAACTGGTGGGGATCCACCTGCCCCAGGACCACCCGGAAGGCGGCCTTGCCCACCACGGCGTTGATGCGAACGGGCGTGCCGTTGCTTGTCTGGCCGTGGAAAGTCATGGGCGAGCGGTGGGCGTCGTGGCTCACGACCCGGCAACCCATGGCGGCCTGGGGCGGCACGATCCGTTGCAATTCCTCTTCACTGAGGGGTGGGTGCAGGCCGCCTCCCACCACAATGGTGACGCGGTTGGGGGGCAGGAGAGGCCAATGGTGAAAGAGGCGGCCCAGCACCATCGGGAGGAGAGTCGCGACCGGCAGAGGCCGGGTTTCGTCAGGAACAGCCACGGCCAGGGATTCGGGAACTGCGAGCTGGCGTATTTCCGGAGCGGCGAGGGCCGTGTCCACGGCCCGGATCGCGGCGGCCTGGATATCGGTCAGGGGCGGCGGGACGGTGGGGCGCAACTGGCAAACTTCGGTGTGCTCGGGAAGAGCCAGTTGCTTGGTACCGTGTCCGTATGGGAGCTCCAGGATCATGCCGCCTCCTTGTGCTGAAAAGAGCAAGCGGCATGCCAGGAGGGATGTTCGGCGTAACACTCAAAAATTGCTTGTTTATTTTTTAACAATCTGGAATTCGAAGCAGAAAAAAAGCCCAATATTGGGCAGTGTGTCCAATATTGGGCTTGCTAGTTCAGAGGGGAGGCGATAGTAGAATGCAGGCGGCACCGGGAAGACCTTGTTTAGCAATGCACCGGAGCCGGCGACAGGGCTTTCTGTTATTTTATTATGAAAACCAGCAAGATACAATTTGCCCAATATTGGGCAGGTGGTTGGGATGCTGCGGGACAAAACCAAACGCTACGAACTGCTGCTCAAAGTCACCAACGCCATTGTGCACCAGACCACTCGCGAGGGTCTGTTCAACGCCCTGGCGCGGGAACTGCGCAAACTCGTCCCCTATGACCGTTTCAGCATCAACCTTTATGACTCCGAGCGCAAATCCCTGAGCTATTTCGCCACCGCCGCAGGCGTGGCCTTGGCCGACAGCGGCAGCTCCAGCCGCCCCCTGGAGAAGGGCATCATCGCCCATATGGTGGTGCGCACACGGGAGCCCCTGATCATCCCAGACCTGAATCAGCAGACCTATTTCACCTCCGTAGAGAACATGCTTTCCGTGGGGCTCACCGCCACTATGGTCTTCCCCTTGCTGGTCCGCAACAACGTGCTCGGGTCCATCCATTTTTCCTTTCGCAAGGCGCCGGCGAACATGGAGGATCTGGCGGACTTCTGCCGGGAGCTCTCCTCGCAGGTGGCCATCGCCGTGGACAACATGCTCTCCTACACCAAGCTCACAGAGATGAACGAGCACCTCCAGCGCCAGAAGAACTATCTGCTGAACCAAAGCGAGGACAGCGACGGCATGTTCGGTCTTCAGTTCGCCAGTCCGGCCATGCGCGAGATCATGAGCCAGGTGGAGATGGTGGCCGGCACCGACGCCTCGGTGATCATCACCGGCGAAACCGGCACGGGCAAGGAGTTCATCGCCAACTACATCCACAAGATCAGCCAACGCCGGGACGGCCTGCTGGTCAAGGTGAATTGTCCGGCGCTGGCGTCCTCGCTTTTCGAATCCGAGCTGTTCGGCCATTCCAAGGGCGCGTTCACCGGCGCCAGCGCTCAGCGGGTGGGGCGCTTCGAGATGGCCGACGGCGGCACCATCTTTCTGGACGAAATCGGCGATCTGCCCATACCGCTGCAGGCGAAGATCCTGCACGTGCTGCAGGATCAGGCCTTCGAGCGGGTGGGCGAGAGCCGCACCATCCGCGCCAACTTCCGGGTCATCGCGGCCACCAACCAGGACCTGGAGCGGGCCATCCGCGAGCACACCTTCCGCTCCGACCTGTACTACCGCCTGAGCACCATCGCCCTGCACCTGCCTCCGCTGCGCGAGCGCATTGAGGACATCCCCCCCCTACTTGCGATCCTCAACGAGAACCAGGCCCGGGCCATGCATCGTCCCGCGCCCGCCTATCCCGATGAGGTGGTGGGTGAGCTTTGCCGCCACCCCTGGCCCGGCAACATCCGGGAACTCAAGAATCTGGTCAGCCGCATGATCATCCTGCGGCCCGGCCAGACGGTTTCGGTCCAGGACGTGCGGAGCCATTTCGGGGAATACGGATTGGAACACGGGGACACGCGCTTTCAGACTCTGGAAGAGGCCGAGCGGGCGCACATCACCAAGGCCCTCGCCAAGGCCAAAGGGATGGTAGCCGGGGCCAGAGGGGCCGCGGCCCTGCTGGGCGTGCCGCGTTCCACGCTGCAGTATCGGATGCGCAAGTACGGGCTGAAGGCCGGGGTTTTTCGCGGCCAGGAGCAGGGCTGAGGGCTAGGGGATGTCCAGGCCCTGCTGCTTGTACTCGTTGAGCTTGTTGCGCAGGGTGCGCACCGAGATGCCCAGGAGTTCGGCGGCCTGGGTCCGGTTGCCGCGCGTCTCGTCCAGGCTCTTGAAGATGAGCGCCTTCTCCATCTCGTGCAGGGGCATGACCGAAAGGGCCTCGGCAGGCGCGGAGGGCCGGACCGGGGCGGCCTCGGGCGAGAGCCCGGCCTCGTCCTCGGGCGTCCAGGTCTCGGAGTCCATGAGGAAGTGGCGCGGCTGGATGGGGCCGGAACCGGCCAGGAGCACGGCCCGCTCCATGAGGTTCTGGAGCTCGCGCACGTTGCCCGGCCAGGCATAGCCCAGGAGCCACTGGCGGGCCTCTTCGGACAGGGCCAGCCGGGGCAGGCCGCAGGCCGCGCAGTACTTGTCGCGAAAGAACTCGGCCAAGAGGAGCACGTCGTCGCCGCGGTCGGCCAGCCGGGGCAGCTTGATGGGGATGACGTTGAGCCGGTAGAAGAGGTCCTGGCGGAATTTCTTCTCGCGCACGAACTCCTCGATGTCCCGGTTGGTGGTGGCCAGCACGCGCACGTCCACCTTCACGGTCTCCACCCCGCCCACGCGGTCGATCTCGCCCTCCTGGAGCACGCGCAACAGCTTGGCCTGGAGGCCCAAATCCATTTCCGAGATTTCGTCCAGGAGCAGGGTGCCGCCGTCGGCCAGCTCGAAGCGGCCGAGCTTGCGGTTGATGGCCCCGGTGAAGGCCCCCTTCTCGTGGCCGAAGAGTTCGGACTCCAGGAGGTGTTCGGGCAGGGCCGCGCAGTTGATGGCCACGAAGGGCTTGTCCGCGCGGTCCGAGTTGTGGTGCAGGAAACGGGCGAACATCTCCTTGCCCGTGCCGGACTCGCCGGAGATGAGCACCGTGGCCTTGGAGCGGGCCACCTGGCGGGCCAGGGCCAGGACGCGGAGCACGGCCGGGTGCTTGCCGATGACCTGGAAGCGCGGGGCCGAGGAGGGTTTGACCGGGCGCGGGGATTCGGGCTCCGGCTCGGCGGCCGGTTCCGGGGCCTGGCGCGGCAGGGCCAGGCGGATCTTGTCCCAGACCAGGGGCTCCAGCCAGTAGTCGCGCGCGCCCAGGTCCAGGAAGCGCTGGGCCTCCTCGGCCGAGCCGTTCTTGGTGAAGATGATCACGGGCGGAAAGCCGTCCCCGGCCTCGGCCAGGAGGTCCTGGGCCGAGTAGCCCTGGAGCGAGGGCCGGGAAAAGACCAGGGCCGGGCCGGTCTTCTTGATGAAGTTCAGGGCCCCGGCCAGGGTGTCGGCCAGCCCCGCCTGCACCCCGGCCTCCTTGAGCGTGGGAAACACGCTGGACACGGCCTGGGGTTCGGCGATGAAGAGGATGGTCCGCTCCGGCATGTTCATGTCTCTAACTGCTTGGTCCGCGCATTTCAATATGTGCGGCCCAAGTATCACAAGGCCCGCGCCTTGCCCGGGGACTGCGCATCTGCTACCACATGGGCCGGACCACCCGACATGCCCAAGAAACAGACCAAACTGCTCCTGCTGCTCGCGAGCGTGGGCCTGGTGTACGCGCTCGTGGAGTTCCTGGTCTTTCCCCTGCTCCTGCCCCGGCTGCCCCAGGCCCTGTTCGCGGCCTTTCCCCGCGCCGTGAGCCTGCCCGGCCAGAGTTCCAAGGGTGGGCTCCTGCCCCGGCCTGGCTACCTGGCCCTGGCCGGGGACAGCTGCGCCCAGGGCCAGGACGGCCGGCTCGTCAGCCAGGGCGGCGACCCCATGGCCCGCACCCACACCGCGCACCTGCTCCATGAGGCCCTGGGCCGCGACGTGGTCGGCTTCGGCCGCAGCGGCGCGGGCAGCGTGGAAGGCCTGGTGCTGGAGCCCCTGCAAAACCTGCGCGCCCTGCGCCGCCTGGGCCTGGCCGTGCCCGACCCCGGCTGCCTGCTCCTGTTCTTCTCCGAGGCCGACGACCGGGCCGGTAACCGGCGTTTTTTGGACCAGCGCTTCCTGCCGCAGCATCCGCACGACTCCCTGCGCCGGCCCGGGGTCTTCCGGGGCGTGCTGGACGGGCTCGTGGCGGAGCAGGCCTCGGGCCGTCCGGAGCGGCCCGGGGACACGCTGCTGTTCGCCAATCTCGTGTTCGGCTCCCTGCGCGACCAGGTCTGGCGCCGCCTGACGCGCAACTTCTGTGATCCGGATCCCGCGCCGCCGTCCGGGACCGTGAACGCCGCCATGGTCGGCGGCCGGGAGCGGAGCCTGCCGGACCGGCTCCAGGGGCCGCCCCTGGACGCCCCGGACCTGGACGACTGCCTGTTCGTCTTCGAGCAGAGCGCGCTCTACATCCGCGACGCGCTCAAGGGCACGCGCTGCGTCCTGGTCTATGTGCCCGCGCCGCTCAGCTGCTACGCCCTGTCCGGCCAGGTCCAGACCCGGGACGAGCCTGAGCGGCGCTTCACTCCAGAGCAGGTGGCCGCGGCCAGCGACGCCGTGGCCGCGCGTCTCCGGGATTTCGCCCGGGCCAGCGGCCTGGATTTCATCGACACCCGGCCGGGGCTGCGCGCCGCGGCCGCCAAGGCCCTGATCCACGGCCCCCGCGCCTGGGACCAGTTCAACAAGACCGGCTGCGAGGCCTTTGCCCGGGCCGTGGGCCAGGCCCTGCCCGCCGGGGCCTGCGGGCCGGGAGCGAGTTCGTGATGCGCAGTGTCCCGGTTTTCTGCTACCACAACGTCTCGGACGTGGACGGCCACACGCCCGCGCTGTTCGAGGCCCATCTCCAGGCCATCCACAGGGCGGGCTACCGCACCATCGGGTGCCGCGACCTTCTGGCCTACGTGCGGGGCGAGCAGCCCCTGGCCGGGCCGTCCTGCGTGATCACCTTCGACGACGGGCACCTTTCCAACTGGCTGGTGGCCGCGCCCCTGCTGCGCAAGTACGGCATGACCGGCGTGTTCTTCGCGCTCACGGACTTCACCCGGCCCGGCCCGGCCCGCGGCCCGAAAAGCGCCCCGGTCCTGCTCTCCCTGCCCGATTCCTTCCGCCAAGCCCTGGCCGGGGACCCGTCCCAGTTCATGAACGAGTCCGAACTCAAGGCCCTGGTCCAGGACTTCGGCATGGATGTCCAGGCCCACGGCCGCCGCCACCAGGGCGCGTTCCGCAACCTGTGCCCGCGCAAGACCCTGGGCCGGGGCGGCCACTGGTCGGCGGGCGGCATCTATGCCGAGCCCAGGCCGGGTCTGCCCTGCTTCGAGGTGGGCAGCGCCCTGGTCTATGACGGATTCTGGCCCGTGGCCGATGGGGGCGGCACGCTCTTCCGGCTGCGCTCCGTGGAGGAGCGCCGGGCCTTCTGCCGGGCCGAGTTCCGGGAGAGCCTGGAGCGGCTGGCCGGGATCAACGGCGGCGGCCCCCAGCTCTTCTGCTGGCCCTGGGGCCAGTTCGACGCCGTGAGCGAGGAGGAGCTGCGGGCCGCGGGCTTCGATGGGGCCTTCAACCTGGAGCGCGGCCCCAACGCCCCGGGCACGAACCCCTTCCGGCTCAAGCGCCTGGGCGTGGGCATGAAAAAGACCCCGGCCTGGGTGCGCGCGCGCCTGGCCATGTACGGCAACAGCCTGTCCGCAAGGGTCTTCTTCAAGTTCTTCCGCAAGAGGCCCGAGATCCGCACCGTGCTCCTGGCCACGGACTCCGACAAGCTCTCGGGCGGCAGCCGCCAGATGATCAACAACGCCCAGGCCCTGGCCGGCATGGGCCTTTCCGTGCTGGCCGCGGTGCCTCCGGAGTCCGTGCTGCGCGAACCCCTGGAACGGGCCGGGGCGCGCATCCTGCCCTGGGACGGCTTCCGCCGGGTCTGGGACACGGCCCGCTTCTTCCGGGCGGCCTGGCGCGAACAGGCCATCGACGTGGTCCACGTGTTCCACAACAAGGCCTACAAGCCCGCCATCCTGGCCCGCTTCCTGGGCGCACGCTACCGGCTCTTCATGAACCGCGGCGTGATCTTCAAGCCCAACGCCCTGGCCGCGCTCTGGGCCCTGCTCTCGGACGGCTACCTCTGCAACTCCCTGGCCTGCGCCCGGGTGCTGCGGCGCTACGGGGCGCCCGGCTTCCGGCTCTCCGTGGTCTATAACTCCTTCCTGGACCAGGGGACGGACCCGGGCGAGCCGCCCCTGCGCGCCAAGCGCGGGGTGCGCGTGATCTACGTGGGCAACGAGGCCCCGGCCAAGGGCCTGGACGTGTTCCTGGAGGTGCTGGCCCTGCTGGAGGGAGCAGGCAAGGCCAAGGACATGGAGTTCGTGGCCTGCGGCGCGAGCCGCACCGCGGGTCTGGTGGAGGGCCTGAGCCCGGCGGCCCTGTCCCGCCTGCGGCTCACCGGCCCCATCTCCCACGCCGAGGTCCAGGCCGAGCTGGCCCGGGCCGACATCCTCGTGCTCTCCTCGCGCCAGGAAAGCCTGCCCAACGTGCTCCTGGAGGGCTTCATGGCCGGGCTGCCGGTGGTGGCCACGGCCGTGGGCGGCATTCCCGAGCTGGTGCGGCCGGGGGTCAACGGCCTGCTCTGCGACTCCGAGGACGCCATCTGCCTGGCCGAGGCCGTGGCGGCCCTGGCCCGGGACCCGCTCAAGCGCCTGCACATGGGCCGCATCAACCGCCGCTTGGTGCGCGAACTCCTGGACAACCGGACCAAGGGCCGCAACCTGGTGCGGGTCTATGCCGGGGAGCGGCCCTGCGCGCCCCTGGCCGTGGAGGAGCTGGCGGCGTCGGTGCCCTTCCCAGAAACCGGGGAGCGCGGATGCCCGGACAAGCCAACCCCCTGAGCGCCTTCTGGCGCGGCCTGGACCCGGCCCTGCGGGACGTGCTCCTGCTGGGCTCCTGCGGCCACGGGCACCTGCTGACCGCCGCCCGCGCGGCCCTGGCCTCGGCCCCGCACCTGGCCCCGGACCTGGTCCTGGCGGCCCTGGCCGAGGACCCCTTGGACGGCGCCCTGGCCGGGGAGCTGCTCCACGCGCCGCAGCTTTTTTCCGCCCTGCCTGCGCAGGCCCAGCGTCTGGCCGCGGTCCTGGCCCGGGACTGGAACCGGCCCGCGGACCTGGGCGGCTACGAGGACCTGACCCGCACGCGGGACATCCCGGCCCTGCGACGCTTCCTGGGCCAGCGCCTGGACGCGGGCCATGGCCTGTTCTGGCTGGGCCAGGCCGTGTCCCTGGCGCTTTTCGAGAACGACGCCGAATGGCTGGCCCACACCCTGGCCCGGCCCCTGGCTCCGGAACTGGCCCCGGCCCTGGAGGCCGTGCGCGGGCAGGCCGCTTTTTTCGACGGCCGGTTCGAGGCGGCGGGACGGCATTTCGCGGCCGCGGGCCAGGCCCTGGGCCCGGCCCTTCTGCTCCAGCAGGGCCTTTGCGCCCGGACCCTGGGCGACCGCGGAGAGGCCCTGGCCCTGTACCGCCGCTGCCTGGAGCAGGCCCCCTGGCAGAGCAGCGCCGCGCTCCTGGCCGCGGACCTGGCCCTGAGCCGCGACCAGGCCCTGGCCCCCCTGCCAGGGTCCCTGGCCGTGCTTCTCTATTCCTGGAACAAGGCCGCGGAGCTGGACGCCACCCTGGCCGCGCTCTGGGCCTCGGACCTGGGCCAGGCCCGGGTCCTGGTGCTGGACAACGGCTCCACCGACGCCACGGCCCAGGTGCTGGACGCTTGGCAGGAGCGCGCGGGGGAACGTCTGGTGCGCCTGGACCTGCCCGTGAACGTGGGCGCGGCGGCGGCCCGCAACTGGCTGGCCGCGCGGCCTGAGGTGCGGCAGGCGGACTTCGCCCTGTACCTGGACGACGACGCCCTGGTGCCGCCGGACTGGCTGGGCCGCCTGGGCGCGGCCGTGGTCGGGCGGCCCGACGCCGCGGTCTGGGGCTGCAAGGTGGTGGACGCGGCCGAGCCCCGGCGCATCCAGAGCGCGGACCTCCACCCCGTGCTGCCCGCAACCCCGGACCCGGCGCAGCCCGACGACTTCCGTTTCTCGGACCTGCACATCCAGACCCTGGACCTGGGCCAGTTCGCCTATGTCCGGCCCTGCGTGTCCGTAACCGGCTGCTGCCACCTGTTCCGCGTCGCGGCCCTGGCCCAGAGCGGCGGCTTCGCCCTGCACCTTTCGCCCTCCCAGTACGACGACGTGGAGCACGACCTGCGCCTTGCGCGGGCGGGGGGCTTGGCCGTATATCAGGGCCACCTGGCCGTGCGGCACAGGAAGCGCACCGGCGCGGCCAGCCGCCAGTCCGCGGCCGAACTGGGCAACGCCCTGGGCAACAAATTCAAGATGCAGGCCATGCACCCGCGGGCCGAGATGGAGGCCGCCCTGCGCGCGGACCGGGACCGGCTCCTGGACGACCTGCTGGCGCGGCTTGAGCTGCTGGAGCAACGCTAAGGAAGGATCATGACCCAGGACGCCACCCAGAAATTCCTCGACAGCCTGCCCGAGCTCAAACCGGGCGAAACCTTCGGCTTCGCCTGCCACCCGGGCGTGCCCTGCTTCAACGCCTGCTGCGGGGACCTGAACCTCGTGCTCACGCCCTACGACGCGCTGCGCCTGCGCCGCGGCCTGGGCGGCCTGCCCAGCCGGGTCTTTGTGGAGAACCTGGGCGAGGTCTCCCAGCGCCGGGACACGGGCCTGCCCGAGATGCGCCTGCGCATGGGCGACGACGAGAAGCGCTCCTGCCCGTTCGTGCGGCCCGAGGGCTGCTCGGTCTATGCCGACCGGCCCGGGGCCTGCCGCACCTATCCCCTGGGCCGGGCCACGCGGCCGGGTCCGGAAGGCGAGATCCTGGAGCAGTTCTTCGTGGTGCGCGAGCCGCACTGCCGGGGTTTCGAGCAAGAGCGGCAGTGGACCGCGGCGCAGTGGCTGCAGGACCAGGGCCTGGAGCCCTACAACCGGGCCAACGACCGCTACATGCAGCTGGCCGCGGCCTGGCGCGCGGCCGGGCGGGGCCTGGATTCCCGGCGCATGAGCATGGTCTTCCTGGCGCTTTACCAGCCCGACGATTTCCAGCGCTTCCTGCGGGACATGAAGGTCTTCGACCGCCTGGAGCTGGAGCCCTGGCGTCAGGAGCGCATCCTGGCCGACGAGGAGGCCGCCCTCGAATTCGGCCTGGACTGGCTCGGGCTCACCCTGCTGGGCCTGGGCGCCAACCTGCGGCCGAGGCCCTGATGAACACCGCCCTGGCGCACGAGAAAGTCCTCGGCCTGGAGGCGTTCCTGGAGCGCCGCCGCGCTCTGGGGCCGGACTTCGAGCTGGTCTTCACCAACGGCTGTTTCGACATCCTGCATCCCGGCCACGTGGACCTGCTGGCGCGGGCCCGGGCCCTGGGCCAGGGGCTCCTGCTGGGGCTCAATTCCGACGCCTCGGTGCGCCGGCTCAAGGGGCCGGAGCGGCCCGTGGTGGGCGAACGGGAGCGGGCCTTTGTCCTGGCCGGGCTGGAGAGCGTGGACTACGTGGTGCTCTTCGAGGAGGACACGCCGCTTCGGCTCATCACCGCGGTGCGGCCGCGGGTCCTGGTCAAGGGCGGGGACTGGCCCGTGGAGCGCATCGTGGGCCGCGAGGCGGTGGAGGCCGGCGGCGGCCGGGTGGTCTCCCTGCCGCTCTTGCCGGGCTATTCCACCACGGCCCTCATTCAGCGGATCCGGGATTCCCGCTAGATTCCAAAAGCTTGGCCACCAGGCGCCCGGCGTTGAAGCTGTCCACGGGCTTGGAGAACATGAAGCCCTGGGCCTCGTCGCAGTTCTCCCGCAGCAGCCGGGCCAGCTGGTCCTCGCGCTCCACCCCCTCGGCCACCACGGAGAGCCCCAGGTTGCGGGCCAGGGCGATGATCGTGCGCACGATCTCGTGGTTGCTCTCCGCGCTGATGAAGGAGCGGTCGATCTTGAGCGTGTCGATGGGCAGGCGCTGGAGGTAGTTCAGCGAGGAATAGCCCGTGCCGAAGTCGTCCACGGCCAGACGCACGCCCAGGGACTTGAGCCCGCGCAGGGTGTCCATGCAGGAGCGGGATTCCTGGAGCAGGGAGCTTTCGGTGAGCTCCAGCTTGAGGGCGTTGGCGGGCAGGCTGTTCTTCTCCAGGGCCTGGCAGATCATCTCCAGGAAATCCTTTTGCATGAGCTGGCGGCTGGAGATGTTCACGCTCATGGTCAGCTGCGCGGCCCCGGGGTGGCTGTCGCGCCACTGGCGCATCTGGCCGCAGGCCTTGTTCAGGACCCACTGCCCCAGGCGCAGGATGAGGCCGGTCTCCTCGGCCACCGGGATGAAGCGGGCCGGGGACACCGGGCCGCGGCGCGGGTGGTTCCAGCGGACCAGGGCCTCGAAGCCGCGCAGGCGCTGGTCGGTCACGGCCACGATGGGCTGGTAGTGGACCGCCAGATCCTCGTTCATGAGGGCCTCGCGCAGCTCGGATTCCAGCTGGAGGAATTCCGTGGCCTGCTCGTGCATCTTCTTGTTGAAGACCTTGTACTGGGCCTTGCCCTGGGACTTGGCGCGGTACATGGCGATGTCCGCGTCGCGCAGGATGTCCTCGGCCTGGGTGTAGCTCTTGGTCTTCATGACGATGCCGATGCTCGCCCCGCAGACCACGTCGTTGTTGTCCACGCTGAAGGGCCTGGTCATGATCTCGTGGATGCGCTGGGCCACGCGGGTCACGTCGTGGGGGCTGGTGTACTCCTCCAGGAGCAGGGCGAACTCGTCGCCGCCCAGGCGGGCTACGGTGTCCACGGCGCGCACGCAGGACTCCATGCGCCGGGCCGCGGCCATGAGCAGCTTGTCGCCCGCCTGGTGGCCCAGGGAGTCGTTGACCAGCTTGAAGCGGTCCAGGTCCACCATGAGCACGGCGAAGCGGTAGTCGTCGCGGCGGTTGGCGCGCTCCACGGCGCGCTCCACGCGCTCCAGGAAGAGCACCCGGTTGGGCAGGCCGGTGAGGGCGTCGTGGAAGGCCTGGTGGGCCAGCTGCTGCTCGAACTCCTTGCGCTGGGTGATGTCGGTGTAGATGTAGAACACGCCCGCGATGTGCCCGCCCACGCGGATGGGGTAGCCGATGACCGAGACCGGGATGAGGCGGCCCAGGCGGTGGCGACGCACGGTCTCGCTCTGGATGGGCTGCCCGGCCAGGACCGTGCGGTTGAAGTTCTCGGCCTCGAAAGCCAGGTCCTTGGGCACCACCAGGTCGCGGTTGAGCTTGCCGCGCACGGCGTGGGCCTCGTGGCCGAAGAGGGTTTCAAAGCCGGAGTTCACGTCCACGATGCGGCCGTCGGGGCCGATGAGCACGATGGCCTGGGGCGAACTCTCGAAAAGCTGGCGGAAATAGGCCCGCTGGGTCTCAATCTCGGCCTGGGCGCGCTTGCGCTCGGTGATGTCCACCACCGTGCCCTCGTAGCACTCCGCCTTGCCGTCGGGACCGAAGGCGGCGCGGGAGTTCTCCGTGATCCAGATGGTGCTGCCGTCCTTGCGGTAGATTTCGGACTCGAAGCCGAACACGGCCCCGAACTCGTTCATGAGCGCCATGTACTCGTCGCGGCGGCCGGGCTGGACGTAGAGCTGGGAGGCGATGTCGTTGAAGTGGTCCTTGAGGTGCGAGGGCGAGTCGAAACCGTACATGCGGGCCAGGGCCGGGTTGGCGTCCACGTAGCGGCCGTCCGGCGTGGTCACGAAGATGCCCTCCACGGCGTTGTCGAAGATGTCCCGGTAGCGCCGCTCGGAACGCTCCAGGGCGGCCACGGCGCTCAAATCGCGCAAAAGGAGCAGGCTGTGCTCCTCGGCCAGGGGCGTGACCGTGAGTTCGAAGGGCGCGGTCTTGCGTCCGGTCTTCAGGGTCACGCGCAGCCGCCGCGCGCCCGAGGGGCTGCGCAGCAACTGCTCCAGGTTGCGGCGGTCGGCGATGGAGGCCGCCAGGAGCAGGGGGTCGGCGTCCTGGGCCGCGGCCTCCTTGCCGAAGGCCTGGAGAAAGGTCTCGTTGGCCAGGACCAGCAGCCGTCCCCCGCCCAGCAGGGCCGCGGGATCCGGAATGTTCTCCAGGAGCCGGCCAAAGCCCTCGGCCAGGGCGGCCGGGGCGTTGCAGGGCAGGATCGTGCGGCATTCGGACATGGGGGCCTCGCGACGAAAGTGGTACCCGGGGATAGCAAGGACCGGGCCAATCCCGGGGAACCCAGGAGAATCCGGGATTTTTTCCCAAACGCACCATGCTGTTTATGTCGAATTCTGTAAATTGGAGCAATGTTGTAACAACAAAAAATAACGTAATTGTAACTCGATCTCTGGTCGAGGGATCAGCCCCCGCTTCGCGGCGTTGACATCCCAGGAACCCTCGGCTATTTTTCCCTGCTCGAACATTGTTCGGGCCAGTAGCTCAGTTGGCAGAGCCCCCGGCTCATAACCGGATGGTCCCAGGTTCGAATCCTGGTTGGCCCACCAAAGGAAGCACCTTGCCGGTACAGAACGCCACGCTTGGTAAATTCGACGCCTCGTCACTCACAGGAGGATCAGGATGCTCCCCAGGGGAAAACCTCGGGGAGCATCCTGGTTTTTGCAGGGCATGAACATCCATGCGTTTTTGCACCTGATCCGGGCGCTGGCCCCGGAACGCCTGGCCAGCGACTGGGACAATTCCGGGGTCCAGGTGGCCGGGCCTGAAAAGCGCATCCGCAAGACGGCCGTGACCCTGGACCCCGAGCCCGACATCGTGGCCCGGGCCCTGGACTGGGGGGCGGATCTGGTGCTCTCGCACCACCCCCTGTTCCTCAAGCCCGAACTCCCCAGCACCCCCGGCCGCACCCTCGACATCCTCCGCCTGATCCTCTCCCAGAACGCCTGGCTCTACGCCGCCCACACCTCCCTGGACGCCCGCCCGGACGGCCCGGCCCGCTGGCTGGGCGACGAGCTGGGCCTCGTCAACCGCGCCGTGCTGGAGCCCTCGGTCGACGGCCGCCTGCTGGCCGCCGGGGCGGCCTTGCCCCGGCCCCTGTCCGCCCGTTCCCTGGCCTCCCTGGAGGCCATGCCCGGTCTGCGGCGGGTCCAGTCCATTCCGGGGGAACTGCGCCTGTATTGCGAAGAGACGGCCTGGCCCGCCCTGCGCGAGGCCGCGGCCGCTCTGGTCCCGGCCGGGACCGAATGGTTCGTGTCCAGGCTGGAGAACGCGGCCCGCGAGGCGGGCTTCGGCGAGATCGGCGACCTGCCCAAGGCCATGGCCTTGGAGGCCTTCCTGGCCCGGATCCAGGAGCTCTGCCGCGGCCGGACCCTGGCCCTGTGCGGGCCGGAGGCCGGGCGCGTGCGCCGGGTGGCCTACTGTCCGGGTTCGGGCTCCTCGCTCATGGACCTGGCCCAGGCCGGCGGGGCGGACGTGCTCGTCACCGGCGACGTGAAGCATCACGCGGCCCTGGAGGCCGGGCTGCTGGTGGTGGATGTGGGACATTTCGCGTTGGAAGAGGAGATGATGCGCCGCTTCGCCGCGGAGCTGGCCTCCCTGGCCGGGGACGTGCAGGTGCGCTTCTTCGAGGGAACCGACCCCTTCCGCTTCCGGGCCGGGGCATGAGGGAATCGCGCGGGCGGTCCGCCGCCCGCGTTCCAATACGCAGGGCCGCGCGAGGGCGTGGTCCGGGGACTAAAGAGGGGACCTATGTATCAGAAGCAGATTGAACAGTTGATCGTGCTCCAGGCGGTGGACGACGAGATCATCCTGCTCGAGGGCGAGATCAGGCAGGCGCCGTTGGAGCTCTCGGACCTGGAAGGCCGGGTGGCCGCGGTCAAGGAGCGCCAGGGGCAGATCAACGAACGCCTGGAGATTCTGCGGGGCCAGCAGAAGAAGCTCGAGTTCGAGATCGAGGAGGACGCGGGCAAGATCAAGAAGAGCAAAAACAAGCTCATGATGGTGGGCAACACCAAGGAATACCACGCCATGATGCGCGAGATGGACAGCCTTGAGCGTGTGAACCGCATGCGCGAAGAGGAGAAGATCGCCATCATGGAGGAGATCGCCCGCCAGGAGGAGTCCCTCAAGGACCTGGACGCCGAGGCCGACGGCCTGCGCGCCGAGTACGAGGCCAAGACCGCCACCTTGGAGGAGCGTCTGGGCAAGGCCCGCAAGCGCGTGGAGTCCCTGGACAAGAAGCGCAAGAAGGCCGGCAAGGTCGTGCCGCCGCCCATCCTCGGCCGCTACGAGTTCATCCGGGCGCGCATCGCCCACCCGGTCATCGTGCCGGTGGACCGCGGCGTGTGCTCGGGCTGCAACATCATGATCCCGCCGCAGACCTACAACGACCTGCAGAAGGGCAAGCAGATCATCGCCTGCCCCAACTGCCAGCGGCTCATCTACTGGCTCGAGCACATGCCCGAGCCGAACGCCGCCGCGGCGCAGGACGAGGAAGAATAGGCCGCTTGCGCTTGCGGCGGCAGGCATTAGTTTGAGAAGGGAGCCGGACAGGTCGTCGCCGCGGCCCGCAAGGGCCGGGGAGGAAAGTCCGGGCTCCGCAGGGCAGGGCGCTGGGTAATGCCCAGGGGGAGCGATCCCCGGACAGTGCCACAGAAAACAGACCGCCTTCCGGTTCGCCGGGAGGTAAGGGTGAAACGGTGGGGCAAGAGCCCACCAGCGGCCGCGGCGACGCGGCCGGCTCGGCAAACCCCGTCCGGAGCAAGGCCAAATAGGGGGGCTGGCTGGCCCGGCCATAGGCCCCCGGGTAGGCTGCTGGAGGCGTCCGGTAACGGCCGCCCTAGAGGAATGACGACCGCCCCGCAAGGGGAACAGAACCCGGCTTATCGTCCGGCTCCCGTTTGTTCAGGGCCGGGGGGGGGGGGGGGGGGGGGGGGGGGGGGGGGGGGGGGGGG
>JAWRKD010000164.1:0-19803 GCA_040307135.1 Desulfovibrionaceae bacterium
GCCGCCACGGCGGCCGATCCCGCGGACGCCATCCTGGTGCGTCTGGGCGACCGGGGCGTGCTCCTGCGCGCGCCGGACGGCCGGGAGGTGCTCTTCCGTTCGGACGCCGTGGGCGTGAGCGTGATCCGCGAGCCCGACGGCGTGGTGCGGGTGACCCTGCGCGGGGCGGCCTTTTTCCAGCCGGGCAAGAGCGAGCTCTCCCCCGAGGGCCTGAAATATCTCAGCGAGGTCACCGAGCTTCTGCGGGTGCACGGCGGATTGGTCCACGTGGTGGGCCACGTTGACGAGAGCGAGGCCCCGGGACCGGCCGGGTTCGACCTTTCGGTGCGCCGCGCGGCCGGGGTGGCCAAGTATTTCCTGGAGCAGGGCGGCCTCGACCCCAGGCGGCTCCTGGTGAGCGGGCAGGGGGCCTTCCGGCCCGAGTCGCCCGCGGGCCTGGACGGCAGCGCCGAACGCAACCGGCGGGTGGAGATCCTTCTGCTCAGCGAGCGATGATCCAAGGAGCGAACGCATGAACCGCAAGAACATCGTGGGCCTGATCCTTTGTCTTCTCCTTTTTGTGGCCAGCTTCGCCCTGACTCCCTCGGGCCTGGCCGGATACTGGGACCTGGCCGCGCTCCTGGTGGTCTTCTCCGGCCTGGGGGCGGCCACGCTCATGGCCTACCCCGTGGAGACCCTGCGCAACGCCTTTGCCGTGGCCCGCAACGCCTACGGCACAAAGCCCCAGACCCCTGAGGAAGTGGCCCGCACGCTCCTGGACCTCTCGGTGCGTTCCCGCGTGGACGGGGTGCTCTCCCTGGAGCGCATGGAGGAGATGTCCCGCGACACTTTCCTGTCCGGGGCCGTGCAGTGTCTGGTGGACAACTACAAAGAGGACGAGATCCGCGACCTGCTCGGCGCGGAGATGCATTTTTTCGCCCTGCGCCGCCAGCAGAGCGAGCGCGTCTTCCAGACCCTGGCCCGGCTGGGCCCGGCCTTCGGCCTGGCGGGCAGCGTCATCGGCATCATCGGCATGATCATGGGCATCAACGACACCGCGGTGATCCTCCAGAACATCCCGGTGGCCTTCATCTCCACCCTCTACGGCGTGGTCCTGGGCAACTTGGTCTTCGCGCCCATGGCCGAGAACATCCACCACCAGACCCGGGCCCAGCTCCTGAACCAGCAGCTGGTCATGGAGGGCGTGGCGGCCATGGCCCGGGAGCAGAATCCCTACAAGCTGGAACGCCGCCTGAGCGCCTTTTTGACTCCCGGCCTGCGCCAGGAGCAGGCCCTGGCCCTGCGCGGCTTCGCCCGCAAACACGCCAGACGCCGCCAGGAGACCGCCGGGGCCAAGGAGGACGCCGCGAGCCTGCTGGCCCGGGCCTCCTGAGCCTTTTTCCCCTGGTCCGAAAGGAGCCCTGCGGGGCTCCTTTTTTTTGCGGCCCTGTGCTAGCAGAAGCGGAAGGGAGGATTCATGCCCATTCTGGCGGCGGACATCGGCGGCACCCACAGCCGCTTTGCTCTGTTCGAGCAGGGTCCCGCGGGACCGGCTCCCGTGGGGGAGGTCTGCCGCCTGCGCACGGCCGAGTCCGGCTCCCTGGCCGCGCTCCTGGCCCGGGCCTGGGAAGGCCTGGGCGCAGGCCCCGGCGATGTGGACCTGGCCGCCCTGGCCGTGCCCGGCCCGGTGCGGGACCGGACCTATTGCAAGCCCCCGAACATCGCCTGGGACATGGACGTGTCCCGCTGCGCCCATGACTTCGGCTTGCGGCGTTGCCTGCTCCTCAACGACTTCGCGGCCCAGGCCTTCGCCTGCCGCACCCTGGCCGTGGACCAGTCCAGGGTCATCAAACCCGGCCGGGCCGACTCCGCCGGGACCCTGGCCGTGGTGGGCGCGGGCACGGGCCTGGGACACTGCGCGCTGACGCCCTGGGGAGGGGACCAGGTGCCCGTGGCCTCGGAGGGCGGGCACGCGGCCTTCGCCTTCGTGGGGCCGGAGGAGGCCGAGTACGGCGAGTTCGTGCGCCGTGTCCTGGCGCGGCCCTATGCCCACGGCGACGCCGTGGTTTCGGGTCCGGGCCTGTCCCTGCTGCACCGTTTCCACACCGGCCGGGAGCTGGCTCCCGAGGCCGTGGCCGCCGAGCTCACGCCGGATTGCCCCACCCTGGTCTGGTTCGCCCGTTTTTACGCCCGGGCCTGCCGCAACTACGCCCTGACCGTGCTGGCCACGGGCGGCCTGTTCGTGTCCGGCGGGGTGGCGGAGCGGACCCCGGCCCTGGTGGACAACGACCACTTTCGCGCCGAGTTCGTCTGCTCGCCGTCCCACGGCCCGCTCCTGGAGCGGTTGCCGGTGCGGCTCAACACCAACAGGGACAGCGGGCTGCACGGCGCGGCCCTGGCCGGGTTCCTCGCCCTGGAGCGGGGGCGTCCGGCGGTTCCTGGGGAGGAATCATGATCGCTTCGGAGACGAAACGGCTCGTGGTCCTGCTTCTGCTGGCCGCGGCCCTGGCGGTGTGGGCCGGCCTGGAGCCCCAGCGCCTTGCGGACCTGGCCGCCTGGCGGGACGGGCATCCCGTGCTCGCCTTCCTGGCCGCGCTGGTGCTGGCGTCGCTGGCCGGGGCAGCGCCTGTCCCGGGCCGTGCGGCCCTGGTCCTGGCCGCCGGAGCCGCCCTGGGCTTCTGGGGAGGGACCCTGGCCTCGGTCTGCGGCCTGGGCCTCGGGGCCACGGCCGCTTGCGCCCTGTTTCGCACGCGCCTGCGGGGCTGGGCCCAGCAGCGCTTCGGCCTCCAGCTCCGGCGCATCAGCCACGGCGTGCAGCTGCGCGGGGCCTGGTATCTCTTCTCCATGCGGCTCAACGGGTCCACGCCGTTCTTCCTGATCAGCGCGGCCCTGGGGCAGGCGCCCATCCGGCTCGCCAGCTTCCTCTGGGTCTCGATCCTGGGCCTGCTGCCCGAGACCATGGTCCTGGCCAATGCGGGCCGCGCCCTGGCTGCCGTGGCCGGCTCATGGCCGTCTGTCCTGGACGCCTTCGCGTCCCTGCTCCTGGCGGCCCTGTTTCCCCTCCTGGCGCAGCGGGGCCTGCCCCTGCTCCTGGAGCGGGCGGGCCGGGTCAGGACCGGTTGAAGGAAACCCGGACCTGGGATACAAGAGCCCCGGCGCAGGTGATGCGCCGCTTCTTTTTTAGTGAATTCGGGAGCTTGTCTTGTCCAACGCCGATCGCTACACCAAGATGTATCCGGTCTCCTGGGAGCAGCTCCAGCGGGACTGCCGGGCCCTGTCCTGGCGGCTCATGGAGCGGGGGCCCTGGACCGGGATCTACGCCATCACCCGTGGCGGGCTGGTGCCCGCGGCCATCATCGCCCGCGAGCTGGACATCCGGCTCATCGACACGGTCTGCGTCTCCAGCTACGATTGGCAGCGGCAGGGCGGGGCGGCGGTGCTCAAGGAGATCCGCGGCGACGGCGCGGGCTGGCTTCTGGTGGACGACCTGGTGGACACGGGCCGCACCGCGCGCCTGGTGCGGGAGATGCTGCCCAAGGCCCACTTCGCCACGGTCTATGCCAAGCCCGAGGGCCGTCCTCTGGTGGACACCTTCGTCACCGAGGTGAGCCAAGACACCTGGATTCTCTTTCCCTGGGACGCGGAGTCCCAGTTCGTGCAGCCCATCGTCAAGAAATGCACCTGAGACCGTAATCCGAGGAGCGTCACCATGAACCTGTTCACGAGCATGCGCGCGAAGTTGGCGGTCCTCTGCCTGGCCGCGGCCCTGGCCCTGTCCCTGGCCGCCTGCGGTGAGCAGAAGGCCGAGCAGAAGGCCGCGGAAAAGCCCGCCGTCGAGGCCAAGCCCGCCGAGACCCCGGCCGCGGACAAGAAACTCAAGGTCGGCTTCATCTACGTTTCGCCCGTCGGCGACGCCGGATACTCCTACGCCCACCACCAGGGCGAGAAGGCCGTGGCGGCCCTGCCCTACGTGGAGGCCTCCTACGTGGAGTCCGTGCCCGAGGGCGCCGATTCCGAGCGCGTCATCACCAACATGGCCCGCAAGGACTTCGACCTCGTCTTCGCCACGAGCTTCGGCTACATGGACTCCACCCTCAAGGTGGCCAAGGAATATCCCAAGACCAGGTTCATGCACTGCTCGGGATTCAAGACCGCCGACAACATGAACAACTATTTCGGCCGGATGTACCAGGCCCGCTACCTCACGGGCATGGTGGCCGGGATGATGACCAAGAAGAACATCCTGGGCTATGTGGCCGCCTTCCCCATCCCCGAGGTCATCCGCGGCATCAACGCCTTCACCCTGGGCGCGCGCTCGGTGAACCCCCAGGCCCAGGTGCGCGTGGTCTGGACCAAGACTTGGTACGACCCGGCCCTGGAGAAGGACGCGGCCGTGAGCCTGCTGGACGTAGGCGCGGACGTCATCGCCCAGCACCAGGACTCCCCCGGCCCGCAGGAGGCCGCCCAGCAGCGCGGGGTGTACAGCGTGGGCTACAACTCCGACATGAGCGCCTTCGCGCCCAAGTCCCACCTCACGGCGGCGGTCTGGAACTGGGCGCCGCTCTATGTCCAGACCGTGGAAGAGGTGAAGAACGGCGCCTGGAAGGGCAACCAGGCCATCTGGTGGGGCATGGACAAGGGCGTGGTGGACATCGCCCCCTACGGCCCCATGGTCCCGGACGAGGTCAAGGCCAAGGTCGAGGCCAGGCGGGCCGAGCTCAAGGCCGGCACGGACACCGTGTTCACGGGCCCCATCAGGGACCAGGCCGGCAAGGAGCGTTACGCCGCGGGCCAGAAGGCCCCGGACGCCGACCTGCTGGGCATGACCTGGTTCGTGGAAGGTGTGGTCGGCACCACCGAGTAGCCGCATGCCCGCGCTGCGCGTCATCAAGCGAGACGAGCCCTGGAAGGGGGGCGCCCTGGTCATCGTCCTGGGCGCCCTCGCCTTTTCCCTGGGGGCCGGCATCCTCATGCTGGCCGCCCAGGGCAAGTCGCCGCTTCAGGGCGCCGTGGTCCTCTGGCAGGGCACCTTCGGCAACGTTTTCGCCCTGGAGGACGCCCTGCGCAAGTCCGTGCCCATCTTCCTCTGCTCCCTGGGCGTGGCCGTGGCCTTCCGCATGCAGGTCTGGAACATCGGGGCCGAGGGCCAGTTCGCCCTGGGGGCCATCGGCGCCACCTGGGCCGCGCTCAGCTTCCCGGGCCTGCCCGCGTTCCTGCTCCTGCCGCTCATGTTCCTGGCGGCTCTCGTGGCGGGCGGGCTCTGGGCCCTGGTCCCGGCCTGGCTCCGGCTGCGGCTCAAGGTGAACGAGATCATCACCACGCTCATGCTCAACTACATCGCCATCCTGCTCCTGGACTTCCTGGTCTTCGGAGTCTGGAAGGATCCCACCAGCTTCGGCTTCCCCATGACCCCGGAGTTCCCCAGGGCCGCGCTCCTGGGGCCCATCGGCGGCACGCGCCTGCACTGGGGCTTCGCGGTCTGCCTGGCGGCCGGGGCGGGTTTCTGGGCCTTTTTCCGCTTCACGCTCCTGGGCTACGAGCTCAAGGCCGGGGGCGAAGGCGCGCGCGTGGCCCGCTACGCCGGGCTGCCCTACGGCTTCCTGGTGGGCTTCGTCATGACCGTGTCCGGAGCCCTGGCCGGGCTGGCCGGGTGCGTGGAAACCTCGGCCGTTCTTGGGCGGCTTCAGCCCAGCCTCATGGCCGGGTACGGCTACACGGCCATCGTGGTGGCCTGGCTGGCCCGGCTGGAGCCCCTGCCCATCGCTCTGGCCTCCTTCCTCCTGGCCGTGCTGCGCGTGGGCGTGGAGAACCTCCAACTGGAGATGCAGATTCCCGCGGCCTACGGCTCCATCATGGAGGGGCTCATCCTGCTGAGCGTGCTGGCCGGACAGTTCTTCCTGACCTACCGCCTGGGGCGGCGGGAGGGCTAGGGCATGGACTGGGACATCCTGGTGGCCCTGCTGGCCGCGGCCGTGCAGTCCGGTACGCCGATCCTCTACGCCACCCTGGGCGAGATGCTTTCGGAAAAGGGCGGGGTGCTTAACCTGGGCGTGGAGGGCATGATGAGCGTGGCCGCCCTGGCCGCCTTCCTTACTGCTCATCTCACTGGCTCGGCCTGGCTGGGCCTGGCGGCGGGCGGAGCGGCCGGGGCCTGCCTGGCCCTGCTGCACGCCGTGGTCTGCATCGGTTTCTTGGGCAACCAGGTGGTCTCTGGCCTGGCCCTGACCATCCTGGGCCTGGGGCTCACGCACTTCTTCGGCACCCCGTTCATCGGCCTCGCCGCGCCGGGCTTTTCCAAGTTCAGCCTGCCGCTTCTGGGCAGCCTGCCGGTGCTGGGCGACATCCTCTTCCGCCAGGACGCCCTGGTCTATCTCTCCTACCTGCTGCCCGCGGGCTTCTGGTTCTTCCTTCAGCGCACGCGGCCGGGCCTGGCCGTGCGGGCCGTGGGCGAGATGCCCGCCGCCGTCGCGGCGGCCGGGCTCCATCCGCTGCGGCTGCGCTTTTTCACGGCCGTGGCCGGGGGAGGGCTGGTGGGCCTGGGCGGGGCCTACCTCTCCCTGGCCTACACCCACCTCTGGACCAACGGGCTCTCGGCCGGGCGCGGCTGGATCGCCGTGGCCCTGGTCATCTTCGCCTTCTGGAAGCCGGGCCGGGCCGTGATCGGGGCCTATCTCTTCGGCGGGGTCATGGCCTTTCAGCTCCGGCTCCAGGCCACGGGCACCAACCTGCCCTCGTCGCTTCTGCTCATGCTGCCCTACGCCCTCACCGTGCTCGTGCTGGTCTTTTCGGCCTGGCGCGGCCGGGCGGCCGGCGCGCCCGCGGCCCTGGGCGTGAACATCGAGCCGGAGGGCTGACATGGACCAGCTCCCGGCCCGTCCCGAACACCTGGCCCTGCCCGACGCCGAGCCCGTGGTGGCCCTGCGCGGGCTGACCAAGCGCTTCGGCAAGGTCCTGGCCAACGACTCCATCACCCTGGAGATCCGCCCCGGCCGCATCAAGGCCCTTTTGGGCGAGAACGGCGCGGGCAAGAGCACGCTTATGGGCATGCTCGCCGGGCGGCTCGCTCCGGACGCCGGGCGCATCGAGGTGGACGGCCGCAAGACGCGCTTCGCCTCGGCCCGCGAGGCCATCGCCGCGGGCATCGGCATGGTCTATCAGCACTTCATGCTGGTGGACGCCATGAGCGTGGCCGAGAACGTGCTCCTGGGCCAGGAGCCGGGCTTCCTGCTCTCGCCCCGGGACATGGAGCGCCGCGTGGCCGAGCTGGCCGTACGCTACCGCCTGGAGATCGACCCCGCGGCCCGGGTGGGCGACCTGTCCATGGGCGAGAAGCAGCTGGTGGAAATCCTCAAGCTCCTTGCCCGCGACAGCCGGGTGCTCATCTTCGACGAGCCCACGGCCGTGCTCACCCCGGCCGAGACCTTCCGGCTTTTCGAGGCCCTCTGGTCCATGACCAGCCAGGGCAAGGCCGTGGTCTTCATCAGTCACAAACTGGAAGAGGTCCTGGCCGTGGCCGACGAGATCGCGGTGCTGCGCGCGGGAAAGGTGGAGGCCGAGCTGCGGCCCGAGGAGATCGGGTCCAAGGCCGACCTGGCCCGGATCATGATCGGCAAGGACGTGCTCCTGGAGGTGGACCGCACGGCCGCCGAGGTGCGCGAGCAGGTGCTGGAGATCAGGAACCTCACGGGCCTGGGCCTTGCGGACATCAACCTGACGCTCCAGCGCGGCGAGATCCTGGCCGTGGTGGGCGTGGCGGGCAACGGCCAGAAGCCGCTGGTGGAGGCGGTCTGTGGCCTGACCCGCCCCCCCAGGGACACCATCTTCATCCTGGGCAAGCCCTGGCGCGAGTACTACGCGGACCCGGACTGGAAGCACACGCTCTCCTACATCCCGGAGGACCGCCTGGGCCTGGCCACCATGCGCAACAAGAACCTGGTGGACAACATGCTGCTGACCACGCGCAAGGGCTTCCGCAAGGGGCCGCTTCTGCGCACGGGCCAGGCCGAGGCCAAGACCCGAGCCCTGGTCAAGCGCTTCGACATCAAGCCCGGCCGGGTGCGGGTCCTGGCCTGGCAGCTTTCGGGCGGCAACCTCCAGAAGGCGGTGCTGGCCCGCGAGCTTTTCCGCGAGCCGCGGCTCATCGTGGCCGAGCAGCCCACCCAGGGCCTGGACGTGGCGGCCACCGAGGAGGTCTGGCGCAGGCTCCTGGACGCCCGGGACATGGCGGGCATCCTGCTGGTCACGGGCGATTTGAACGAGGCGTTGCAACTGGCGGACCGCGTGGCGGTGATGTACCGGGGCAGGGTGGTGGCGCAGTTCCCGGTCACGGACCAGGAGCAGGTGGACAGGATCGGCCTGTACATGGCCGGGGTGACGGAGTCGTAGCGGCTTTTTCGTCGAGGGGCTTTGGAGAGAAGCGCGAGGGGGACCTTTCCGCGGCAAGGTCCCCCTCGCTTTTGCTTATTCTTCGCCTTTCCCCGTGGCCTTGGCCAGGCGCTCCAGGTAGTCCCAGGAGGCGTCCACGGACCGTTGGATTTCGGCCACGTCCTTCTCCGAGAGGTGCCGGAAGCGGCGCTGGAGCTTCAGGTAGTCCAGCACGGGCTGCGGCTTGGCCGGCTTGCGGCTGATGACGAAGCGGCCGCCGATGACCTCGTAGAGCGGGAAGACCTTGGTGTTCACGGCCAGCCGCGCGATCTCCACGGACTTGGACCCGGCCAGGCCCCAGCCCGTGGGGCAGGGGGCGTAGATGTGCAGGTAGGCCGGGCCGTCCACGGCCAGGGCCTTGCGCACCTTGTTCATGAGGTCCAGGTGGAAGGCCGGGGCGGCGGTGGCCACGTAGGGGATGCCGTGGGCCGCCGCGATGAGCGGCAGGTTCTTCTTCTGGGTGTGCTGTCCCTTGCTCTGCTTGCCCGCGGGCGAGGTGGTGGTGGAGGCGCCCCAGGGCGTGGAGGACGAGCGCTGGATGCCCGTGTTCATGTACGCCTCGTTGTCCAGGCAGACGTAGAGCATGTCGTGGCCGCGCTCCAGGGCCCCGGACAGGGACTGGAGCCCGATGTCGGCCGTGGCCCCGTCGCCCGCGAAGCAGATCACGTGGGGCTTCTTCTTGATCTGGCCCTGGCGGTGCAGGACCTTGACCGCGGCCTCGATGCCGGAGCCCACGGCGGCGGCGTTCTCGAAGGCCACGTGCAGCCAGGGCAGCTTCCAGGCGGTCTGGGGGAAGGGCGAGGTGACGATCTCCATGCAGCCCGTGGCGTTGGCCACGATGATGTTCCTGCCCGCGGCCTTGGTCACCATGCCCATGGCCAGGATCTCGCCGCAGCCCTGGCAGGCGCGGTGGCCCGAGGAGATCATGCACTCCTTGGGCGTGTTCTTGGCCGTGATCTTCTCGAAGTCGATGGCGATGTCCCTAAGCATTGCTGTCCACCCCCCAGAGCGTGTAGGTCTTGGCCAGCTTGCCCTTCTTGGCCAGCCGGTACATCTCCTTGAAGTCCGCCACCGGCACGTCGCGGCCGCCCAGGCCCGCCACCACGTTGACGATCTCGGGCGCGTTCTTGTCCTTGTAGAACACGCCTTTGAGCTCCTGGGCCACGGGGCCGCAGGCCGAGCCCGGACTCATGGCCCGGTCGATGACGATGAGCCGCTTGGCGTCCTTGCAGGCCTTCTTGAACTCCTGCTCCGGGAAGGGCCGCCAGAGGCGGATGCGCACCTGGCCCACGTCCTCGCCGTCCTCGTTCAGGCTGTCCACGGCGCTCCACACGCTCTCGCCCAGGGAGCCCATGGTCACGAACAGGGTCTTGGCCTTTTTCTTGCCGTTGGTTTCGATGAGGTCGTACTTGCGCTCGAAGGCCTTGCCCGCCTCCTTGAGCACCTCGGCCACCACGGCCTTGGAGTCCAGCAGGGCCTGCTCGCACTGCTTCTTGGCCTCCATATAGACTTCGGGCACGCCCACCGGCCCCATGGTCACGGGCTTGGCCGGGTCGAGCCTGAGGGCGGGCTTGTAGGGCGGCAGGAAGGCGTCCACCGCGGCCTGGGCCGGGAAGATCACCGGCTCGATCATGTGGGTCAGGATGAAGCCGTCCATGTTCACGGCCACGGGCAGGAGAACGCGGTGGTCCTCCGCGATCTTGAAGGCCGCGACGGTCAGCTCCATGGCCTCCTGGCCGTCCTCCACGAAGAGCTGGACCCAGCCGATGTCGCGCTCGGCCATGATGTCCGAATGGTCGTTCCAGATGGAGATGGGGCCGGAGAGGGAGCGGTTGGCCACGGTCATGACGATGGGCAGCCTCTGGGCCGAGGCGATGAAGAGGATCTCGTGCATCAGGGCCAGGCCCTGGGACGAGGTGGCGGTATAGACCCTGGCCCCGGCGGCGGAGGCGCCCACGGCCGCGCTCATGGCCGAGTGCTCGGACTCCACGGGGATGAACTCGGCGTCCAGCTCGCCGTTGGCCACGTAGGTGGAAAGCTCCTCCACGATGTGGGTCTGGGGCGTGATGGGGTAGGCGGAAACCACCTGGGCACGGGCCAGCTTCACGGCCTCGGCCACGGCCAGGGACACCTCGATGCCGACGCGCTTCTTCTCCATCACTTCTCCTCCATGACCATGGCGATGGCCTGCTTCGGGCACTCGTTGGCGCAGATGCCGCAGCCCTTGCAGTAGGTGAAGTCCGGGCGGAAGAAGCCGTCCCGTCCCTCGCTGATGCAGAACTCGGGGCAGTAGAGCTCGCACATGCCGCACTTGATGCACTTCTCTTCGTCCAGGCGGGGAATGAGCGTGCGCCAGTCACCGGTCTTGAGCTTGGCCGCGCTGCCCGGCTCCAGAATGGCCGCTCCCAGGGCCAGGTCCTGCCAGGCGCACAACGACTTCTTGGCCATGCCATGCCTCCTTGTGGCGTGGTTTCGAGGAAATCGGAAAGACCGCACCTCCCTATCCCAATTTCCCGGGAGGGGGACCGGAAAAACGGTCAGCGGACGAATGGGCCGGTGAACGGCAGGGCAGGGGTCAGTCGAAAAGCACGGAGCCGGCCTGGAGCAGGTCGTCCAGCTCGGAGTCCGTGAGGCGCAGGCGGCGCTGGAGCAGGTGCATCTCCGCGCCCGGATCGAACAGGGGGTAGTCCGAACCGAACAGGATGCGTTCGCGGGGGTGGCGCTTCCAGATGGCGAAGAGCTCCTCGTCCGGGATGAAGGCCAGGCTGCTGGAGGTGTCCAGGAACACGTCCGTGCCCACCAGGTGCTCGAGCGCCCATTTCCAGTGGAGGTAGCCGCCCATGTGCGCGGCGATGACCTTGCGGTCCGGGAAGGCCTTGAGGAGCGCCGCCAGCTTGCGCGGGCAGGAGGGGTTCTTCTCCGGCGGCAGGTCGTCGCCCACGTGGACCATGAGGATGAGATCCTGCGGCACGCTTTCCATGAGCTGGTAGAAGGCCGGGTCGTCCAGGAAGAAACCCTGGAAGTCGGGGTGGAACTTGAGGCCGCGGATTCCGGCCGCCGCGAGCCGCTCCAGCTCGCGGGCGTTGTCGTGGTAGCCCGGATGCAGGGAGCCGAAGGCGATGACCTCCGGGTGCTTGCGGATGAGTTCCATGGCCCAGTTGTTGGCCGGGACCACCTGGGAGGGATCCGTGGCCGCGGTGTGCAGCATGACCGCGTCCAGCCCGGCGCGTCCGGCGCGCTCCAGGAGGTCCTCCACCGTGCCCTCGCCCACGGGCGTGATGCCGTAGTGCTCGAAGAGCTGGTCCAGGACCTTCTGGGCGATCTTGGGGTGGAAGGCGTGGGTATGGACGTCGATGCGCACGGTGCTTTTCCGGTGTTCTGTAATGGAGCGGAAGGGTTGACTATACCTGCTTTGGCCCCGGGGCAAGGGCGGGGCGCTCACTTCAATATTACTTTCTTGAAATCATGGGGGAATTTTTTTCGGAATTTCCCGCGACATGGGGTAGGGTTCCCTGCTGCGAGGGCCGGAATCCGGCCCGGGAGGTGCGCATGTTCGGCATCGGCTCCACCGAGCTTCTGGTCATCCTGGTCATCGGCGTGCTGGTCTTCGGCTCCAACCGGCTGCCCGCCATCGGCACGGGCCTGGGCAAGGCCATCCGCGATTTCCGCAAGGCCGCGGCCGGGGAGAGCGCAGAGTCCGAGCCTCGGCGCCTCGACACATCCGAGTGAGGACATGATGGGCAAATACGGTTGCGTGCTTCAGGCCATGATCATGATGCTGCTGGCCCTGGCGGCCATGGGGCTTTATGAATACGGGGCCATGCTGCCGGCCGGGGCGCTGGCCGCCGTCTCCCTGGTGGTCATGGGCTGGGGGCTCTGGATCGTGAACCGCAAGCGGCCGGACGATTAACCGAACAGCTCCTTGAGCCAGTCCGGCACACGCACCGGCCGGCCTTCGGCGTTGACGCAGGCGTGCTCGGTGCGGCCTTCGGCCATGAGCGTGGCGCGGTCCTGGGCATAGACCTGGTAGGCGAAGAGGATCGAGGCCCGCCGCCACTCGCTGATGCCGCAACGAATCCAGATCTCGTCGTCGTAGCGCGCCGGGATGCGGTAGCGGCACTGGGCTTCGCGCACGGGCAGGAACAGGCCGCGCCGCTCCACCTCGGCGTAGCTCATGCCGCGTTCGCGGATGAACAAGCCGCGCGCCCGCTCGAACAGGTGCAGGTATTCGGCGTAATAGACCACGCCCATGGCGTCGGTCTCGCCGTAGGACACCCGGTGGGCCAGCCAGGACTGGACGGCCGGGAACTCCGCGCCGCCGCTCATTTTCCCATCCTCTCCAGGCACCAGGGCAGAAGCCCGTGGCCCTGCTCCAGGACGAGCCCGGTCTGCCCGGCCAGGGCCTCGCTGAAGGCCGGCAGGCCCGAACCCGTGACGCCCGGGGCCAGGAACAGGAAGGGCACGGGATCGGGCGTGTGGGTTTTTTCCTTGATGGGCGTGTAGTGGTCGCAGGCTACGAGCCAGGCGGCCTCGTCGCCCAGGGCCTGGCGCAGGGGACCCACGATGCGCGCGTCGAAGCGGGCGATGGCCTCGGTCTTGTCCGCGGCGTTGCCCGCGTGGCCGCACTCGTCCGGGCCTTCCAGGTGCACGAACACGAAGTCGCCGGTCTCCAGGAACTTGAGCGCCGCATCCACCTTGCCCTGGTAGTTTGTGTCCAGAAGCCCGGTGGCTCCGGGCACCTCGATGACCTCCATGCCCGCGGCGCGGCCCAGGCCGCGCACCAGGTCCACGGCCGAGATCACCGCGCCCCTGGGGCCGAAGGTCTGGGCGAAGTCCGGCAGATGGAGCGGCCTGCCCTGGCCCCAGGGCCAGATGGAGTTGGCCTTGGTCTTGTTGGCCTTGGCCGCCAGGCGTTCGGCCGCGCTGTGGAGGAGGTCCCAGAGCCGGGCCGAGCGCGAGAAGGCCATGAGGTCCGGCTTGATGGCCTTGTCCGTGATGTCGTGGGGCGGGTTCACGTGGAGCCTGGCTTCGTCCTCCAGGGCGCCGCCTTTCTGCACCAGGAGGTGGCGGTACTGCACGCCCGGGTGGAAGGCGAAGGTCTCGTCGCCCAGGTGCTCCTGGAGGTCGCGCACGAGCGGCTCCGCGGCCTGGCTCGTGATGTGCCCGGCCGAGTAGTCGCGCATCCTGCCGTTCAGTCCCAGGCCCGTGACCGTCACCAGGTTGCAGCGCCAGACCAGGTCGTCGGGGTCCAGAGTCAGGCCCTGGGCCGCGGCCTCGATGGGTCCGCGTCCGGTGTGGTAGGTGGCGGGGTCGAAGCCCAGAAGCGCCATGTTGGCCACGTCCGAGCCCGGGGCCATGCCCTGGGGCACGGTGCGGCAGCGGCCCACCAGGGCCTCCCCGGCCATGGCGTCCAGGTTCGGGGTGGCCGCGGCCTCCAGGGGGGTCTTGCCGCCCAGGGCGTCCAGGGGCCAGTCGCCCATGCCGTCGGCGATGAGAAAGAGGAGTTTCATGGGCGCGCCTGTTTAGAGGATGCGGAAGAGCACGGTGGGCTTGCGGGTGAAGGCCATGGCGTCGATTTCAGCGGCCACGGCCTGGGCCGCCTTGGCCTGGGCCGCGTGGGTCAGGAACACGATGGGCACGTCCGTGCCGGACTCGTCGCCCTTCTGCACGGCCTGGGCGATGGAGATGTTGTGGTCGGCCATGGCCTTGGCGATGGCCGCCATGACGCCGGGCCGGTCGGCCACGGTGAAGCGGTAGTAGTAGCAGGACACGGCCAGCTCGGGCGGCAGGATGTCCGCGGCCGTGAGCGGGGCCGCGCCGAAGCCCGTGTTGTCCGGCACGAAGCCCGGGCGGCAGACGTCCATGAGGTCGGCCAGCACGGCGCTGGCCGTGGGCAGGGAGCCCGCGCCCTGGCCGTGGAGCATGATGGGGCCCACGGCGTTGCCCTCCAGGCGCACGGCGTTGTAGTTGCCGCCCACCCGGGCCAGGAGGAAGGTGTGCTTGACGAGCGCCGGGAAGACCCCGGCCTCCAGGCGGCCTTCCACGTCGCGCACCTGGGCCAGCAGCTTGATGCGGTAGCCGAACTCCCGGGCGATCTCGATGTCCTGCTGGGTCACGCCGGTGATGCCGCGCACGGGCAGGGCGCCCAGCGGGTAGTCCCGGCCGTAGGCCAGGCGGATGAGCACCACGAGCTTGTGGGCCGTGTCCACGCCCTCGATGTCGAAGGTGGGGTCGGCCTCGGCGTAGCCCAGGGCCTGGGCCTGGGTCAGGGCCGTGTCGAACTCCAGGCCGTTGGTGGTCATCTCCGAGAGGATGTAGTTGGCCGTGCCGTTGAGGATGCCCACCAGCTTCTCGATGCGGTTGCCGGAGAGGGAGTCCTTGAGGGCCTGGACAATGGGGATGCCCCCGGCCACGCTGGCCTCGTAGAGCAGGCCGCGGCCGTGCTTCGCGGCCAGGGCGAAGAGCCCGGGGCCATGCTCGGCCAGCAGGTGCTTGTTGGCCGTGATCACGTGCTTGCCGTTGGCCAGGGCGCGCTCGATGAGGGACTTGGCCGCGGCGATCCCGCCCATGAGCTCCACGATGACCGGGATCTCGGGATCGTCCACCAGGGCCGCGGGGTCGGTGACGAAGGACGCATCCGGACCCAATTGGGCGGCCCGTTGCTTGGAGGGGTCGCGCACGAGCACGGTCTTGATGGTCAGGCGCCTGCCGATGCGGCGCTCGATCCAGTCCCCGTTCTCCTGGAGGACCCGGGCCAGGCCCGAGCCCACCGTGCCGAATCCCGCCAGCCCGATGCGTACCGTTTCCATGATCCGTCCTATTTGCCGAAGAACTTTTTGATGCCGCGCATGGCCTGGTTGATGCGGTGGCGGTTCTCCACCAGGGCGAAGCGCACGTGCCCGTCGCCGTACTCGCCGAAGCCCAGGCCCGGGGACACGGCCACGTGGGCCTCCTTGAGCAGGAGCTTGGAGAACTCCACGCTGCCGAGCTTCTTGAACTCCTCCGGGATCGGGGCCCAGACGAACATGGTGGCCTTGGGCTTGGGCACGTCCCAGCCCGCCCGGGCCAGGCCCTCGCAGAGGGCGTCGCGGCGGTCCTGGTGCTCGTCCATGATCTCGCGCACGTATTCCTGCGGCCCGTTCAGGGCGTGGCAGGCCGCGATCTGGATGGGCTGGAAAATGCCGTAGTCCAGGTAGCTCTTGATGCGGGTCAAGGCCTGGACCATGTCCCGGTTGCCGCAGCAGAAGCCCACGCGCCAGCCGGCCATGGAATAGCTCTTGGTCAGGGAGAAGAACTCCACGCCCACGTCCTTGGCGCCTTCGGCCTGGAGGAAGCTGGGGGCCTTGTAGCCGTCGTAGGTGAAGTCGCAGTAGGCGAAGTCGTGGACCACCATCATTTCGTTTTCTTTGGCGAAATCCACGATGCGCTGGAAGAAGGCCAGGTCGCAGCACTCGGTGGTGGGGTTGTGCGGGAAGTTGATGACCAGGAGCTTGGGCTTGGGCCAGCAGTGGCGCACGGCCAGCTGCATGTCCTCGAAGAAGTCCCGGCCCGGGCCGATGGGGATGCGGCGCACGTCGGCCCCGGCGATGATCGCGGCGTAGGGATGGATGGGGTAGGCCGGGTCCGGGGTCAGGACCACGTCGCCGGGGGCGAGCATGACCAGGGCCAGGTGGGCCAGACCCTCCTTGGCGCCCATGGTCACCACCACTTCCTGGTTGTGGTCCAGCTCCACGTCGAAGCGGTTGCGGTACCAGTTGGCCATGGCCTGCCGCAGCCCGTTGATGCCCTTGGAGGCGCTGTAGCGGTGGTTGATGGGCTTCTGCACGGCCTCTATGAGCTTGTCCACCACGTGCTTGGGCGAGGGCAGGTCGGGGTTGCCCATGCCCAGGTCCACGATGTCGGCGCCGTCGTGGCGCAGCTTCATCTTGAGCTCGTTGACCGTGGCGAAGACGTAGGGCGGCAGACGGTGAACCCTGGCGAACTGGTGCATGGCCGTGACTCCTCGCAGTGCGCTGATGTGGTAAGGGATGAAGATGTATCTATTAGCCGCGCCGCCCCGGCCCTGTCAAAGCCAATTCACGGAGACCGCGCAGGCGTGTCGCCGCCCCGGGGCGATTGAACGGGAGTCGTCGCCGTGCTAGAATCGGAGTAAACGGTTCCGCCGCGCGGGACAGGGGAGGACGCCATGCCCAAGGCCCCGGATTACCATGCCATGCTTCAGGAGGCCCTGGTGGAGGCCCGGCTGGGCCTGGCCGAGGGCGGCATCCCCATCGGCGCGGCCCTGTTCGACGCCGCGGGGCGGCTCATCGGCCGGGGCCGCAACCGCCGCGTGCAGGACGGCGACCCCTCCATGCACGCCGAAACCAACGCCTTCCGCAACGCCGGACGCCGCAAGAGCTACCGCGACACCATCATGGTCACCACCCTGGCCCCCTGCTGGTACTGCTGCGGGCTCGTCAAGCAGTTCAAGATCGGCACGGTGGTGGTGGGCGAGTCGCGCACCTTCAAGGGCGGGGTGGCCTGGCTCAAGCGCCAGGGCGTGACCGTGGTGGACCTGAAGAGCAAGGAATGCGAGGACCTGCTGGCCCGCTTCATCCAGGCCAACCCCGAGGTCTGGAACGAGGATATCGGCGAGTAGAGGCTAGACCGCGGCCGGGCGCGGGTGCAGGTCGTTGGGGCAGGATTCGGCCCGGACCATGCGTGAAAGCGTCATGCAGTCCAGCTCCAGGGGGTCCTCGAAGGCCACCCCGCAGCGGCCCGGCTCCATCCAGCGCACCACGGCCCGGGTGCTGGAGAGGAAGCCGATGAGGCCGTTGAAGATGCAGCCGCGGAAAAAGACCGAGACGCCGGGGGAAAGCGGGGCGTCCTGGGGCAGGAGCAGGCAGGCCCCGGCCGGGGAGATGTCCTCGATGAGAACGTCGCACTCCTCGCCGTCCGCGCAGACGAAAAGGTCGCATTGACGCAGAGGCGCGAGCATCCCGGTGAGGGGCACGCGCAAATGGTTGCGGCGGTTGAATTCCACGAAATCCCCGAACTTGCGGCTTGTACTGGGCTCCCCATAGCCGCGCCCGTGGATTTTGGCAAGGCTTTTTCCCGGACCCCGTCTTGACCTCCCCGGGCGAATTCTTTAGCCTCCCATTCCTTATACAGACCGCGCCCGTTGCGGGACGCGGCGTTTCCCCCGAAGGAGAGGACCATCATGGTTCAGAAATCCGAGAAGATCTGGTTCGACGGCAAGCTGGTCCCCTGGGACGAGGCCAACGTCCATGTGCTGACCCATACCCTGCACTACGGCGCAGGCGTGTTCGAGGGCATCCGGGCCTACGAGTGCGCCGACGGCTCCTCGGCGGTCTTCCGCCTCAAGGAACACATCGTCCGCCTGCACGACTCCGCGCATATCATCGGCATCCAGACGCCCTTCGACGTGGACGAGCTCATGGACGCCTGCGTCGAGACCCTCCAGGCCAACAAGCTCAAGGCCGGCTACATCCGCCCCCTGGTCTTCATCGGCGACGGAGCCATGGGCGTGCACCCGGGCAAGAACCCCATCCGCGTGGCCATCGCCACCTGGCCCTGGGGCGCGTACCTGGGCGAGGAGGCCCTGGAGAAGGGCATCCGCATCAAGACCTCGTCCTTCGCCCGGCACCACGTCAACGTCATGATGACCAAGGCCAAGGTCTGCGGCAACTACGTGAACTCCGTGCTGGCCAAGACCGACGCCGTGGCCGACGGCTACGACGAGGCCCTCATGCTGGACACCCAGGGCTTCGTGTCCGAGGCCAGCGGCGAGAACATCTTCATCGTCAAGAACGATGTGCTCAAGACCACGCCGCTCACCTCGGTGCTGCCGGGCATCACCCGCGACAGCATCATGACCCTGGCCCGGGACCTGGGCTACGAGGTGCTTGAGCAGCTTTTCACCCGCGACGAGCTGTACATCGCGGACGAGGCCTTCTTCAGCGGCACGGCGGCCGAGATCACGCCCATCCGCGAGGTGGACCGCCGGACCATCGGCGAGGGCCACGCCGGCCCCGTGGCCAAGCTGCTGCAGACCGAGTTCTTCAAGGTGGTCAAGGGCCAGAACCCGGACTACGCCCACTGGCTGCACCCCTACACGGTGTAGCGCATCCGGACGGCACGGGGGGCCCCAGGCCCCCCTTTTCTTTCCCCGGGCGGACCTTTTCAAGCGCGGCCCGAGCGTGTACATCCGTAGGTCATGAGCGCTGCCAACCTCACCGCCAAGTACCGGCCCCGGACCTTTGCCGAGGTGGCCGGCCAGGACGCGGTCAAGGCCATCCTGTCCCGGGCCGCCGAGACCGGCCGGGTCGCCCCGGCCTACCTCTTCAGCGGCACCCGCGGCGTGGGCAAGACCACCATCGCCCGCATCTTCGCCAAGGCCCTGAACTGCGAGAAGGCCCCCACGGCCGAGCCCTGCAACCAGTGCGCCCACTGCCGCCAGATCACCGCGGGCGTGGCCCCGGACGTCATCGAGATCGACGGGGCCTCCAACCGCGGCATCGACGACGCCCGCCGCCTCAAGGAGGACATCGGCTACGCGCCCATCGAGTGCCGCTACAAGGTCTTCATCATCGACGAAGCCCACATGCTCACGCGCGAGGCCTTCAACGCCCTGCTCAAGACCCTGGAGGAGCCGCCCGCCCGCGTGACCTTCATCCTGGCCACCACCGAGGCCCACAAGTTCCCGGCCACCATCCTCTCGCGCTGCCAGCACTACGCCTTCAAGATGCTGCCCCAGGCCGCCATCGCCGCGCACCTGGAGAAGATCCTGGGCCTGGAGAGCGTGGAGTACGAGCCGGGCGCGGTGCAGCTCATCGCCCGCCGGGCTTCGGGCAGCGTGCGCGACGGCATGTCGCTGCTGGGCCAGGCCCTGGCCTTCGGCGAATCCCGGCTGGTGGAGGCCGACGTGCGCGGCTTCCTGGGCCTGGCCGGACAGGACGTGTTTTTCGCCCTCATGGAGGTGCTGCACGACCGCGACCTGCCCGGGGTGGTGGGCGTGCTGCGCCAGGTCCTGGACCAGGGCCTGGACCTGGGCTTTTTCCTGCGCGAACTCACCGGCTGCTGGCGGAACATGTTTCTGCTGCGCCAGGCCGGGGAGGCGGCCCTGCCCGTGCTCGACCTCTCGGCCGAGGAGGCCGCGGCCTGGCTGGACTGGGCCGGGCGCTTCGAGCCCGCCTACATCCACGCCTGCTGGCAGATGACCCTGGAGGGCCAGCGTCGCGTGCTCACCAGCCTGGAGCCCGCCCTGGCCCTGGAGCTGCTGCTCCTGAACCTGGCCAGCCTGCCCGAGCTCCTGGACCTGGAGACCCTGGCGCCCAAGGCCGGGAATCCCGCGCCTGCCCGTTCCGGCTCCACGCCGCCGCCCCGCCCGGCCCCCGCCCC
>JAWRKD010000165.1:0-8840 GCA_040307135.1 Desulfovibrionaceae bacterium
CTGCCTGGCCCTCGGACGCGGCCGTGAACCCGGCGCGGCGCAGGGCGGCCATGCCCGCCGCGGGCTCGGGATGGTCCGCGGGCAGGAGGTAGCGGCGGCGGCCGTCGCTCAGGATCTCGCGCAGCCGCACCAGGGCCGCGCGGGTCAGCTCCGGCGAGCCGAACAGGGCGTCCGGGTCGGCCAGGGGCCGCAGGGCCGCCACGGCCGGGGCGCAGGCCCTGAGCGAGGTGAGGACCTCCTCCACCTGGCGGGCCGTGGGCGGGCCGTCCCCGAAATGGGCGTGGAAAAGCTGGGGCAGGTTCAGGGCCAGGGCCAGGGTCAGGCCCTGGGCCTCCGCGGCCCGGACCAGGGCCACCAGATCCTGGATGCGGGCCACCAGGGACTGGGGCTCGTCCGGGGTCTGGGCCGTGCGGTTCTCCAGGAGCAGGCGCACCCCGGGCTTGCGCCGGGCCAGCTCGGCCTCCAGGGGCCGGTACAGGGTCAGGAACTCCACCAGGGTGGGGCAGTCCGCGATGCGCGGAGGCGACAGCAGGATGCAGCGCGGCGCGGGCAGGCCGCGCAGGAGCCGGTGCAGATGCAGGTAGAACTCCCTGGTCCAGGCGGGCTGGAGCCAGAGCCGGGGCACCCCGCCCTGGCGGCATTCGCGCAGCACGTTCAGGCCCTTGAGCAGGGGCGAGACGCAGGCCCGGGGCTCGGAGCCGGTCTCGGCCCGCAGCAGGTAGCCGCCCCGGGGTTCGGGCCGGGCCGCGTCCAGGTGGCCGGGGAACTCGGCCAGGCTGCCGGGGGGGGCGTCGGCGGGCAGATGGACCGGGACCAGCAGGCTCATGGGGTCCGGGCTACTTGCCCGCCAGGTTGTACTTCTTGAGCTTGTACTGGAGGTTGCTCTTGGACAGGCCCAGGAGGTCCGCGGCGTGGGACTGGACGAAGTCGCAGCGCACCAGGGCGCGCCGGATCACAGCGGCCTCGATCTTGTCCAGGGTCTGGGCCAGGTCCAGCTTAATGGGCAGGAGGTCCACGGCGCTCTTGAACTGGGAGTCCTCGTCCTTGATCTCGGGCGGCAGGTCCTCGGCGTCGATGAACTCGCCCGGGGCCAGGACCACGCAGCGCTCGATGACGTTCTCCAGCTGGCGCACGTTGCCCGGCCACTCGAAGGCCGTGAGGTAGTCCGTGGCCGCGGGGGTGAAGCCCTTGAACTCCCGCTCCGCCTCCCGGGCGTACTTGTGCAGGAAGTGGGCGGCCAGGATCGGGATGTCCTCGCGCCGCTCGCGCAGGGGCGGCAGGGGCAGGCTCACCACGTTGAGCCGGTAGTAGAGGTCCTCGCGGAAGGTCCCGTCCTTGACGGCCTGCTGGAGGTCCTTGTTGGTGGCGGCCACCACCCGGATGTCCACCTCGATGAGCTCGCTGCCGCCCACCCGCTCGAAGGTGCGCTCCTGGAGCACGCGCAAGAGCTTCACCTGGAGGTCGTGGGACAGCTCGCCGATCTCGTCCAGGAAGAGCGTGCCCTTGTCGGCCATCTCGAAGCGGCCCCGGTGGCGGGACACGGCCCCGGTGAAGGAGCCCTTCTCGTGACCGAAGAGCTCGGACTCCAGCACGCCCGCGCCGAAGGCCATGCAGTTCACGGCCACGAAGGGGCCGTCCTTGCGCGGGGAGGCCTGGTGGATGGCCTTGGCGATGAGCTCCTTGCCCGTGCCGGACTCGCCGGTGATGAGCACCGTGCTCTTGGTGGGCGCGGCGCGCTGGACCATCTCCAGGATCTGGAGCATGGGCTTGGCCCGGGCGATGATGTTGCCCAGGGCGAAGCGCTCGGCGATCTGCTCGCGCAGCATGCGGTTCTCGCGCTGGGAGCGGGCGAACTGCACGGCCTTGGAGAGCGAAAGGAGCAGCTCCTCGTTGGAAAAGGGCTTGGTGATGTAGTCGAAGGCCCCGAGCTTCATGGCCTCCACCGCGCTCTCGATGCTGCCGAAGGCGGTCATGATGAGCACGGGGATGTGCGGGTAGGCCTTCTTGACCTGCTCCAGGACCTCGCGGCCCGTGAGCTTGGGCATCTTCATGTCCGTGACGAGCACGTCCACCTCGGACTCGCCCAGGAAGGCCAGGGCGGTCTCGGGGTCGTTGAGCGCCGTGACCTTGTAGCCCTCCTCCTCCAGGATGGTCTGCAGGATGAGCAGGTAGTTGCGCTCGTCGTCCAAAATGAGGATGTGGTCGGCCATGAAACCTCGCGCGGGACTCCGGGTCCCCTGGCATTCTTACCGGTGCGGAAAGACGATGTCCACCCTGGCCCCGCCTTCGGGGGCGTTGGACAGGGTGAGCGTGCCGCCGTGGGACTCCACGATGCTGTTGACGATGGCCAGGCCCAGGCCCGTGCCGTTGTCCCTGGTGGTGAAGAAGGGATCCTTGGCCCGCTCCAGGTGCTCGGCCGGGAAGCCGGGGCCGGAGTCCGTGACGCGCACCCGCACGGCGTCCCCGTCCAGGCTGCCCTCGATCACGATGCGGCCGCCGCCGTGGACCTCCAGGGCCTGCATGGCGTTGGCGATGACGTTGTAGAAGGCGCGGTAGAGCAGGTCGCGGTCGCCCTTCATGGGCAGGTTCGGCGGGCAGCGGCGCTCGATGATCACGCCCTGCTTCTCGCACTCCGGCTCCAGGAACACGGCCGCCTGCTCCAGGGTGCGGCAGAGGTCAACCTCGTCCTGGCGCGGCTGCCGCGGCCGGGCGTAGTCCAGGAAGTCGCCCACGGTGCGCGAAAGCCGCCGGGCCTCGCCGTACAGGGCCTCCAGGATGCGCAGCTGGGGCGAGTTCTCGGCCCGGGCCTTCTTGAGCACCAGCTCGGCGCTGGAGCAGATGATGCCCAGCGGGTTGCGTATCTCGTGGGCCACGCCCGCCACCATGCGGCCCATGCCCGCCAGCTTCTCCTGCTGCAAAAGCTCGCGCTCCAGGCGCTCCTTTTCGCTCAGGCGCTCCATGTTCAGGCGGTCGGCCCGGCGGATGACGAGCATGATCACCGCGAACAGGCCCAGGGAGGTGAGCAGGGAGAAGACGATGACCAGGCGCTCGAAATTGAGCACCGTGACGTAGTCCTCGGTCACGTCCTGGGAGAACTCCAGGATGCCCATGAGCGGGTTTTCCTCGTCCCCGGCCATGAGCTTGCGCTCGGCGCGCACGGGCGCGTACCCGCGCAGGACCATGCTCCCGGGCTTGAGCTCGGGCAGGAACAGGGCCAGGAGCCGGGGCGTGCGCTGAAAGAACTCGAAGTGGTTCTCGCCGGACTCGCGCACCCGCTGCACCGCGGCCCCGGCCTTGTCCTTGGCCCCCACGAGCTCCGGGTCCAGGGCGTACACGATCTGGGAGTCATAGAGGGAGTAGAGCCGCAGGTCCTGCACGTGGAAGCTGTGGATGGTGGTGCGGATGACCTGGTCCAGGCGGGTGAACTGCTCCTTGTTGGACAGGGCGATGCTGCCGTAGCCGATGATGGTGGGCAGGGTGAAGCGGGTGTAGATCTGGTGGCTCAGGTTCTCGGTGAGGAGCAGGGCGAACTGCTTCTGCTTCTCCAGGAGCACCCGCTCGGCGTAGTTGGAGAGCACCACGGACAGGGCCAGGCTGAAGCCCAGAATGAGCACGAGCAGGGTCCAGGACAGGACCTTGACGATCTGGAGGGGCCGGGCCGCAGCCGCGGCGGCGCGCAATTCCAAGCTAGAACCCCTGCTCCCTGGCGGGCTGGCCCAGGAAGGCCGCCAGGTCCGCCTTTTCGGCCGCCAGGCCGGACGCGCCCATGCGGGCCTTGGCCAGGCGCTTGCCCAGCTCCACGGCGGGCTGGTCCAGGGGATCGACGCCCAGCAGCCAGCCCGTGAGGATGGTGGCCGCGCCCAGAAGGGCCATGATCTTGCCCGCGGCCCGGGGCGTGTCCACCGCCGGCCGGATCTCCAGGAGCGGCACCCCGCTCTTGCACAGGGCCATGCCCGTGCCGAAGGCCTCGGCCGCCAGAAGCTCGCCGAGACTCTTGCCCGCGATGTAGGCGAACTCCTGCGGGAGCCGCTCCGGGAAGCGCGGCCCCGCGGGCAGGCCCGGGCAGGTGAGTTGGAGGCAGGCCTTGTTGCGCGGGCCGTCCATGAACATCTGGTTCACGGAGTGCTGGTCCGTGACGCCCACGGCCGGGATGGGCTGGCTGCCCTTGCCCTGCTTGCCCAGGCTCTCGGCCCAGAGCTGGGCGAACCAGTCGCCCAGGCTGGCCCAGAGCGGCACGTAGCCGAAAAAGATGAGCTCGTTGAAGCCGGCGTCCATGAGGCCGCGGCCCCAGCAGGCCAGGCGGAAGGCGGGGTGCGCGGCCAGGGCCGTGCCGTCCAGGTCCGGCGCGGCCAGGGGCGTCAGGACCTCGGCGGCCCCGGCCAGCAGCTCCCGGGCATCGATGCCCAGGAAGGCCGCAGGGACCAGGCCCACGGCCGAAAGCGCGGAATAGCGGCCGCCCAGGCCCGCGGGCACGGGCAGGCTGCGGCAGCCCAGGCGGTCGGCCTCCTGGCGGAAGAACCCGGACTTCTGGTCCGTGACGAACCAGAGGTTCCTCTTCCAGTCCGCGCCCAGGCGCTCCTCCAGCCAGCGGCAGACCACGAAATACTGGCCCGTGGTCTCGATGGTGCCGCCGGACTTGCTCACGGCCAGCACCAGGGTCTTTTCCGGCGGCAGCTTGGCCAGCCAGGCGTCCAGGCTCACGGCGTCCACGTTGTCCGCGATCCAGAGCCAGGGGCCGGCGTGGCCGGGCTGATCCTGTCCCGGGGCGAAGGCTTTTTGCAAGAATCGCGCGCCCAGGGCCGAGCCGCCGATGCCCAGGAGCAGCATGTGGTCGAACCGCTTCAGGTCCGCGCCCAGGCCCGCCAGTTCCTTTTCCAGGTCCGCCCGGAACGGCATGTTCACGAAGGGCAGCCTTCCGGCCTTGACCTCTCCCGCCAGACGCGCGGCCAGCTCCCCGGCCCGCGCCGCATGGCGTTCCAGTCCCAGCTTTTCTTCCCGGGCATTGGTCCAGACGAGCGTGTCGGCCATGATTTTCCCCTTGTTTCAGGCCCTCTGCGCGGTTTCCGCGCGAGACCGCGCCGCAATGTGGTCCAGGGCCATGCCCTGGCCGGGGGTCCGGGGATGGAGTCCCCGGACGCCGGAGGCTTATTTCCTGAGCAGCACCCGGCCCACCAGGTCCAGGGCTGTCTGCAACGTCTCGTCGGCCACGGCGTAGGAGAAGCGGATGCAGCGGTCGTCGCCGAAGGCCGAGCCCGGCACCAGGGCCACGCCCGCCTTTTCCAGGATGCGGGTGCAGAGCGCGGCCGAGTCCGGGGCCTCGGCGTCGTAGAAGGCGTCCAGCACCGGGAAGAGGTAGAACGCGCCGTCCGGCTTGGGGCAGGAGGCCCCGGGCCAGGAGCGGATCACGGCCAGGGCCAGGTCGCGGCGGCGCTGGAAGGCGACCTTCATCTCCTCCACCACGTCCCAGGGGCCTTCCAGGGCGGCGACCGCGGCGTGCTGCACGAAAGAGCAGACATTGGAGGTGCTCTGGCCCTGGATCTTGTTCATGGCCTTGACCAGGTCCGGATGGGCCAGGGCCCAGCCCAGGCGCCAGCCGGTCATGCAGAAGCTCTTGGAGAGCGCGCCCACCAGGGCGTAGCCGCCGGGCCGGGCCTCGAAGCGGCGGGCCAGGGTGCTGGGCTCGGCCGGGGCATAGACCAGGCGGTCATAGACCTCGTCCGAGATGACGAACACGCCCTTTTTCTCGGCCCAGCCGGCCAGGGCGTCCAGGCGCGCCTGGGAGTAGTGGCGGCCCGTGGGGTTGGAGGGCGTGTTCAGGATGAGCGCCTTGACCCTGGGGGTCCAGGCCCGCTCCAGGTCCTCGGGATCCAGGAGGAAGCCCTTCTCGGCCGAGGCCGGGACGATGACCGGCTCGCCGTCGGCCAGCAGGACCATGTCCGGATAGCTTACCCAGTAGGGGCCGGGGATGAGCACCTGGTCGCCGGGGTTCAGGAGGGCCATGAGCAGGTTGTAGAGCACCTGCTTGCCGCCGTTGGAGACGATGACGTTCTCGGCCGAGGCCTTGGCCCCGTAGAAGCGGCCGTACTGCGCGGCCACGGCCTGGCGCAGGGCCGGGATGCCGGGCACCGGGGTGTAGCGGGTGTGGCCCGCGTCCAGGGCGGCCTTGGCCGCCTCCACCACGTGGGGCGGGGTGGGGAAATCGGGCTCGCCCACGGCCAGGCTGATGACCTTGCGGCCCTGGGCCTTGAGCTCCTGGGCCTTGGCGTTCACGGCCAGGGTGGCCGAGGGTTTGATGCGGGAAAGGCGGGCGGCGGTGTTCATGATGGGGGCTCGACCTCGGGGGAGTAATTTTTTTTCCTCTCTAGGGCATTTCCTGGGGGAGGTAAATACAGGCCCGCCAAGGGTTTTGCAACAAAGACGGCGATTGGCGGAGTCTCCCGGCCCCTGGCAATTTTTCCAGACTTTTTTTATACATCATGGAGAACGCGACCCGCCTCGTGTTCCCCGGTTTTCCCTCGTTGCCCATTCTCGATCTGACAACGGAGCGCACGTCCATGAGCGAAGCCAAGGTTCCGGCCGGTCTGCCCAAGGTCTCCATTTCCGAAAACGCCCGCATCGTCCTGGAGCGGCGCTACCTGCGCAAGGACGAGGCGGGCAAGGCCTGCGAGACCCCCACGGAACTGTTCTGGCGCGTGGCCCGGGCCATCGCCTCCGAGGAGGCCAAGTACAAGAAGACCTCCATCCCGGCCGAGGACCTGGCCCGGCGCTTCTACGACCTGCTCACCAGCTTCAAGTTCCTGCCCAATTCGCCCACGCTCATGAACGCGGGCACGGACCTGGGCCAGCTGGCGGCCTGCTTCGTGCTGCCCGTGGGCGACAGCATGGAGGAGATCTTCGACGCGGTGAAGTACGCCGCGCTCATCCACAAGTCCGGCGGCGGCACGGGCTTCTCCTTCTCGCGGCTGCGGCCCAAGGCCGCGCGCGTGGGCAGCACCGGCGGCATCGCCTCGGGCCCCATCTCGTTCCTGCGCATCTTCAACACCGCCACCGAGCAGGTGAAGCAGGGCGGCACCCGGCGCGGGGCCAACATGGGCATCCTGCGCGTGGACCATCCGGACATCCTGGAGTTCATCAAGGCCAAGGAGCGCGAGGGCGAGCTCAACAACTTCAACCTCTCCGTGGGCCTCACCGAGCGCTTCATGCAGGCCGTGGACAAGGACGAGGAATACGAGCTGGTGGCTCCGCACACCAAACAGGTGAAGACGAAGCTCAAGGCCCGCGAGGTGTTCCAGCTCCTGGTGCGCAAGGCCTGGGAGTCCGGGGACCCGGGCATCGTGTTCCTGGACCGCATCAACCGCGACAACCCCACCCCGCACCTGGGCGAGATCGAGTCCACCAACCCCTGCGGCGAGCAGCCGCTGTTGCCCTACGAGGCCTGCAACCTGGGCTCCGTGAACCTGGCCCTCATGTGCAAGCCCGCCGCGGCCAAGGCCAAAACCAAAAAAGGCAAAAACGGCAAGCCCGAGGACCGGGTGGACTGGGACGAGCTCAAGCGCGTGGTGCACCTGGCCGTGCGCTTTTTGGACAACGTCATCGACGCCTCGCGCTATCCCCTGCCCCAGATCACGGACATGGTGCGCAGGAACCGCAAGATCGGCCTGGGCGTCATGGGCTTCGCGGACCTGCTCTTCCAGCTGGGCGTGCCCTACAACTCCCAGGAGGGCGTGAACCTGGGCGAGAAGCTCATGGAATTCGTGCAGTCCGAGGCGCGCAGCGCGTCCAAGACCCTGGCCAAGGAGCGCGGGGCCTTCCCGGAGTACGAGAAGTCCGTGTGGGGCAAGAAGAACCTGGGGCCGTACCGCAACGCCACCACCACGACCATCGCTCCCACGGGCACGCTCTCCATCATCGCGGGCTGCTCCTCGGGCGTGGAGCCGCTCTTTGCCCTCTCCTTCGTGCGCAACGTCATGGACAACGACCGGCTCGTGGAGTCCAACCCCTATTTCGAGGCCGCGCTCAAGGCGGCCCAGGCCCACAGCCCCAAGCTCATGGAGGAGGTGGCCAGGACCGGCTCGGTGCGGGGCATGAAGTTTTTGCCCGAGGACCTGCGCCGGGTCTATGTCACGGCCATGGACATCGAGCCCCTGTGGCACCTCAAGATGCAGGCCGCGTTCCAGAAATACACGGACAATGCCGTGTCCAAGACCGTGAACCTGCCCAACTCGGCCACCCAGGAAGACATCTGGGACATCTACTGGAAGGCCTACGAGTACGGCTGCAAGGGCGTCACGGTCTATCGCGACGGGTGCAAGGCGGCCCAGGTGCTCTGCACGGGCGACGGACAGGAGAAGAAGGACGGCGAGGGCAAGAAGAAGAGCATCGTCAAGGGACGGCCGGACGTGGTCTATGGCTTCACCCAGAAGGTGGAGACCGGCCTGGGCGTCTTGTACCTCACGGTGAACGAGGTGGACGGCAAGCCCTTCGAGGTCTTCGCCACCATCGGCAAGTCGGGCCGCTCCATCACGGCCAAGGCCGAGGCCATCGGCCGGCTCGTGTCGCTGGCCCTGCGCAGCGGGGTGGAGGTGCGCGAGATCGTGGGCCAGCTCAAGGGCATCGGCGGCGAGCACCCCAAGTTCCAGAAAAAGTACCTGGTGCAGTCCATCCCGGACGCCGTGGCCTACGTGTTCGAGAACCGCTACCTCAAGGGCCAGAACGTGGCCGTGGGCAACGGCAACGCCCTGGACAAGCCCACCTGCCCGGAATGCGGCGAGGAGCTGGTGTTCGAGGAAGGCTGCCACATCTGCAAGGCGTGCGGGTTCACGAAGTGCGGGTAAAATAAA
>JAWRKD010000166.1:0-16237 GCA_040307135.1 Desulfovibrionaceae bacterium
GGCGGCCACCTGCCGCAGGGTTTCGGCTTTGTCCATGCTCGGAACTCCGTGCCGGATCCGGGCAATATCCCGGTGGCCCGGCGATTTTCTTCAGCCTAGCATCGCTGCGCGGCCCTGCCAATCCTGCCCGCGGCCGGGCCGTTGCGCCGTTGGCGCCAACATCTTGATATAAAATGGCAATATCTCCTAGTTGTTCCATCCGCGAGGCATGAACGCATACCCCTTGTTCCCGGCCGGAGACGGCCGTGAGTCTCGAAGCCCGCGCCAATGCCCCGGAACAGGCCGGAGAGGCCGCCCGGACGCATCCTCCTGAACTGGGGCTGGTCCTGCGCACGTGCGCCTGCGGCTCTGGCTGGAGAACGGCGCGGCGTTCTATTTCGGCCTGGGCCAGTGGTACGGCCTGGGCAAAGACGCGGTTCGGGCGCGGTTCCCGGGCCAGCACGAGGCCCGGGGCGCAGACCTGGCGCACTGCCGGCCCCCCGGGCGGCGGAAGCTTCGCTGACCTCCCGGCCAACGAACCGCCCGGCGTCCTTTAGATTCCGCCGCACTTTTCAAGGTCCGCGCTTCCAGGTAAAAGGGCCGCGGAGACCTGCATGGCACATCGCAATCTGCACGAATGCCTGGCCGACCTGGAGCGGGTGGGGCAGCTGCGCCGCATCGACGTGGAGGTGGACGCCGAGCTCCTGGCCGGGGCCATCCAGCGCCGCGTGTTCCAGGCCAAGGGGCCGGCCCTGCTCTTCACCCGGGTCAAGGACTGCGCCTTTCCCATGGCCGCCAACATCTTCGGCACCCTGGAACGGGTTCATTTCCTGTTCCGCGACACCTTGAAGAGCGTGGAGCGGCTGTTCAAGCTCAAGGCCGACCCCCTGGAGGCGGTCAAGCATCCCGTGCAGGCCCTGGGCGTGCTGCCCGCAGCCCTTCGCACCTGGCCCCGCCGCGTGCGCAGCGGACCGGTGCTGGAGTGCGAGACCACGATCTCGAAACTGCCCAGGCTCCGGTCCTGGCTCCGGGACGGCGGGGCCTACGTGACCCTGCCCCAGGTCTATACCGAGCACCCGGCCCGGCCCGGATTCCGCGACTCCAACCTGGGCATGTACCGGGTCCAGCTTACCGGCAACCGCTACCGGCCGGACGAAGAGGTGGGCCTGCACTACCAGATCCACCGCGGGATCGGCCCGCACCACGCCGAGGCCATCCGCCGGGGACAGCCCCTGCGCGTGAACGTCTGGGTGGGCGGCCCGCCCGCCCTGACCCTGGCCGCCATCATGCCCCTGCCCGAAGGCGTGGCCGAGCTGTTCTTCGCCGGGGTCCTGGCCGGGCGCCGCATCGAGATGGTGGACCGGCCCGGCGGCCTGCCCCTGCCCGCCGAGGCCGACTTCTGCATCACGGGCAGCGTGGACCCGCAATGGCTCCTGCCCGAGGGTCCCTTCGGCGACCACCTGGGCTACTACAGCCTGGCCCACGATTTCCCGGTGCTGCGGGTGGAGAAGGTCTTCCACCGCAAGAACGCGGTCTGGCCCTTCACCACCGTGGGCCGCCCGCCCCAGGAGGACACGGTCTTCGGGGCCTTCATCCACGAGCTCACCGAGCCCCTGGTCTCCACGGTCTTTTCCGGGGTGCACGAGGTCCACGCCGTGGACGCCGCCGGGGTCCACCCCCTGCTCCTGGCCGTGGGCAGCGAACGCTACGTGCCCTTCGCCGCCGAGCGCCAGCCCCAGGAGCTGCTCACCTGCGCCATGAACCTCCTGGGCAGCACCCAGACCTCGCTGTCCAAGTATGTCTGCATCGCGGCCCGCGAGGACGATCCCGGCCTCACGGCCAAGGACGTCCCGGGCTTCTTCCGCCACCTGCTGGAACGCATGGATCCGGCCCGCGACCTGCACTTCATCACCCGCACCACCATGGACACCCTGGACTATTCCGGCATCAGCCTGAACCAGGGCTCCAAGCTGGTGCTGGCCGCGGCCGGGCGGCCCCGGCGCAGGCTCTCGGCCGAGGCTCCGGCGCACCTGCCCCTGCCGGGGGGATTCGGCGGGGCCAGGGTCCAGTCGCCGGGCGTGCTCGTGCTCCAGGGACCGCCGCACGACCGCGAGCGCGACAGCCAGGACCCCCGGTTGGAGGAGCTCTGCCGCGCCCTGGACGGGGCGGCCGGGCTGGAGGGCTTTCCGCTCATCGTGGTGGCCGACGACGCCGCCTTCGCCGCCGCGGACTGGGACAATTTTCTCTGGGTGGCCTTCACCCGTTCGGATCCGGCCACGGACCTTTACGGCGTGCGCAGCTTCACTCATTGCAAGCACTGGGGCTGCCGCGGCCCCCTGGTCATGGACGCCCGGCTCAAGACCTACCACGCCCCGCCCCTGGAGCCGGACCCCGAGGTGGAACGCCGGGTGGACGAGCTGGGCGCGCCGGGCGGACCTTTGCACGGCATCATCTGAAGGAAGGAAACCACATGGATCGCCGCGTCATCGAACGGCTCAAGGAAAGCTTCGCCCTGGACCTCTACGAAACCGTGCGCGCCGCCCGCCAGGCGCGGGGGGAGAAGGTCTTCCGCCACACCCTGTACGAGGACGGCTTGGCCGTGTTCTGCGGGTTCTATCCCAAGGCCGAGCTCCTGGAGTTCCCGGGCGCGGACGAGGAGTTCGCGGCCAAGCTCGCCACCTTCAACCTGGTGGGCGTGATCACCGACGGCAAGACCCGGCTGGACCTCTATCTCCTGGCCGGACGCAACAAGCCCTTCACCGGCTCGGAGTCGCACAAGGACATCGCCAAGGCCCTGCGCGAGCCCGAGCTGGCCCGCTTCCTGGACGCCTATTTCCGGCTGCGCGGGGTGTCCATCGACCTCTACGGCATGGATCTGGAGCAGTTCATGGCCGCGGTGGCCGACGAGGTGGCCCGCAACACGCCCATCGCCGAACTCCAGCGCGTGGACATGCTCCTGAATGAACAGGGGGGAATAGGGTGAAGCGGCGTGAGTTCCTGCGGCTCGGCGCGCGGACCGTGGCCGCGCTCTCGGGCCTGGGCCTGGTGGCGGGCTGCGCAAAGAATCCGGTGACGGGCGAGTCCCAGTTCATGCTCGTGAGCGAGCAGGACGAGATCCAGATGGACCGCCAGTACGCCCCCCGCCAGCATTCCACCGACTACGGCCCGGTGCGCGACGCGGCGCTCAACCGCTACGTGGACTCCGTGGGCCAGAGCCTGGCCCGCCGCTCGCACCGGCCGGAGATGCCCTATTCCTTCAAGGTGCTCAACGCCACCTACGTGAACGCCTACGCCTTTCCCGGCGGCAGCATCGCCTGCACCCGCGGCATCCTGGCAGGGCTGTCCAACGAGGCCGAGCTGGCTGCGCTCCTGGGCCACGAGACCGGCCACGTCAACGCCCGGCACACGGCCGCGCGAATGAGCACCGCGAGCATCGCCCAGATCCTGCTGGGCGGGGCCGGGGCCGCGGTGGGCGGCGGGACCCTGGGCCAGGTGGTTTCGGGCCTGGGCGGCCTGGGGGCCAGCGCCATGCTGGCCAGCTACAGCCGCGCCGACGAGCGCCAGGCCGACGCCCTGGGCCAGGAATACATGGTGCGCGCCGGCTACAACCCCTGGGGCGAGGTCCAGCTCATGGAGTTCCTGGTGGCCCAGCAGAAGGAGCGGCCCAGCGCCCTGGAGACCCTCTTCGCCACCCACCCCATGAGCGAGGAGCGCATGGTGGACGCCCGCGAGCGCGCCCAGGGCCAGTACGCCTCGGCCCGAGACCTGCCCATGCTGGAGGCCCGCTTCATGGACAACACCGTCTCCCTGCGCCGCCAGGCCGCCACCATCCGCGCCCTGCAGGACGGCGAGAAGTACATGGGGAAGAAGAACTACCACGAGGCGGCCCAGGCCTACGACGCGGCCCTGGCCAAGACCCCGGACGACTACGCCGGGCTGCTCATGATGGCCAAGTGCCAGGCGGCCATGGAGCGCTGGAACGAGGCCGTGAGCTACGCCGCTGCGGCCAGGCAGGCCTATCCGGGCGAGCCCCAGGCCCTGTACGTGGAAGGCTACGCGGCCCTGGGCGCCAAGCGCTACGACCAGGCCTTCGACGACTTCGGGGCCTTCGACAGGGCCCTGCCGGGCAACCTGACCATGACCTTCCTGCGCGGCTACTGCCGGGAACAGCAGGACCGCACCAAGGACGCCGCCGCGCTCTACATGCGCTACCTCAAGGCCGGGGGGCAGGGGCAGTACGCGCAGCACGCCTACGCCCGGCTGGTGCAGTGGGGGTACGTGCGGGGCTAGGACTCAGCCCCGGCGCAGGGCTTCCACCCGGGCCAGCCGCTCCAGGATTCTGGAGATGTCCCGGCTCTCGCTGGCATCCAGGTCTTCCAGCATGTCCTGCAGGGTGTCCAGGCCTTCCAGGAGGATGGACACCAGGCGGCCGGTGGGCGCCAGTTCGGTCTTGCGCAGGCGTTCCAGCACGTTCTCCAGCTTGTGGGCCAGGCTCTCCAGGGCGCGCAGCCCCAGGAGGTTGGCCCCGGCCTTCACCGAATGCGCCTCGCGGAAGATGCCGTGGATCATGGCCGGGTCCGCGGCCGCGCCGTCCTTTTCCAACTGGAGCAGGCCGCGTTCGATGGCCGCCAGCCGCTCCCGGCTTTCCTCCACGAACAGCTCGCGCACCTCGTCGTTTCCCTGCATGTGCCGTCCTCGTGTCCCGCTGCGTTTGGCGACAGTATCCTTGCGCCCGCGTCCTGCGTCAATGGTATTTCGGGAGCGGGAGTCTTTTCCGGCTGCGCCGGCGGCCTCTGCTGTTCTTCGGCGGACTTGACGGAAAGGCCCGGCCCGGGCACTACAATAGACTAGGACCATTCCGCAGGGGGGCAGATCATGGCACAGGGCCGCAACACCGGCGGGGACCGCATCCTGGAACAGCTTTCCGACGGACTGGCGCGCTCGGCCCAGGCCCTGGTGCCCTGGTTCCGGGCCAACATGCCGGAATACTATTTCCGGACCCATTCGCCCGAGGAGCAGATCGTCCACCTGCAGGCCATCCTGGCCTCGCGCTCCCTGGACCGCCGGCAGGCACTGGTGCTCAAGAGCCCCTGCGGCACCCGCATCACGGCCATCACCCCGGGCGGCGACCTGAAGGTGCTCCTGGGCGTCATGGAGGGCCTGGCCGACCAGTCCATCCAGACGGCCCGGCTCTATGCCAGCCACGACCGCTCCCTGCGCCTGGACACCTTCCTCATGGGGCCGCAGTCCCTGTGCGACATCACCGGCCCGCGCTTCGCCAAGGCCCTGGACCTGGTGCGGGACTACCGGCTCGTGGAGCCGGGGCAACGCGACGGGTTCGCGGAGTTCCTGGCCTCGGCCTCGGGCGACTACGTGGAGAAGTTCGAGCCCCTGCGCGCGGCCCGGCATTTCGCCACCTGCGAGTGCCTGGAGGAGAGCGAGGAGGTCCTGGTCCAGTTGGACGCCCGCGCCCACCCCGGCCAGGACCGCATCGTGGTGGCCATGCGCGAGCCGCCGGAGCGCGGCCTGCTCATGCTGGCCTGCAAGGTGCTTCTGCGCGAGGGAGTGGAGCTCGTCCGGGCCTACGGCGACTCCTTCGACCGCGGGGCCAAGGGCCGGGTGGCGGTGATGAGCTTCTACGTGGACCGGGCCCGTTCCCGGCTCAGTCCGGGCGGCAGACGCTGGGCCCGGCTCAAACGCCAGCTTGAGCTCATCAAGTGGTTCGCCTTCCATGGGCTGGAGCCCCTGACCGAACAGGGCCTGGAACTGCGGCAGGCGCAGTTCTTCCAGGCCGCCTGCGAGTTCGCCCACCAGGTTCTTACCCCGGGCAACGGGGAACTCTACCCCTTTCAGCGCATCGCCGCAGCCGTGCTGGACAATCCCGGCCCGGCCCGGAGCCTGCTGGCCTGTTTCGAGGACCGCTTTCGGCCCGGCGGACGACGCGGTCTGGCCGGAAGGGTGGAGCGGCTGCGCCGGGAGCTGGAGGAGATCCCCGGCGACCTGGAACGCAGCGTGCTCCTGACCATCCTGGACTTCATCCAGGCCGTGCTGCGCACCAACTACTACCGTCAGGGCCGTTGCGGCCTGGGCTTTTGCCTGAACCCGGCCGTGCTGCCCGCCGAGGACGGCCAGGAGCGGCCCTTCGGCCTGTTCTACGTCCACGGCCCGGGCAGTTTCGCCTTCCACGCCCGCTTCAGCGACATGGCCCGGGGCGGCCTGCGCCTGGTGCCCACGCGCGGGTTGGTGCAGTTCGAACGCGAGAGCGGCCGGGTCCTGTCCGAGGCCGTGGCCCTGGCCCGGGCCCAGCACCTCAAGAACAAGGACATCCCCGAGGGCGGGGCCAAGGCCGTGATCGTGCTCGGTCCCCGGGCCGAGGCCGACCTGGCCCTCAAGGCCACGGTGGACGCGCTCCTGGATCTGGCCCGGCCGGCGCCGGGCAGCGCCGACTACCTGGGACGCGACGAGATCCTCTTCCTGGGGCCGGACGAACGCATCGAACCCCGGCACATCGAGTGGATCGTGGACCGCGCCGCCCGGCGCGGCTATCCCTGGCCCCGGGCCTTCATGAGCTCCAAGCCGCGCACGGGCATCAACCACAAGGAGTACGGCGTCACCAGCGAGGGCGTGGCGGTCTTTGCCGAGGAAGCCCTGCGCGCCGTGGGCCTGGACCCGCGCCGCCGCAGCTTCAGCCTGAAGATGACCGGCGGACCGGCCGGGGACGTGGCCTCCAATGCGCTGCGCATCTTGTTCCGCGAGTTCGGGGAGGCGGTGAAGGTCCTTTCCGTGTCCGACGGCCACGGCGCGGCCCTGGACCCCGAGGGCCTGGACCACGCCGAGCTGCTCCGGCTGGCCGACGCCGGGGCCAACATCGCGGCCTTCGACCCCGCCCGGTTGCACGGCAGGGACGGCCAGGTGGTCTCCGCGGCCACGGACCAGGGCGCGCGGCTGCGCGACGACGCTCATAACCGCATGGCCGCGGACCTTTTCCTGCCCTGCGGCGGCAGGCCCGGAGCCATGAACGCCCGCAACTGGACGCGCTTCCTCCTGCCTGACGGCAGGCCGTCCTGCCGGGTGGCCGTGGAGGCCGCCAATCTCTACTTCAGCCCCGAGGCCGCCACCGGGCTGGAGCAGGCGGGGGTGCTCCTGGTGCCCGGGCCCTCGGCCAACAAGACCGGGGTCATCTGCTCCTCCTACGAGGTCCTGGCGGCCCTGGCCCTGGACGAGGAGGAGTTCCTGGCCATCCGCGAGCCGTTCGTGGCCGAGGTCCTGGACATCCTGCGGCGGCGGGCCCGCGACGAGGCCCGGCTGCTTTTCTCCGAATACCGGTTGAACAACGGCCGCCGCCCGGCCTCGGTCATTTCCCGGGACATCTCCCTGGCCATCAACGGGCTCACCGGCCTTATCGAGGCCCTCTTCATCCGGGACGCGGAGCCCTTTGCCGAGGACCCGGAACTGCGCGCCCTGCTCCTGGACTACTGCCCGCCGGTGCTGGCCCGGGCGTACGGGGAGCGCCTCCTGGAGCGGCTGCCGCGACCGCACCAGGCCGCCATCCTGGCCGCCAGCATGGCCTCCCGCCTGGTCTATGGCGAGGGCCTGGAGTGGACCGCGCGGCTGCTCTCCCTGCGGGACTCCCGCGAGGTGGTCTCGGCCTACCTGGAGCAGGAGGAGCGGGTGCGCGTTCTGCTCCAGGCCGTGCAGGGCAGCTCCCTGCCGGAGCGCGAGGAGCTGGCCGGCATCGTGGCCGCCTGCGGCAAGCGCCTGCTCACCATGAAACGTCTGGGGCTGGCCTAGTCCCGGGGAGGACCATGAGCGCCTTTCACAATGACGACAGCCTGCTGCGGCAGGGGACCGAGGCCGCGTTGGCCGAGCGCCGCCGCCTGGGCCTGGAGGGACTGGTGGGCGGCCTGGAGGCCGTGGTCATCGGCGTGGAGCCGGCGCAGTTCGAGGAGGCCGCGGCCGAACTCCTGGCGCGCACCTCCTGCGCGCCCGAGGCGGCCTTCGAGGCCGGGGGCGAGCGCTGCTGTCTCCTGAACACGCCCGGGGACGTGCGCGTCCTGGTGCAGACCCGTTCGGTCCACGGCCCCTTCCGGGCCTACAACCTGGGGCCCAAGTCCATGCACCGGCCCAACACCCGGCTGGAGACCTTCGTCTTCGGCTGCGCGGACCTGGACCGTTACGTGGCGGCCCAGGCCAAACGCGGGACCCGCTTCCTGACCCCGGCGCCGGTGGAGACCGACACCTACCGCTTCATCCAGACCGCGCCCTCGCAGTACACCGGCAACTCCACCGGGGTCATCCAGTGGAAGGGCGCGCCCGGCCGTTTCCGCCACGGCGGCTGCCGCGACCTGGACCTGCGCCTGTCCAAGCCGGACAAGCCCCACCTGGCGCGCATCTTCGAGCTGGACCACGCCGCCACGCGGGTCCATGCCCAGGACCGCGACCCGGCCATCCTGGAGTTCATGGGCCTCACCGGCTACCATTTCGATTTCGCGGTCTATGTGGAGCCGCTCAACTCCATCACCAACGTGGCTCGTCTTTCGGAGCGGGACTTCGCCATGGTCTTCACCTCGGGCATCGAGCCCTATTCCGCGGACGGCTCCTCCGGCCCCACGGAACAGTACATCCATAACTACGGCCGCCGGGTGCACCACGTGGCCTTCCGCTGCGAGGAGATCGAGGAGGTCTTCGAGGCGCTCAAGGCCGACGGCATGGAGTTCCTGGTGGGCCTGGTGGGTTCGCCCGCCGAGGGGCTCCGGCAGACCTTTGGGCGGCCCTCGCCGCACACGCTGCTGGTCAATGAATACATCCAGCGATTCGAGGGATTTGACGGATTCTTCACAAAAAATAACGTGACGCTCTTGACCAAGGCGACGGAAAATCAGTAGCCCATTCCGTTATTTGATGGGGGACGTCTCGGTCCCGAATTCGAACCGGATCGCCCGACGCGCAGCGGCATGACCAGGGAACGCTTTCTCGAAAGCATCGCCATCAGCTCCAAGTCCGGGGGCTACACCGTGCCGTTCCTGGACGGCGCGGCCATTGCGGACACCGAGGAGAACGCCGAGCGCTGGCGCTCCTTTCTCGACGTGCTCTCGGCCAAGACGCGCGTGGGCGAGGACCCGGAGACCAGGAAGGTCGGCATCCTCTACCGGGCCGGATTCTGGCTCGGGGACCTGGTCCTGGCCGACGACGTGAAGAGCCTCTGGGTCATTCCGGACGTGCGCGAGGTGCGCGGCAGCCTGGTGGCCCGCAACGCCCGCGTGCGCAACAAGAGCTTCACCCACCGCCTGCTCGTGCGCGGGGACCTGGTCCTGCACCAGGACCTGCTGCGCGAGGACCTGTCCAACGTGGAGCGCAGCGGCGACCTGGTCCTGTCCTGGCCGCGCCGGGCCGAGGAACTGCGGGTGGCTCCCCAGCGCCTGGCGGCCTGGGGCGTGGGCGAGAACACCCGGCTGCGCCTGGCCGAGGGCTCCTTCTACCTGAGCGAGGAGCAGGAGGAGGGCAGCTCGGTCTTTGTCCTGCGCAACGTGGACTCCGGCCAGCAGTACCTCTGGGAGTTCAACGCCTGGGAGCCCGTGCGCGGCAGCGCCCTGGGCCAGGAGATCCTGAACCAGGTGGGCGCGCGACTGGAACGCTTCTGCAAGCTCTCGGGCCTGGGCGGGGACTTCATTCTCAAGAACCCCAAGAAGATCGGCCACAACATCCGCAAGGTCCTGCGCTACCTGGAGTTCGTCCGGGCGGGCGTGGCCGCGGAGACCCCGGCCCTGGCCGCCGAGGCGGACAAGCTCCTGGGCGAGGTGGCGGACATCCTGCGCGATCTGGAAAAGAATGTTTACGGCCCCAACCCGGACGCCCCCAACATCCTCATCATGCTCGACGTGCTCTCGGACCGCCTGGCCGGGCGGATCCAGCACTACGACGCCCTGCCGCGGGAGAAGCGGCCCGAGGCCTTTCTCCAGAACGACCTGGACGCCCTGGCCGCGCTCATGGCCGACGAGGTGGACGTGGACGGGCTCTTCCGCCATCCCTTGCGGGCCGCCTTGTTCCTGGACCGCAACCTGGTCTCGCGGGAGGGCCGCGGCGCTCTGTGGAAGACCCTGGCGCCCTATGCCGAGGCCTTTGAGACCGTGGCCCAGGCCATGCAGGGCGGGGAGAGCCTGAAGTTGGAGCACGCCCTGCGCTGGCCCGTGGATACCCTGAACCGGGTCAAGGCCGCCTGCCCCGAGGCTGTGCGCGAGGAGTGCGAGGCCCTGGAGTTCGAGCTGGCCCGGCTGGGCGAGGTGAGTCCCCGCCAGCTCCTGCGCTCGGTGCTCAAGTCCATGCAGGCCGCCGGCTTCGGCGAGGACGGCGAGAAGGACGCGCGGCTTCTGGCCGACCTGGACCGCTTCAAGGGCTCCCTGGACGTGAGCCCGGCCCAGTCCCCGCAGTTCCTGCTGGAGCTGGTGCTGGCCGATTTCCAGTCCTCCATGGTGGAGGACTTGGCCCTCGTGCGGGCCAGCCTGCACAGCGGCGAGCGCGACGCGGACCCCGGGGTGCAGGTCATCCTGGCCCGTCTCAAGAACTCCCAGCCCGTGGACTTTCTGCGTTTCCTCCAGCGCCGGGTGAACTGGGAGTATTCCGTGCTCCGGCGCTTCAACAAGAACGCCGTGACCGTCAAGCGCCCGCGCGAGAACGCCCTGGTGCGCAACGAGGGCGGCGACGTGCGCAACGAGGTCCTGGCCCGCCTCAACCGCATCTGCCTCCTGGCCGGACTGGGCAAGGGCTTTCTCGAGCAGCAGCCCTCGGCCCTGGGCCGCAACCTGGAGAAGATGCGCGCCTTCGTGGACCTCTGCGTGCTCAGCGCGGGCTCCCACGGCCAGGACCCCCGCGCGGCCAAGTGCCGGGCGCTGCTGGACGACTTCGCCGGGCGTCTGGAGGCCATGGAGAAGGGCGTGCGCCGCAGCGACGAGCCGGCCCTGCGGGCCGTGCTGGCCGCCTTGGGCGAGAACTACATCCAGGCCCTGCGCGCGGCTTTGAGCCTGGAGCGGCGGCGCGTGAGCGCCCTGGACCTGGTGCACGACATCCAGGCCCTGGAGCAGCTCCAGGAGCCGGACCCGGGCCTGGCCCGCATCCTGGGCGGCACGGACCGGGCGGTGCAGTTCTTCAACTCCGTACTCGAGACCCCGGCCGCCAAGCAGGAGCTTTTCGCCCTGGTCCAGCCCATCAACGAGGCCCTGGCCGCCTTGTTCAAGACCCAGGAGGGCCTGCGCCTGTCCATGGCCGACATGCTCACGCGCTTCGAACGCGCCTCCCAGAACCTGGCCCGCAGCGCCGCGGGGCCGGCCGCCCTGGAGGCCCTGGAACGGCTGCGCGGGCTGGTGGCCCGGCTGCGCGAGCTGCCGCTGGCCGCGGTCCTGCCCCGGCTGCGGCAGGCTGCGCTCCGCGAGGGCGGGGAGACGGGAAGCCGCGACGCCGCGCTCCTGGAGCGGCTGGAGAACTTCAAGGGCGGCCTGGACCGCCTGGGCCTGGGCGCGAGCCAGGCCGTGCGCCTGCTCCTGGTGCACGTGGGTCCCCAGTCCGCGGCCGAGATCCGCTCCATGGCGGGCCGCGGCGAGTTCGAGAACGTCCCGGCCCCCCTGATCCTGGCCCGGGTCCTGGCCCGGCTGCGCTGGCGCGAGTCCGTTGTCCAGGCCTACAACACCCTGGCCAAACGCTGAGGCGCGGGCTGCGGGCTCTTGCTGGAACGCGGGGAAAGACGTAAGCTTCCATCCCCATGAGCCGCGTTCTTGCCCGCACCTTCAGCGTCCTGGCCCTGGTTCTCTGCTGTCTGGCGTCCGCGCCGGGCCGGGCCGAACCCCTGCGCCTGGGCGTGCTGCCGGTGCTGGACGCCCTGCCCCTGCAGGTGGCCGCGGCCGACGGCCTGTTCAAGGCCCAGGGCCTGGACGTGGAACTGGTGCCCTTCCAGAGCGCCCTGGAGCGGGACATGGCCGCCCAGGCCGGGCGCATCGACGGCTATTTCGGGGACCTGGTGGCGGCCTTCCTGCTCCTGCGCGCGGGCGTGCCCATGCCCGTGGTCCTGGTCTGCTACCGCACCACCCCGGGCCACCCCATGTTCGCCCTGGTCACCTCGCCCCAGCGCGGCGCGGACACCCTGTCCGGCCTGCGCGGGGCCAGCCTGGGCCTGTCCAACTCCACGATCATCGAGTTCCTCCTGGACCGCATCCAGGAGGAGCGCAGGCTGCCCCGGAACTACTTCAACCGCGTGGAGGTGAAGAAGTTCCCGCTCCGGCTCCAGATGCTCGCCACGGGGCAGATCGACCTGGCCCTGCTGCCCGAGCCCCTGGTTTCGCTGAACGTGCTCAAGGGCGGGGCCGTGGTGGCCACGGATGAGAACCTGAACCTGCCGCTCACCGTGCTCTGTCTGCATCAGCGCCTGGCCCCGAAGCTGCCGGCCTTCCTGGCGGCCTACGCCGGGGCCGTGCAGCGCCTGCGCGCAAATTCCGAGGCTTACCGGCCGCTCATGATCCAGACCTGCGGCCTGCCCGCGCCGCTGGCCGAGAGCTTCCCCGCGCCGCCGTTCCCCAACCCCAAACCGCCCACCCCGGCCGAAATGGACGCGGTCCAGGACTGGATGCTCGAACGCGGCCTGCTTCAGCAGCGCCTGCCCTACGGGCGCGCGGTCCTCGCGCGGCCGTGAGCCCCATGCTGGAAGCCCAAGGCATCCGCAAGGCCCATCCCGGCGGCGTCATTCTGGAGCACGTCTCCCTGGCCCTGGACGGGGACGAGACCCTGGCCGTGGTGGGGCCTTCGGGCTGCGGCAAGACCACGCTCCTCTATCTTCTGTGCGGCCTGTCCCGGCCCGATGCGGGCCGCGTGCTTCTGGACGGCCGCGAAATCGGCGGGCCCAGCCCGGACATCTCCATCATTCTCCAGGACTACGGCCTGCTGCCCTGGAAGAGCGTGGCCGAGAACGTGGCCCTGGGCCTCAAGTTCCGCGGCGTGGGCCGGGCCGAACGCCTGGCCCGGGCCGAAGAGCAGCTGGCCGAACTGGGCATGGGAGGCCGCGGCCGCGACTGGCCCGGACGGCTTTCCGGCGGGGAGATGCAGCGGGTGGCCATCGCCCGGGCCTTCGTCACCCGGCCCCGGCTCCTGCTCATGGACGAGCCGTTCTCCTCCCTGGACGCCCTCACCCGCGAAAAGCTCCAGCTCATCCTCCTGGAGGTCTGGCGCAGGCGGCGGGTGCCCTTCGTCCTGGTGACCCACAGCCTGGAGGAGGCCGCCTTCCTGGGCCGCCGCATCCTGGTCCTGGCCGGACGGCCCTCCACCGTGGCCGCCAGCTTCGACAATCCCGGTTTCGGCCAGGAGCGCTACCGCCAGGCCGACGCCTATTTCGATCTGCTGCGCTCCCTGCGCAAGAGCGCGGAGGAGCTGTGGTGAGCGGGCTCTGGCGCAAGACGGCGCGCTACGGCCTGGTGGCCCTGGTCCTGGGCCTGGTCTGGCAGGTCCTGTCCGCGGGCCTGGGCTCGGCCGTGCTGCCGCCCCCCTTGGAAGTGGCCGGGGCCTTTGTCCTGGCCCTGGGCGGACCGGAGTTCTGGGGCCATTTCCAGGCCAGCGCCCTGCGCGCCCTGGCGGCTATGTTCCTGGCCTTCGGCCTGGCCTTTCCCCTGGGCCTGGTCCTGGGCGGCTCGCGCCGCGCCGACGCCCTGTTCGGTCCCTTCGTGCTCCTCACCTATCCCATCCCCAAGATCGTCTTCCTGCCCGTGTTCCTGGTGCTCCTGGGCCTGGGCGACGGGGCCAAGGTGGCGGTCATCGCCCTGATCTTGGGCTACCAGATCCTGGTCACCACCCGGGACGGGGTGCGGGCCGTGCATCCCAGGTATGTGGACTCGGTGCGCTCCCTGGGCGGGGGCAAATGGGACATCCTCTGGGACGTCCATCTGCCCGCGGCTCTGCCCCACGGTTTCACGGCCCTGCGTCTCGGCACAGGGGTGTCCGTGGCCGTGCTCTTCTTCGTGGAATCCTTTGCCACCCAACAGGGTCTGGGCTATCTCATCATGGACGCCTGGGGCCGCATGGACTACGTGGGCATGTTCATCGGCATCCTGGGCATGAGCATCCTGGGCGCAGCCCTGTACGAGGCCGTGGACTGGCTGGAACGCCGGGCCTGCGCCTGGATGCGGGCGCGCAGGAGGTAGCATGGCCGGACGCAGGAAGGAGCACAGCCGGGTCCTGGAGTTCGACGACGCGGCCCTGGCCGGGCAGCTTTTCGGACCCCAGAACGCCAACCTCGGCATGGTGGAGGACAAGGCCCGGGTCTCCATCGAGAGCCGCGGCGGACGCCTGACCCTCACGGCCGCCAGCGAGGAGCGCCTGGACCTGGCCGAGGCCGTGCTCACGCAGCTCTATGGCCTGCTCCAGAAGGGCCGCCCGGTGCATCCCCAGGATGTGGACAGCGCCTGCCGCATGCTGGCCCGCGATCCCGCCACGGACCTGGACGCCGTGTTCCGCGACAGCGTCTATACGGCCTCGGCCAAGCGCACCGTGACGCCCAAGACCCTGACCCAGCGCGACTACCTCACCGCCATCAAGACCAGCGACCTGGTCTTCGCCATCGGCCCGGCGGGCACGGGCAAGACCTATCTGGCCGTGGCCGCGGCCGTGGCCGCCCTGACCCGGCGCGAGGTCAAGCGCATCGTGCTCACCCGGCCCGCGGTGGAGGCGGGCGAGAAGCTCGGCTTCCTGCCCGGCGACCTGGCCGAGAAGATCAACCCCTATCTGCGGCCGCTCTACGATGCGCTCCACGACATGCTCGACTTCCGCAAGGTCCAGGAGATGCTGGAGACCGGGATCATCGAGGTGGCCCCCCTGGCCTTCATGCGCGGCCGCACGCTCAACGACGCCTTCGTCATCCTGGACGAGGCCCAGAACACCACGCCCGAGCAGATGAAGATGTTCCTGACGCGCCTGGGCTTCGGCTCGCGGGCCGTGGTCACCGGCGACGTGACCCAGATCGACCTGCCGTCCTCCAGCCGTTCCGGCCTGGTGCAGGCCGCGCACGTCCTGCGGAACGTGCCGGGCATCGCCTTCATCCGCTTCAACGAGGACGATGTGATCCGCCACCCCCTGGTGGGCCGCATCGTCCAGGCCTATGACCTGCACGACCAGACGGAGAAGGGCCATGATCGCCATTGAGCGCGGCGTGCTCCTGGCCCCGCCGCTGCCCCTGTCGCGCTTCGAAATCACGGCCTTGCTGGAGCGGCTCATGGAGACCCTGGGCCTGTCCGGGGACCTGACCCTGGCCCTGGTGGATGATGCGGCCATGGCCGGCCTGAACCTGCGTTGCCTGGGTTGTGCCGGTCCCACCAACGTCCTGGCCTTTCCTGCGGAAGAGGATGGAGTCCTGGGCGAGATCGCGCTCGCGCCCGCGGTCTGCCTGCGCGAGGCCCGGCTCTACGGCCAGGACCCGCGGCTCCACCTGGCCCGGCTCCTGGCCCACGCCCTGCTGCACCTGGCGGGCCTGGACCACGGCCCGGAGATGGAGGCCCTCACCGAGGCCGCCGCGGAGCAGGCCCTGGCCTGAGCCCGGGATTCCCGGTCTTTACAATCGCGGAACCGTGGGGCAATATGGCGGCTTTCCCGGCCGGGAGCGCCCGGCCTGCAAGGAGCCGCCATGCCCAGACACCTCTTGCGCATCGCCGACCTGACCTCCGCCGACGCCTGGAACATCCTGCGCCGGGCCAAGGAGATGAAGGACGGCAACATCCGCACCCGGACCCTGGACGGCCGGGTGATCATCCTCATCTTCGAGAAGTCCTCCACCCGCACCCGGGTCTCCTTCGAGGTGGCCGTGCGCCATCTGGGCGGCCAGACCATCTTCATGACTCCGGTGGAGTCCCAGCTGGGGCGCAGCGAACCCCTGAAGGACACGGCCCGCTGCCTGTCGCGCTACGCCGACGGCATGGTGGTGCGCACCTTCGGCCAGGAAAAGCTGGAGACCCTCGTGCTCTACAGCTCCATCCCGGTGATCAACGCCCTGTCCGACGAACACCATCCCTGCCAGGTGCTCTCTGACGTGCTCTCCATGTATGAGCGCACGCCCGACCTGGGCAACCTGCGCGTGGCCTGGGTGGGCGACGGCAACAACATGGCGCACGCCTTCATCGACGCGGCCGCGCTCTATGGCTTCGAGCTGGCCCTGGCCTGTCCCGAGGGCTACCGGCCAGATCCGGCCGTGGTGGCCGCGGCCCAGGCCCGGGGCGCGCGCCTCTTCATCAGCGAT